>SUWC01000065.1 GCA_015061665.1 Lentisphaerota bacterium
GGGGGGGCGGGGGCAGACTGACGCAAAGGAAGACCACTGTGGCCGCATTCAGCGGCCATCAAATCGCCTTTCTCAACACCATAATTTGAGTTTGCCTTAACCATTCTCTTCGTCTTACCCTTTCCGCCTGCTCCCCTAGCAGACGCGACTATTATACACTATTTCTGAAAAAACGTCAACTGCGCCAATTTTTCGCCTTCCAAGAGGTACGGCCAACGCGGCGCTCAGCGCGTGCGAAGAAGCATCTGTGCGCGTTCGTTCCCCTGGCGCGCTGCGCGCGTGAGCCAGTCGTCCGCACGGCGGCGGTCCTGCGCAACGCCCCTGCCGTCCAGATAGCACTCGCCAACGAAAGTCTGCGCAGCCGCATGCCCGCGCTCGGCGGCCATCATCGCCCAGCCGAACGCAGCCTCCGGGTCGCGGTCCACGCCAAGCCCGTGCATGAAGCAGAACGCAAGGTTCGCCATCGACCCAAGATGTCCCTTGTTCGCCGCCTCAAGGAAAAGCGACGCCGCCTCGCCCGCGTCCTTCTCGCATCCCAGCCCGCGCAGGCGGCAGAGCCCCAACGTCGCAAGCGAGCCGACATGTCCGCCGTCCGCCGCAATGCGGTACCACTCGACCGCCTCGCTCTGGTTCGTCGCAACGCCGTGTCCGTTGAAGTACGCCTCGGCAACGGCGGCGGACGCATCGACACCGCCGTCCAGCGCAAGCTTCAGCAGACGGCGGAAATGATCCTCGTCCGATTCACCCGGCATCTGCGTAACCGACATCTTGGGGTCTGGCATCTTGGGGCCTGGCATCGAGGTAGCCGTTCCGGGATTCGAGGGACCTGCCTCCTCGCGCCCGGACGCCTTGCCGCCTCGCCAGGCGAGGACAACCGACAGCGAAAACACAACGAGCGCGACGCACGCGACAGCTGCCTTGCGAATGCCGGTTCCTGCGATAAAGGACACAAAGCGCGGCCTCTCCCCTGAATCGACTGCGTCGGCGAATTCCTTTGCCGTGGGATAACGGTCGGACGGATCCTCCGCAGTCGCCCTTCTTATCACCTCGCGCATCGCCTTCGTGGCGCGCGGTCCGCAGCAGGCCTTCAGCACCTTTCCAAGCGCGAAGACATCGCTCGCCTCGGTCGCCTCCCCCTTGAGAAGCTGCTCCGGGGCAGCGAAGTCGAGAGTCCCGACGCCCAGCCGCTTTCCGCCTATCATCGACAACTCGCTCGGAGACTGCGGCGCGCCGTCATCCCGCGCCGACCGCTTGACGAGCCCGAGATCGATTATGACCGGCTCGCCGTTTACGCGCCTGAGAACGTTCGCGGGCTTAAGGTCGCGGTGCAGGAACCCCGCCTCGTGCAGCGCGGCGACCGACCGCGCAAGCATGGCGACGAAACGCGGAGCCTCGTCCTTTTCAAGGGGAAGCGTCAGCGGCTGGAGATGCTCCATTACGTAGTATGGACGCCCCTCGTGCTCGCCTGAACCGAAGAAACGCGGCAAAGCCGGGATGGAAAGCGACCCGACGAGTTCGCGCTCGAAAAGGAACCGCTCCCTGAGCCCCATGCCTCCGTCCGCAAGTATCTTGAGCGCACCGTCGCCGCCGATCCTCGTGTTGACGACGCGGTAGACCTCGGACGAGCGCCCGCGTCCAAGAAAAGCGATGACGCGCCACGGGCCGATGGACTGTCCGACACGGAGAAGCCCGCCTGGCTGACGCGCCTCCGACGGACGCTCGGCCAGCATCTTCTCTATGTCGAAACCGGAGGACATCAGACCTTGCGCCCCAGCAGCTTTTCCGCAAGGGTGCGGAGGAAATCCGTTTTGCCCGGAAGCCGCGCGAGCGCATCGACGGCGGCCTGGGTCGTTTCGCGCGCCAGTCGCTCCGTCGTCGCGCGGTCGTACGGCGAGTCGCCGTCGATCAAGTCGTCCTCGTACTGGAAAGCGAGTCCGAGATTCAGCGCGAACTCGCGCAGGGCGGCGATGGACTCCGGCGAGCCTCCGCCGGCGAAACCGCCCATGACGGCTGCGGCGACGAAGAGGTCGGACGTCTTGTGCTCGTACACGAAAGGAACGTCCGGCCTGATGGAGGGATCAGCCGCGGCGGCAACGTCCTCAACCTGTCCGCGAACGACCCCGACGGCCTTGTCCGCAAGTTCTGCGACTATCTCCGCGACGTTCCGCGGCGCTTTTGCCGCGGCCGCGAAGGCGAGCGCCTGGAGCGCGTCGCCGCAGAGGATGGCGTTCGCCTCGCCGTACTTCGCCCACACTGTCGGCTTTCCGCGACGCTCGGTGTCGTTGTCCATCGCAGGAAGATCGTCGTGGACGAGCGTGTAGTTGTGCAGCAGCTCGATCGCAGCCGCGGGATAGCGCGCGTCCTCCGCATTCCCTCCGACGGCGACCGACGACGCGAGACAGATGAGCGGACGGATCCGCTTGCCGCCTGTTCCGACGGCGTAGCGCATCGACTCGGAGAGGACGGCCGGACGGGATTCCGCGCGCGGCAGAACCTCGTCCAGGGTCCTTTCTACTATCTCGAGAAGTTCCATCTTGCGGCAGCCTCAGCTGGCGGACTTGTCGGAGGGCTTCTTGGAATCCTTCGCCGCGTCTACGAGCTTCATGCCGAGCGCGCCGGTGAAGAGCGACTTGAGGTCGAGCCCGAGTCCCTTGGAAAGGCCTTCGGAGAGCTGCGTCGTCTTGTCTATGACGCTGCCTACGAGGGCGGACGACTGGTCGCCGTACATCGTGATGTTGCCGACCTTCGTGTACGCGCTCGCGACCCCCTTGGCGACTTCGGGGAGAACCTCGACAAACGCCTTTGCGACCTGGAGCTGAAGGTCCATCTTCGCGGCTTCGCCGTACTTCTCCATCGCCTCCGCCTTGCGCATGAGACCTTCGGCCTCCGCAAGGGCCTTCGCCTTGATTGCCTCTGCCTCGGCGTCGCCCTTGGCCTTCGTGACAAACGCCTCGTTCTCGCCCTTGACCTTCTCGGCCTCGGCAAGCGCCTTTATCGCCTCGGCGTTGCGCTCCGCCTCTATCTTCGAAGCCTCGGCCGCGCGCGTGCGCTTGGCGAGCTCCGCAGCCGCGTTCTTCTCGATCGTGTAGAGCGCCGCGTCCGCAGCCTGCTGCTGGGCGAACTTGTCCGCCTCGGCCTTCTTGCGGATGTTCGCGTCGAGCATCTTCTCGGTGATGGCGACCTCGCGCTCCTTCTGCTCGGTCGTCTTCTCGAGGGCCGCGATGTTCGCGTCGCCTGCCGCGATCTCCTTGATCTTGCGCTGCTCTTCGGCCTGGATGCCCTTGGCCGCCTCGGCGATCGCGATCTGGATGTCGGCCTGCTTCTTCAGCTCGGCCTTCTTGATCTCGAGGTCGTTGTTCTTCTGGGCGATCTCGGTCTCCGCGGCGACTCGCGCGTCGTTGGCTTCCTTAGAGGCCTTGGCCTGCGCCTTCTGGACCTCGGCGTTTGCGTTCGCCTTGGCGATCTGCGCGTCCTTCGAGATCGTCGCGATGTTGTCGATGCCGAGGTTCTCGATCGCCTTGTCGTCGTCCGAGAAGTTCTGGACGTTGAACGAGACGATCTCGAGACCCATGCGTTCTAAATCGGGCTCGGCGTTCTTCTTGACCTTCTCGGCGAACTGCTGGCGGTTGAGCACCATGTCCTTCGTCGTCATTTCGCCGACGATTTCGCGCATGTTGCCCTCTAGGACCTCCTTGGCGAGGTCGGAGATGTACTGCGGGCGCGAGTTCAGGAAGTTCATCGCGGCGAGCTCGATCATCTGGGGGTTCTTGCCGACCTTGATGTTGACGACGGCATCGACGTTGACGTTGATGAAGTCCTTGTTGGGCACCTTCTGCTTCGTCTTGACGTCGACCTGGATGAGCTCGAGGGTGACGATGTCGAGACGCTCGAGGAACGGGATGCGCAGCCCCGCGCCGCCGATGATGATGCGCTTCTTGAGGCCGCTGATGATGTACGCCTTGTCCGGCGGCGCCTTGATGTAGGACATTATGAAGATCAGCACTATTACGACAGCCGATATGACTCCGACAACAATTCCCGTAGGGAACTTAAGTGCACAGAGAAGAAGATTTGACATCATTTAGTTTACCCCTGTCTATTCTGTATGTTTCTTTATGTTATTTTATTGCGTTTAGCATGTGTTTTATGGTCGCGTTCTACAACCATTATTGACACTATTTTACCAAACGGCGGAACGAGATTCAATGCGGAAAATGGGGGAAACGCGATCAGTGCGCGGACTTCAGGGCGCGCGCTATGCGCTCGTCGAGGTCATGGCTCGCAAGCGCGTCGAGCAGCCCGTCCAGATCGCCGTCGATTATGCGGTCGAGCGAATAGAGCGTAAGGTCTATTCTGTGGTCCGTCATCCGGTTCTGCGGAAAATTGTAGGTGCGGATGCGCTCCGAGCGATCGCCGCTTCCGCGCAGGGAAAGACGGTCCGCGCCGAGCTTCGCCTCCTCCTCGCGCCGCTTGAAGTCGAGGATCCTCGCCTTGAGCGTTGCAAAGCACTTCTCGCGGTTACGCTGCTGCGAACGCTCGTCCTGGCACACGGCTACAAGTCCGGTGGGAAGGTGCGTCATGCGGACGGCGGACTCCGTCTTGTTGACATGCTGACCGCCCGCGCCGCCCGCGCAGAAGAGGTCGATGCGGATGTCCTTCTCGGGTATCTCCAGGTCGTCCTCCTCGTCCGCCTCGGGAAACACGACGACGGTGGCGGCGGAAGTATGTATCCTGCCCTGCGCCTCCGTGACGGGGACGCGCTGCACGCGGTGCCCGCCCGACTCGAACCGGAACCTGCCGTATGTTCCATCGCCCTCGACCGTGAAAACGACTTCCTTGTAGCCGTCGAGCGAAGTCTCGGACGCGTTCATCACCGAAATCTTCCAGCCCTTCGCCTCGGCGTAGCGGGAATACATCCTGAAGAGGTCGCCAGCAAAAAGAGCCGCCTCGTCTCCGCCCGTCCCGGCGCGGATCTCCATGACGGCGTTACGCCCCTCCAGGGGATCGGGCGGCAGAAGCGCGCCGAGCACGCGGTGCTCAAGCTCGGGCAGCTGCTCCCTGAGGGACGCTATCTCGGCCTCGGCGTCTGCCTTGAAATCAGGGTCGGACAGCAGCTCCTCGTTGCCTGCAATGTCCGAAACCGCCTTGGAATAGGCGGAATACGCGCTCTCAAGCCTCTTTAAAAAGGAATGGTCGCGCAGCGTGGCGCGATAACGCTTCGCGTCAGCCAAAACATTCGGGTCGCCGAGATCCGACTCGACGGATCCAAGGCGACCCAGAACGTTCTCGATCTGTCTTGCGTCCAGCAAGGCTTACTTCGCGAACTTCGCGTAGCGCTTCTTGAAGGAGTCGACGCGGCCCTCTGTGTCGACCATCGTCTTCTGGCCGGTGAAGTAGGGGTGGCACGCCGAGCAGGTGTTGACCTGCATGGACTTCTTGGTCGAGCGCGTCGTTATGACGTTGCCGCACGCGCACGTTATGGTCGCCTCGCCGTAGTTCGGATGGATGTCTGCTTTCATGGTTCTTACTCTTTCGGTGTGAAATTTGAGTGTATATTATATCGTATTTTGCCGTTCGCCGTCAAGTGCCCCCTGCGGGGACTGCAAAGCGCTCAGCTGAAGAAGGCCTTGTAGAGGGACTGGACGGCCATATCGCGGTCCTTGCTGCGTATGGCGAGCATGAAGCTGACCTCGCTCGAACCCTGGTTGACCATCGAGATGTTGATGCCCGCCGAGGCGAGCGCAAGGCAGGCCTTCGCGAACATGCCCGACGTGTAGCACATGCCCTCGCCCACGACCATTATGATCGTTATGTCGCGCTCGACGAGGACGTTGTCGGGGTTGAGCTCGCGCTTGATCGCCTGGACGACGCGGTGCTCCTTCTCCTTGGGAAGGTACTGGTCCTTGATGATGACGCACTGCGAGTCGACGCCCGAGGGCATGTGCTCGTATGCGACGCCTTCGTTCTCGAGGACCTGGAGGAGGCGGCGTCCGAAGCCGATCTCGCGGTTCATCAGGTACTTGTCGACGACTATGTTGCAGAAATTGTCGGCCGAGGCGATGCCGACGACCGTGCCGGGGACGACTCGGCGGGACTGCTGGATCATCGTGCCGGGTTCGGACGGATGGTTCGTGTTGCGGATGTTGATCGGGATGCGGGCGCGGACGGCCGGTATGACGGCGTCGTCGTTGAACACGCCGAAACCCGCGTAGGCGAGCTCGCGCATCTCGCGGTAGGTCATCGTCGGGATGCCTTCCTTGACGTCTGGGACGATGCGAGGATCGACGGGATAGACCGAGTCGACGTCAGTGAAGTTCTCGTAGACGTCCGCGCAGACGGCCGCAGCGAGGATCGAGCCCGTTATGTCGCTGCCTCCGCGCGGGAAGGTCGCGACCTTGCCCTCCTTCGTGTAGCCGAAGAAGCCGGGGTAGATGACGATTCCGTCGAAGTTGGAGAACGCGCGCGAAAGCCGGGCGTAGCTGGAGGGATCGAGCTGCGCGTCGCCGAACTCGCCCATGAGCACCATTCCCGTGTCCTTCGGCGAGGCGTAGCGCGCCTTCTTGCCGCGCGCGGCGACCGCAACGGCGACGAGCTTGGCGTTGTTGTCCTCACCGGCCGCCTTCATAAGGTCCATGAACTCGGCCTTCCCGAGCGAGGCGACCTGCGCCAGGCGGTCCATAAGGTCGTGCTCGATCTCGCGGATGATCTCGTCGCCGAGGTGGAGCTCCTGCGCGATCTCGGCGTAGCGCTCGACGACGGCGCCGAACTGGCGGTCCGTGTTCTCGCCCTTGAGCGCCGTGTCGGCGAGCGTAATCAGAAGATCCGTTACCTTGGTGTCGCCGGAATGGCGCTTGCCGGGGGCCGAAACGACCACGATGCGACGGGCCGGGTCGGCGAACACGATGTCGATGACCTTGTTGAGCTGGGCGGCGTTCGCGAGGGAGGAGCCGCCGAATTTGCAGACTTTCATTTTGGATCTTCTGGTTGGTTGTTGGAAATCAGAGGACGCGAAGCGCGACGGGGTTTGCGCCGATCACGCCGCTTGCAAGTATCTCCTCAAGGGCGACCTCGAGGTCCTTCGCCTTGGCGAGGTGCGTCAGCACGACGACGGGCACGGGCTGGTTGCCGACGCTTCCCGCCTTCTGGGACGCGGCGGAGATGGACACGGAGTGCTTGCCGAGTATCGTCGCGATCGTGCCGAACGCGCCCGGCTTGTCCGCGACCTGGAAGCGGATGTAGTACTTCGAGCTTATCTCGCCGGCCGCGCGCAGCTTGACCGCGCCCTCTGCGTAGTTGGGAACGCCGCGCTCATAGCGCGTCTCGCCGTGCGCGAGGTTGCGCGCGATGTCGCCGATGTCGCCGACAACCGTCGACGCCGTCGGGGCGCGCCCGGCGCCGCGCCCGTAGTACATCGTGTAGTCGCTCATGTCGCCCTTGACCATCGCCGCGTTGAACGCGTCGTTGACGTTGGAGAGCATGTGGGTGAAGGGAACGAGCGTGGGATGGACCCCGACCTCGACTTCGTCGCCGTGCCGCGCTACGACAGCGAGGAGCTTGATGCGGTAGCCGAAGTCCGCCGCATACTTGACGTCCTCCCCGGCGAGGTTGCGTATGCCCTCGACTTGCACCTGGTCGAGGCTGGGCTGGAAGCCGAATGCAAGCGCCGCAAGGATGCAGGCCTTGTGAGCGGTGTCGAAGCCGTCGATGTCGAGGGACGGATTGGCCTCCGCGTAGCCGAGCTTCTGCGCGTCCTTCAGCACGACGTCGAAGGGAAGGCCCTCGTTCTCCATGCGCGTGAGGATGTAGTTGCAGGTGCCGTTGAGAATGCCGTGGATGGACTCTATGTCGTTTCCGGCAAGGCCCTCGCGAAGAACGCGGATGATCGGGATTCCGCCGCCGACCGACGCGCCGAAGTAGATGTCAACGCCGTTCGCCTTCGCCGTGTCGAATATCTCGCGGCCATACTCGGCAAGGAGCTTCTTGTTCGCCGTGACGACGCACTTCTTCGCGTTGAGCGCGTCAAGGACGAACTTCTTTGCGATTCCAGTCCCGCCGATCGTCTCGACGACGATCTGGACCTCGGGATCGACGATTGCAGCCGCCGCGTCGGTCGTCAGCACCTCCGCCGGGACTTCGATGCCGCGAGGAGTCGTGATGTCGAGATCGGCGATTTTCCTGAGGACGATGTCGACGCCAAGACGCCTGCCCATGACCTCGCGATGCTTAAGCAGACCGTCGGCCACACCTGCGCCGACAGTCCCGAAACCGAGTATTGCAACACCAATCTGCTTCATTTTTGCTCCTTCTTGCACATAAAGCATATATTTTACTCTTTTTTTGCTCAATGCGTCAAGTCGGACTCGCAGGGCCATTTTTTGGTATAATTTCATCTGCATGAGACCAATATCCGCCCTAGCCTTGGCAGCCGCCGCAACGTCGCTTTCCGCAGCCACTGACGCGCCGAACCCGTCGCGCGACGGAAACTTCCGCCCTCCGCCTGGATGGGTGCGGACAGCGCACGTGCACGACCCGTCCGTCTTCAGGGACTCCGACGGCAAGTTCTACATCTTCGGCACCCATCTCGCATGCGCCAAAAGCGACAACCTCATCAGCTGGCGGCAGGCGGACTTCCTTCGCAGCGGCATCTCGCCGGCAACCGCCGCGCAGATACGGAAATGGAACAAGGACGACACGGCCAGCAACTGGTTCGACTACCTCTGGGCTCCGGACATCATCTACAACAGGAAGATGCGCAGGTACTGCGTCTACCTCTCGGCAAACGGCGACGACTGGAAGTCGAACATCGTGCTGCTCACGTCGGAGAAGGCGGAAGGTCCGTTCGAATACGCCGGCTCCGTAGTCTACGGCGGCTTCTCGGAGTCCGACTGGACCGACACTGACGTGCCGGACGTGCTTGGCGCGAAGACCCTGCCTGAGCGCTACACCGCCTTCGGCGTGGAGAACAAGAAGTGGGGCCTCGCATTCCCGAACTGCATCGACCCGTGCGTCTTCCGCGACGAAAACGGGAGGATGTGGATGACATACGGCTCCTGGTCGGGCGGAATCTTCATGCTAGCGCTCGACGAAAAGACCGGACTGCGCGACACGCGCGTCAGATACTCCGCGAACGAACACTCAGACCCCTACTTCGGGAAGAAGATCGCCGGTGGCTCGTATGCCTCAGGAGAGGGATCGTACGTCCGCCGCATCGGCGAATGGTACTGGCTCTTCCTGTCCTACGGCAAGCTGGAGGCCAAAGGCGGATACAACGTGCGCGTGTTCAGGTCGAAGAACCCCGACGGACCGTACCTCGACAAGAACGGACGCACCCCCTTCCACGACACGTACGAGATGAACTTCAACGGACCGAGGGGCGTGAGGCTCTTCGGCGCCTACAAGTGGTCCGGCGACCGGTTCGGATCGGTCGCGCAGGGACACAACTCGGCCATAGTAAACAGCGACGGACGCGCCTACATCGTCTTCCACACGCGCACCGACCAAGGGCACGAGGGACACTACATCCGCGTTCACCAGCTCTTCCTGAACAAGGACGGATGGCTCCTCGCCGCCCCGTACCGCACGCGCGGCGAGCGCATCGACCCCAAGGGGCTTGCGCGCAGGTCGCTGCCAGGCTCGTGGGACGTCATCCTCCACCGCCTCGAAGTCGACTACGAACACGGCGGAGGCGCAAGGCCGGAGCGCATAGAGCTAAAGGCGGACAAAACCGTCGCAGGGGCGCACACCGGCCGCTGGGACGTCGAGGCCGGAACGCCGTACATAACGGTGACGCTCGACGGCATCGACACCTTCAGGGGCGTTGCGCTGACAATGGCGATAGACGGGACGAACGACAAGACCGCCACATTCACAGCAATCGGCGACGCGACGCAGCTCACCCTTTGGGGCTCTCGCATCCCCGCCTCAGCGCGCTGAGAACAGCCGTGGGCACTAGATCGTCCATCGGCTCTCCGCGAGCCAGCCGGCGCCGGATCTCAGTGGAAGATTCGCGCGTCCTTGGATACGCGACAAATTCGCACAGCTTCACCAGCTCGCCGTATTCACGCCACCTTGGAAGCCCCGCGACGGAATCCTCGCCTATGATAAAGAAGAGCTTCAGCGAATCCCCTGGCGCAAGGGCGCGCTCAAACTCGGCGCGCAGCTCCCTGACGGTGTCGATCGCGTAGGAAACGCCGCCACGCCTGAGCTCGCGGTCGTCGACCGAAGCGCGCGGAACGTCTGCAAACGCAAGCCTGACAAGCCGCAGACGCTCCTCCGGGGGAAATAGCACCCCGTCGCTCGGCGAGGCGCCAGTCTTGAAAGGCGACACGAAGGCAGGAATCACGACGAGCCTGTCCAGCGCAAGGTCCGCCACCGCCCTGCGCGCGATGCCGACGTGCCCCAGATGGACGGGGTTGAAGCTTCCGCCGTACAGCCCGACACGCATCGCGTTCCCCCTCGGCGTCAGGCCAGCTCGCGCGAACGCTGCGCCGCCGCCGCCAGTGTGTCCGCGACGATGGACTTGAACTGCGGCACGTCGAGCTTAGTCATCCCTGCCGCTGTCGTCCCGCCCTTCGTGCACACGCCGTCGATGAACGGACGCAGCTCCATGCCGCTTTCGCGCAGGAACTTGGCCGTTCCGTACATCGTCTGCTCCGCGAGAAGGCGCGCGACCTTGGGATCAAGGCCAAGCTTGATTCCGCCTTCCGTCATCGCCTCCTCCATGTAGGCGAAATAGGCCGGACCCGAACCGCTGAGCGCCGTCACGGCGTCGAAGTGGCGTTCATCGAGGACAACCGCCTCGCCAGCTCCGGCGAGAATCGCGACGACCTCGTCGAGGACCTCCTTGCGGACGGACGGGTCTGCGCAGACTGCGCACATTCCGGCGTTCGCCCTTAGCGCGAGGTTGGGCATGACGCGCACGAGCGCGGGCCTGTCGCCGAACGTCGCGCGAAGCTTGGCGAGCGTCTTGCCCGCAACGATGGAAACGAGGGTCTGCCCCTGCGAAAGCGCGTCGCCCAGCTCGTCCGCCACGGACTGCACGTCCTGCGGCCTCACGGCGAGGAACACTACGTCGCACGCCTTGGCAACGGCGGCAACGCTGTCCGTCGTCTTCACGCCGTACTTCGCTTCGAGCTCCGCGCGGCGCGCCTCGACCTTTTCGGCCATGACGACGGACGCCTTGTCCGCTATCGCGCCGAGGATGCCCTCGGCCATCTTTCCTGCACCAAAAAATCCGATCTTCATTTCAATGCTCCTTCTGCGAAAATCAAAGGCCGAGCTTGTCGAACGCGCCTGCGATCGAGCCGACGTTGCGGTTGCGCTCCTCGTTCTCCTTCATCCACGCGGCGACCTCCTCCGCGTTGCGCGCCGCCTCCTCCTCTTCGGGGGTCTTGCGGAAAGTGCGCGTGATGCACTCCTTGCGCGAAAGCGTGACCTTGCCGGCCTCGCGGTCGATGTGAAGGACCTTGACCGTTATGCCGTCGCCCGCCTTGAGGACCGTGTTGAGGTCCGGCACGCGCTCCCACGCGACTTCACGCGCAGGCACTAGGCCCTCGAGTCCGCCAAGGTCGACGAACGCCCCGAAATCCAGCACCTTCGTGACCGTGCCGTTGAGCGTCTCGCCCTCGTTTAGCTGCTCGAGGACCGCCTCCTTCATCGCCTGGCGCTGGATCTCCAGCAGCTGACGGCGGGACAGCACGACGCTGAGCCCGCGGTCGTCCTTCGAGTATTCTGTGATCAGGAACTCGAACTTGCGGCCGACGTACTCGGACGCCTCCTTGCGGTAGATGTCGATCTGGGAGAATGGGCAGAACGCGCGTTCTCCCGCAACCGTGACCTCGTAGCCGCCCTTGACCTCCTTCTCGACGAGCCCAGAAACGGCTTCGCCTGCCTGCCACGCCGCCTTGAGCGTGGCGTTTTCTCCTTCCGCTACCGCGGGAACGGACTTCTTCTCCGGGCGCACGATCGACTTGTCGTCATTGAACGCCTTGCCAAACTTGTAGGAACGCTTGATGCCCTTGAGCTGCTCGTCGAGCATCGCGCCGAAATCAAAACTGTCTTTGTTCATAGTTGGGGAACATTATATCATATTTGGGGCTAGGCTAGACGGCGGAGGTATTCGCCGTACGTCGACTTGCCGTAGCTGTCGGCAAGCGACTTCAGCTGCGCGGCGTCTATCCATCCGGAGGAATACGCGATTTCCTCAAGGCACGATATCTGGAGCCCCTGCCGCTCGACAAGCGCGCGGACGAAGTTCGTCGCATCAGCAAGCGACTGGTGGGTGCCCGTGTCCAGCCAGGCGAAGCCACGCCCCATCAGCTCGACGTGCAGCCTGCGCTGGGCGAGGTACGCCTTGTTGACGTCCGTGATCTCGTATTCGCCGCGGGCGGAAGGCTTGAGCGACGCCGCGATGTCCACGACGTCGTTCGGGTAGAAGTAGAGTCCGACGACGGCAAAGTTAGACCGCGGCTTCGCGGGCTTCTCCTCTAGCGAGACGGCCTGCCCGCCCTCGTCGAATTCGACCACGCCGTACCGCTCGGGGTCGCTTACGCGGTAGCCGAAGACGGTCGGTTCGCTGCGCGCGGCGGCGGACCTCAGGAGCTTCGGCAGGTTCGCGCCGTAGAAGATGTTGTCGCCCAAAACAAGGCAGACGTCGTCGTCGCCTATGAATTCTCGTCCGAGGACGAAGGCCTGGGCGAGTCCGTCGGGGCGCTCCTGCACCTTGTAGGAGAAGCGCATTCCGAGCTGCGAGCCGTCGCCGAAAAGCCGCTCGAAGTTGGGCAGGTCGTCGGGCGTGGAGATTATGAGCACGTCGCGTATGCCCGCAAGCATCAGGGTCGAAAGCGGATAGAACACCATCGGCTTGTCGTAGACGGGCAGGAGCTGCTTGGAAACGACGCGCGTGAGCGGGTGGAGGCGCGAGCCCGCGCCGCCTGCGAGTATTATGCCTTTTCTCGACATGGTTCGATCTCCTTGAATGGTGGATGCATCCTGTCCTTCGGCGAAAGGGTCAGCGGAACGCCGACGTCCGGCCACTTGATGCCGAGATCGGGGTCGTCGAAGCGCATGCCGCGCTCGGACCCGGGATTGTACGGCTCGTCGCACTTGTAGCTGAAGACCGTGTCGTCTTCAAGCACGAAGAAACCGTGCGCGAATCCCTTCGGGATGAAGAGCTGCCGCCTGTTGACGGACGACAGCTCGACGGCGACATGGCGTCCGTAGGTCGGCGATCCCTCCCGTATGTCGACCGCGACGTCAAGCACCGCTCCGCGCTCCACGCGCACGAGCTTGGCCTGGGTGAACGGCGCGGCCTGCCAGTGGAGTCCGCGCACGACTCCGCGCGAGGACATAGACTCGTTGTCCTGCACAAAATCCGCCTTGATGCCGAACTTCTCGTACCTCGGCTTGCTGTATGTCTCGCAGAACCATCCGCGCTCGTCGCCGAAAACGTCCGGTTCCACGATCTTGACCCCTTCAATGTCCGTGGTTATTACTTTCATTGCGCTTCTTCCGCAGGCTCTTCGGTCTCCTGCCCCTGCTGACCGTCTGGCGTCTCGCCGGTTGCGTCGAAGATCCATGCCGTGTCAGCCCAGCACGGATGCTCCTTGTCCTTGTAAAGTTCCGCGAGAATCGGCTTCTTCACGTCCTCGTCGCGGTTGAGGACGTCGTTGAAGACCATGTCGAGGTACTCCTTGTCCATGGACTTGTCCAGAAGGATTCCGGCCAGGAGCATGACGTGGTCGTCGGGAAGGAGGTTGAGCGAACGCTGGAGGCATTCGCCCTTGCGGTGGCCGGGCACGCGGAGGAAGCGCCGCTTGAATTCGTCGATGTCGGCCATCGTGACCTCCTTGCCGCTGGGGTCGTTCCACTTGTCCGAGAAGTCGTCGAACTCGTTGACGACCTTCTCCTCCTCGTCCTGTTCGTCGTTCTCTGGCTCGGACTCTCCGTCTGCGGAGGATTCGCCATCCTGCTCGTCGTCGGATTCGTCGTCGACGCCGGACTGCGCTTCCGCGTCGTTTTGCCCATCATCCGTCGTCTCCGCTTCGCCGTCAAGCTCGGATACACCTGCGGGAGCGGGTTCGCCCGATGTTCGTGTACGGTTGTTCCAGCGCATGTTGAGTACAAGCGCGCCGATCACGGCAATTGCCGCTGCAAGGAGAAAGAGTGCTATTTTCTTCTTTGACATCTTGGGTATGCCTTATTGCATTCTTGAGACGAGTTCGCGTCCGACCGCGACGATGCGCTTGTCGATTCGCGTCTTGATCTGGCTAACTGAGTTCTTGGGTAGTCCGAACTCCTTCGCGACCTCGCCGATGTCGCGTCCCTCGATCGCGTACGCGCGGTAGACCTTGCGGTCGCGCTCCGAGAGGGCGGTCTTGGTGAGGACGTGTTCGACGGCGGACTTGAGGACGGCCTGGCGCCATTCGGCGTCGATCGTGTCGGGGGTTTCGGGCGCGGCGAGCGTGTCGGCGATGATGCGAGAGCCCTCGCCGTCCGATCCGTCGACGTTTTCCTCAAGGGAGACCTTGCGGTCGCCTGCGCGGACGAGGTTCTTGCGGTGGGCCATATGGACCTCGTTGACGATCATTGTGGCGAGGTAGGAGTGGAAGCGTCCCTTGGACGGCGTGTAGCGCCCCTCCCGCAGCACGTCGACGAGCTTGCCGAGAACGACCATGACTATGTCGTCTGCGTTGTCCTCTCCGCCCTTCATGGCGGCGAACTGGCGGATCGCCAGGGAGTATGTATCCCAAAAGCGGACCCACGCCGCGGAGTCCTCTCCGGGCGAAAGCTCCTTGATCTTTGCGATCAGCGTGACAGACGTAACGGGAAATCCGCTCACAATCATCTCCTTCCGTGACTTACCATATATTTTACCACATTATCGCCCGGGTGTCATACCGGGGAGCTCCGTTACCACTCCGCCTCAGCGTAATATCCGCCACACGCGGGGTCTGTCCCCGCGCGAGTTCTGCTATCGCCTCCAGACCTTGCCGAATGTTTTGACGACTTCCCCGTCCTCAAGCATGTAGATGACTTCAATCACGAACTTTGACGTCAAGAACCGGGCAGTCGCCGTGCGAACGCGAACAGGCACCTCAATCGGATTATTGTAATCGTCGTAGTCCTCGTACATCTCGACGACCTCGGGCGAGACCTCGAGGACCGCCGTGCCGCTCACCGCCTTCGCGCCGATTTTGCCTGAGAGCGTCACCGTGCCGTTCGCCTTCGCCTTTGCCGCCAGCGACGCTTTGCCGCCAATCATGCACGACGCACAGACCAAATCATAGGCGTATCCGCCCTTGGCCTTCCGCAACGCGAACTTCTCCACGCCCCTTGTGCCGCTCGAGGCCACTGCCTCGGCCACACCCTTTGCATCGTCGAGCGCAAACGGGCTGCGCTGCGCGACAATCCATGTCGGAGCCGTCATGCTCGGCAATTCCTTCATGTAAGCATGGTACTCGCCTACGAGCTGCCTCGAATCCCACGCTGCGTTCGTGTCGATCTCGAGGTAGGCCTCCCACACCTTGGTCTTGCCCTTGAGAGAGCCTTTCGTGATCTTCTGCGTCTTCCTGAGCGTGACAGCATACACGCCATTCGACTCGCTGTCGAATCCCGAGCCCGAAAGCGCAACGCCGCCGATATTGGCCGTGACCTTGCCAGCCGTCGTCACCGTAATCTTCGCAGACGACGCCCAACCATCCAGGATCGGCGTGTAGTAGCCATATATTTCCTCGTCATCGCCTTCATCCGCCCATTCGTCCGTGCCTTCGTCCTCATCGTCGGGCGTGAGGACGTTCGTATTGGCGAAACCGTTGTACGTGCCGGCAAGCGCAGCCGGGAGCAGCGCCTCCACCTTGAATGTCGCGCTCGCCGTAGAGGTGTACGTCTTGGCCTTCTTGCCAGACCCTACAGTCTTCTTCATCGTGAACGTGACGGTGTACAGGCCCGTCTTCGACGCCGCGCCGACGATGGCCGAGCCGTTCCAGGAGAGTCCCGTCGGCAGGCCCGTCACGGACGCAAGCTTCCATCCGTTCGTCGCAAACACCTCCACTCCAAGGTCAGCGAGCGTCACACTCGTCTTCATTCCGCCGTCGAAGACGTATGGCAATAGCGTCGAAGTCTTAAGGCCTGCGACAAGCCCGGATCCAAGTGCGGCCGTCGAATTGGGCGCGACGATCCTGACGGTCTTCGCCACGCTCTTCCCGGAGCGGTTCTTCGCCGTAATCTTCGCCGTATAGACGCCCGGCTTCATCTTCGACGAATCCGTCACCTTGAGGACGTATTCGTCGTCCGTATCCGGAACGCGCACGAGACCGATGCCCGCAGGCGCGCCTGAGAGCGTCACTGTCGGATAGGATAGCGAATCCGCCACGACGGCGATTTCGCGGCCTGGATCGCCCTCCGCGTACCACATGTCAGAAGGATCTACCGCCAGCGCCAAGGCGGCGTCCGCAGTCTTCTTCGCGAACACGGCGCGGACGGAGACGTTCGCCGCCCCCATCTTGAATGTCACGCTCGGCTGGCGGCACTTTACAGCGCTTGGCCAGGGCGTGCCAGGATCGTTGAGGTCTTCCCACTTCACGAACACATAGCCCTTCTTCGCCGCCGCCTTAAGCGTCACCTTGCTATTGAACGTCTTGGTTCCCGCGCCGCTCACGGCACCCGCCGTCTTGGCGGATACGGACGCCGACACCTTGTACTTCCGCACCGTCCAGCGAGCGTAGTACGTCACGTTCTTCGTCACCTTCGTAGTCGGCGTGATCTTTGTCCCCTTCGTCTTCGCGGTCCACCATCCGGCGAACGCATACCCTACGCGAACAGGCACGGGCAGGTCTCCCACCGCCGTTCCCCTTTCGACTTCGCGTGCGGCTTCCTCGTCATTATCAAACGCGCCGCCGTTGGGATTGAAAAACACGAACCAAGTCTCGACCTCAGGATCTGGCTCGGGTTCAATCGGCATTGGCTCCAGCGAACCATCTGGCATATAATAGCGAATCTGCGCGTTAAAGCTTCCGTTGACCAGACTCGTCTCGTTCACCTTGCCCTTGAGCGAAATCGGCAGATACACCTTCTCCAGCGCCGAACAAGAGGCGAACGCCTCCTCGCCAATTAAGACCACGTTGCTGGGAACGTACACTTCGACGAGGCTGCGGCATCCGCAGAAGACCTGCCTGCCGATCTCGACCAGCGAAGCGGGGAGCGCGACGTCTGTCAGCTTTGCATCGAAGGCGAAGGCCTGGAACGGGATCACCGCCACACCCTCCTCCACAACAGCATTCGTGAGGCCGTTGCGGTAAGAGAACGCACATTCGCTGATGCCGCGCACGTCGCCGGGAACCGTTAATTCGGTCAGATTCGGCTGGCTGCTGCCGACGATCCACCCGTCGGCCAGCTCCACGTTGGCGATCGTGTCCGTGTCGAGGAACGTGCAGTTTTCGAAAGCGATATCCTCGACCACCTTCACGCTGTCGGGAATCGTGAACGCAGGAAGCGCCCTGCACCCGTAGAACGAGGCATTGCCGATGATCTCCACTCCCTCCTCGACCGTGACGTTCGTCAGGCTCGTGCAGTTCTCGAACGCTCCCATTGGAATCCGCTTGAGCGAGGCGGGAATTGTCACGGACGTCAGGTTCGTGCAGCCCTCGAACGCGTTGTCGCCCATCGCGACAAGGACGTCGGGCAACGAGACGGCCGCCAACTTCTCGCAGTACCCAAACGCCAGCTGCCCGATGTTCGTGACGCCCGAGGGGATGTTCACGGCCTGAATTTTCTGGCAGCTCTGGAAGGCATAGCTCTCGATCGAT
>SUWC01000066.1 GCA_015061665.1 Lentisphaerota bacterium
CGTGCAATCTGTACGCCGTTGGTCATGCCACCGACGGCGAGCAGCGCGCTTGCGAGACAGCTGCATGCGATCATTTCTTGTTTCCTTTCGTTTTTCCTATTGTTGTTCCCAGGACCTTATGTCCCGGGCGGAAGATATTAAACACTATTCTTCGTTGCGAGTTGTCACATAAATGTCACACTTGCCCTAGCGATGCATTGCGTAGCTCGGGACTTCACATGCTCCCCCCACGGGGGGATGGGAGATGGTGGCGTTCGGTGATATACTGTAGGCATGAAGGTCATCACCTCTATATTGGCCTGCGTGGCGATAAGTGTCGCGGCGGCGGAAAGCCGCCACCCGTGCGTATACTTTCGCGCAGGGGATATTCCGGCGCTGCGCGAGAAGGCAAAGAACGTTGCATGGGCGCGGGAGATAGTCGCGCGTTGGCACCGCGACGTCGATTCCGCAGTCTTGCGCCATGCGGACGATCCAAGCTTCGCGCCAAGCCGCCTTCAGATGAACTGGATGGAAGGGCGGCGCTACACCAAGGCCTGGACGCAGGGCAACTTCATTGGGCGACGCGAAGGCAACGCGAAGTATCCGACGATCCGCCTCGCCTACGCTCGCACTTGGGGGGACTGTCCCTACCGCAGCGTCTCATGGGAGAAGAATCCGCCGCATACGACTGACGACGGCGTTTTCCTCAACGACAAGCCGACGGAATTCCCCGGCAATCTCGTGCCAGTCGCGCATTCCGGAATGGCCGCCGAGCTGATCAACGAGAGACTGCTCGACCTCGCCTACAAATCCGCGATTCTCTATTCTCTCGAAAGAGACGCGCGATATGCGAAGTTCGCTGCGGACATCGTCTGGACGCTCGTTCGCGGCGGCGCGCAGCAGGATGAGGTCAATCCCGGCGCTACGGACAACTGCGGTTTCCTTTCGTGGGAGACGCTTGGCGACACTCGCCGATACTGGACGATTCCGCTCGTCTGGGACATTCTCTACGACTATTTCCACAAGACGTATTTCACGAGCGATGAATTTACGAAGGGTATCAAAGGCGAGATGTGGTGTCCTGGGCATAAAGAAGGCGCGAACTGGGCTGCGCGCCAGTTCGAGATTTTCTTCAAGAAGTTCATCGACAACAAGCTCACGCGCGGAGGAGGGCTTGTCGGCAACTGGAACCTCAACGAACAGCAAAGCGCCATGCTCTATGCGCTTGCGCTCGACGACGACAAGGCGTATGCCGACGGAAGGGGGCGGAAATACTATGTCAGGAAACTCGTAAAGGGTCCGACGACTGAACACCACGGCGCGTATCTCGACGTCCTTCGCGCAAACATCGAAGAGTCGACCGGATTGTGGCCCGAGGCGCCGGGCGGATACGGACAGGGATCGATTGCGCAGCTCGTCAAGTTCGGGTTCATCTACTGGAAGAACGGACTCGACGTTCTCTCGCGCGATCCGCTTCTTTTCAAGGCGTCGCGCGCAATGCCGCAGATGATATTTCCTAACGGGTACGTCACAAACGTAGGCGACTCGTCCTATCACCGCATCTTCACGGATCAGCTGGAGCTGATGGCCGCCTACGCGAACGCGAAGGGAGATCGCGAATTGCTCGAACGCTGCGCCGGACTCGTCAGCCTCGCCGGCGGTCGCAGCGCGAAGGACGACATCGCATTTTTCTTCTATCTCCCGGAACTTCCGCCGGTCGATGCGCCGAAGCTCTCGCGAGCTTCATACGCGCCGTGCTATCCTGTGATCATGGAACGCAATCCGTCCAAAAGCGGCGACGCGGCGGATGCGCTCGCGTTCTCTCTTGCGGGCTTTTCGGAGAAGATGGGCCACAGGCATCCAAACGGACTCTCCATTGAGCTGTATGGACGCGGCGAGATACTCGCCCCCGACACAGGTGCAGGCGCGAACTACTGGTCCGCCGACACGCACGAGTACTACCGTCAGGCCGCTGCGCACAACACTGTCGTGGTAAACGGACTTGGGCTCGACGATCGACGTGAAATGGTCTTTGACATCAAGGCCTCGGAGCCGTCCGTCAAACCCGGTGAAGACGTGTTCTCTTCGCTTTCGGCTCATCGGCAGTTCGTAGATGTTGAAAGCGTTTACGACACGAGGAGTGTAAAGGCGCGTCAGCGCCGCACGGTTGCAATCGTGAGGAGCGGATCGAAGACTGGATACTACGTCGACATCTTTCGTTCGAAGGTGACTGAGGGGGAGGAGAAGTACCACGACTATATTTTCCATTGTTTGGGGGAATGGGGAATGGGGAACGGGGAATGGGGAATGGGGAAGTTGGATCCGGAGAGCGGGAAGGGATACGGGTATTTCAAGACTCTCGGAACGATGGGCGGCGATTTTGCCGCGGACTTCGACTATGGCGGCGGAATCGTGATGCGTGCGTTTATCGCGAACTGCGGGGATGCACGCGAGGCGTATGCGCTTGAGGGTCCGAAGGCGTTTCGCCACTACGACCGCAAGGTTTCCGAAAAGCCATGTCCAGCGCTTCTCGTCCGGCAGAACGGAGAGGCGTGGAGGCGTCCGTTCGTCGCCGTTTACGAGCCGTTCGGAAAGGGCGTGGACGCTATGATCGAAAGCGTTGCGAGCGAACCGCTCAAGGGCGACCCCGAAGGCGTGAAGGTGACGGTGCGCTACAGGAAGGATAACCGTTTCGATGAAATAAGCCATTCTCCGAAAACGGGTTTCTCCGTGGTTGCATATCGCAATGGAAAGGCAGTGGATGAATACCGTCCGAAATGATATAATTTCTTTTGTGAAAAGTGAATTACAGCGATGGTGCGCCGGTTTGATTGCTGAGAAGCGGCGGGACGCCGCTTCCCCCAGTCATTTTGTCGTGTCTTTGGTTTTTGTTCTGCTTGCGGTGAGTGTTTTTTCAGGGGAAGTGAATGGCTACAGGCAGAACTCGGCGCATGAGCTGCCGCTCGATGGTGTTGTCACTTTTTCGCGTTCGGGTGATCGCTATTTTTTCATGTCGGCTCTCGACGGCTCGGGAACATGGCGCATCGAGCGCGAGAAGGACGCCTTCGCCTACAAGGTCGGCACGGTCGTCTCGGTGACGAACGGAGAGACGCGCGCGACATATACGACGCGCCGCATCAACCATGCATGGGTCGCCGCGCTGAATGACGCCGCGGCGGATCTGCCGCGCCAGAAAGACGTCACGATAGACGACCTCTATTCCCATCCGCTTACGGTCCCGGGCGCGGAAGACCTGTGGGGGCGCATGGTGCGCTGCGCCGGAACGGTGCGCGACATCAACCGGCGGCAGACGTTCACGCAGATCCAGCTCGGCGACGGCGAGAAGAGTTTCCAGGCCGCAGTTAGAATCGGCATCGATACGCCCCTGCCCGAGGATTTAAAGCTCGGTGCGAGGCTGCGCATAACCGGCATAATGCTCTATTCGCCGGTGGACGATCCGGCGCGGCACGTTATGACCGACTTCACGGACGTCAGCGTGATGCCGATTGACATAAACGGCGTCGAGGTACTTTCAAAGGCGCCTTTCTGGACGGCTGGCCGTGTGTGGCTGCTTCTTGCCGGAATCGCAGTCATACTAGCGCTTGTATCGATGAAACTCAAGCTCACGCAGCGCGAGAAGCAGCTCGAGAAGCTTGAGTTCGAGGCAATCCGCCGTGAGCGGCTGAAGCTGAGCTACGAGCTTCACGACGACTTCCAGCAGCTTCTCGGCAGCTGCGAGTTCCAGCTCGAGGCCGCGGCTGAATGGCTGGGGCGCGACAACGAGAAGGCCAAGGAAGGAATTGGAAAAGTCCAGCACTGGCTTCTCTACACGCAGGACCTCCTGCGCAAGCGGCTCTGGGGGATGAACGAAAAACTGGCGAAGATGGAAGGTCCGTCGGAGGAGGAGAAATGAGCAAGGTAATGGTTGTCGACGACCATCCGATGGTCAGGGAGGGCCTTGAGGCGATGCTTGAGGCAGCAGGGTTCGAAGTTTGCGCGCTCGCCTCGGACGGCACGGAGGCGATTTCGTTCTTCAAGGCGAAGGTTCATCCGGACATTGTCCTCATGGATATTCGCATGCCCGGCGGAACCGGCTTCGACGTGTTCAAGGAGATGAAGGTGTGGTACCCCGACATCAAGGTGCTCTTCCTCGCCGGAATGCCACTGCGGGAGGAGGCTGCGCGCGCGCGGAAAGAGGGCGCATGTGGATACATTTCCAAGTCCACCAAGCGGCAGGGCCTTGCCACGGCCATAAGGCGCGTTCTGGAGGAGCGGAACGTGTTCATTGAGGATGAGGCGCCTGCGCAAGCGCCGGACTCGCTTCTGACGCAGAGGGAGATGGATGTCCTCAAGTGGCTTGCGCAGGGCAAAAGCCGCGAGGAGGCGTCCATCATCCTTGGCATCAGCCTCGAAACCGTCAAGACGCACGCGAAGTCCATTCTGCAGAAGCTCGGCGTTCAGAACACCGCCGGAGCAGTCACGCGCGCCTTCGAACTCGGACTACTGAGAGCCTAGTACCTCTATGAAAATCATAGCATCTACAGTATGTTTTTGCGCCGCCGCCTTGTATGCGGCGTATGGCGCTGAGTGGCTCGAGAACGCGCCTGCTGCCAACTGGCAGGAGTCGTCGCTCACCGGAAACGGCACGATCGGCGCGATGGTGGAGGGGCGAATCGAAAACGAGTCGATCCACCTCAGCCACTGCAAGCTGTATCTTCCCGAGCCGGGCGAGACGCCGCCTGCTCTCGTGAATCATCCGAGGCGCAACCCCGGCGACTACAACAACCGCGACGGATTCATGGCCGCGTGCGACCTGAAGGTTTCCATGCGCTTCGGAAAGCCCTCTGAGTATTCCCGCCGCACCGATTTCGACACGGGCGAGTGCATCGTAAGTGCGAAGGACGGGAAGGGACGCCGCTACGAACGCCGCGTCGTCGCGCTGCGCGGCGCGAATGTTATCGCTGTTAAGATTGTGGATGAATCGCAGAGCGACGTCGTTTTTGCGCTTGCCGGAATCGAGCCTTCGGGCAGGATGGATATCGCGGCGTTTTCGAAGGGCATCCGCCGCATCGTATCCGAACCGGACTACTACCGCTGCGAGTTCAGGAACGAGAATCCGTGGAATAAGCTTGCGGGGTATGAGGTATTGTTAACGCAGAGGCGCAGGGACGCAGAGTGCGCGGAGGTGTTTGTCGCGATAGCGCCGCTTTTGAAGGGACAGGATTCCAATCGCGCAGCGATGGAGGCGCGGCTTGCCGCAGCTGCGGAGAAGGGGTATGACGCGCTTCTTGCCGAAAGCGCCGCGAAGCAGAAAGAGCTGATGGACCGTGTCTCGTTTGCGCTGGAGGGTCCGAAGAACGCCGCGGAGATTGTGCGCAATTTTAATTCCGGGCGGTACAACATCATTTCGTCCGTTGGAGGCGACCATGTTCCGAACCTCCAGGGACTCTGGGCCGGAACGTGGAGCGCGCCGTGGTTTGCGAGCTTCACGGTCAATGGAAACCTCCCGTGCGCTATCTCGTTCTTCTGTCGTGGCAACACGCCAGAGTTCAACGAAAGCCTGCTGAAATGGATAGAGGCGAGACTTCCCGAAATGCGAGACGCGGCGAAGCGCCATTTCGGCGCGCGCGGATTCCGCGCCGCCGCGCAGACCACTGTGGCAGGCGTTGAGACGGACTACAACGCGAACTATCCTCACATATACTGGCATGGCGGCGCGGCGTGGCTTCTCTCGCGCCTCTACGACGGATACCGCCACACGCTCGACGAAAAGTGGCTGAAGCGCATATATCCGCTCATGAAGGAGATAGCTCAGTATTATGAGGACGTTCTTGTGGAAATGCCAGACGGCACGCTTGGCTTCAATCCGTCGTATTCGCCCGAGAACTGGCCGACGGGGAAGCGTCCGACAGCCGTCAACGCAACGATGGACAACGCCATTGCCAAGCAGTTCCTCGGCGAGGTCGTACATGCGGCGGAGACGCTCGGAGTCGACGCGGAGGAGCGCGGCAAATGGTCCGCGATGCGCGACAGGCTCACGCCATATCAGGTAAGCGAGGACGGATTCTTCGCCGAATGGCTCGCGCCCGGCCAGCCGGACAACAACGAGCATCGCCACGCCTCCCACCTCTACGCGCTCTACGACGACGCCCCGGCGGAGATTCTGACGAACGCCGCGCTTGTGGCTGCGGTGAAGAAGACAATTGACGCGCGTATGGACTTCAACGAGAACCGCTCGCGCACGATGGCGTTCGGGTACGTTCAGAACGGACTCGCCGCTTGCAAGATAGGCGATGCCGGGCGAGCGGCGCGGTGCCTCAAGCTCCTGACCGAGAAGAACTGGCTGAAGGGCGGCGGCTCGTGCCACGACTGGAAGAACTGCTTCAACACCGACATCTCCGGCGGGTACCCGTACCTCATTTCCGAAATGCTTGTGCATTCGGAGGAGGTGGGGAATGGGGAACGGGGAACAGGGAACGGCGGACGGTATTTGCTTCGGTTCCTTCCCGCGAAGCCGAAGGACTGGAAGTCGGGTTCGGTCAAAGGATTGCTGCTCCGCGGCGGGATTGTAATGGAAAACCTCGAATGGCAGGGAGAAAGCTTCAAGGCGAAGCTAAGGTTCGCTGACGGAAACATAAAATCCATAGAAGGCACGGCCGGCGATTCAATCACTATCTTTGAGCGACAAATTGTTTCTGGCAGATGCACACTTCGTTAATCCCCTCTTAAGGGGAATTGCGCGGCGGCGGAGGTAATGGTAGAATAGTAGTAATGAAAAAGTATATAGCATTGCCTTTCGCCGCTTTTGCCGCGCTTGCAGCGGGCGCGGCTCCCGTAGTGCGGCTTCAGCCGGGGCCGTTCCTCGACAACATGAAGCGCGAGCGCGCCGTCATGGAGTCGCTTGACCCAATGAACCTTACGTGGATGTTCCGCGTTACCGCAGGGCTCGACGACGTCTCGAACACCAACTTCGTCCAGCGTCTCGGCGGATGGGAAAAGCCCGACATGGAGCTTCGCGGGCACACCCTCGGGCACTGGCTCTCCGGCATGGCCGCGCTCTACGAGGCAACGGGCGACGAGTCGGTAAAGGCGCGCGCCGCAATCGCCGTCCACGAGCTGAAGCGCTGTCAGGATGCAATCGGGACAGGCTGGGTTGGCGCGTTCCCCTCGTCGGACATCGACAAGATCATCGCCGGCGTTCGCGTTTGGGCTCCGTGGTATGTGCAGCACAAAATCCTTCAGGGACTCATTGACCAGGCGGAGATCTGCGGAAACGAAGAGGCGCTGCAAGTCGCGCGCCGTTTCGGAGAATGGACGGCGGACAAGGTGCTCGCGCTATCTCCCGAGCAGGCCGCCACGATGCGCAGGCGCGAGTTCGGCGGCATCGCAGAGTCGCTCCTAAATCTTTCTCGCTTTGTACGCGAACGCGGCGATGTATCGCGCGCTGAGCGTTTTGCGAAGGCGGCAGATGTTTTCTATCATCCCGAGGTCCTCGATCCCCTCAAGGAGCGCAGGGACTGCCTGAACGGAAAACATGCCAATACGCTCATCCCGAAAGTCATCGGCGAGATGCGGCGGTTCGAGCTTACAGGCGAAGCGGCCTCGCGCAATCTTGCGGAGTTTTTCTGGGAGACGGTTATTGGACACTACCTTTACGCGCCGGGATGCGTATCGACAAAGGAAGCGTTTCGCGGACCCGACAGGCAGGGCGCGAACCTGACCGGTTTCACCGGTGAGACATGCTGTACATACAATCTGCTAAAGCTCTCGCGTCAGCTCTTCGAGGCAGAGCCGCGCGCGGCGATCGCCGACTACCAGGAGCGGGCGCTCTGGAACCACATCCTTGGACAGATCGAGCCGTCGGATGGAAGGGTCACGTACTTCATCCCGATGATGACTGGCTCTTACAAGCTTCAGAACCGCGCCAACGACTCGTTCTGGTGCTGCCAGGCGAGCGCGATGGAAAGCCACACGAAGCCAGGCCGCCTCATCTACTCGAAGCGCGGCGATACTCTTTATGTCAACCAGTTCATAGCGAGCACATACGACGACGGCGAGATTGCGATTCGTCTTGAATCGGACTTCCCTGCGCATGAAAGCGCGCGCGTCGTCGTGACGCGCGGAAAAGGGCGCGTCGCCGTCAGACGTCCGTTCTGGGCGACAGGCGAGGCGGCCTCACGCTACGATGTCCGCGAAGTCTCGGTGGGCGATGCGATCGACGTCGATCTTCCTTGCAGGCTGCGAACGGAATCGACGCCCGATTGTCCGGAGCGCAAGGCCGTATTCTATGGTCCGATTCTTCTCGCAGGACGTCTCGGCGTGGACGGCGTGGGGCCGTACGATATTCGTGCCCTCGACTACTACGAACACGACTACAAAGTCCCTGCGAACATCGAGCACGTTGCGCTGGAGCCGGTAGAAGGATGGACGCGCCTTGCGAAGCCGCCGCCGCACAAGAAGGTTTGGGACGACGCGTCGCATCCCGCGGAGCCCTACTGGGGCGAGCCAAACTTCAGAACCCCGTCTGGTGTCGTCGTGTCACCTCTGTGGACGATCCACGGGGAGCGCTATGTAGTGTATTGGAATTGAAACGCCCGGTTGCCTTCGACACTGTTGCCTTGGGCGGCGGTGCTGTGGTATAATCGTCGTATGAACGATATTTCTTTCACTGCGGCTGCTGCGCTTTGCGTGCGCAGAACACTTAGGATTTTCGTCGCGCTTGCCACCGCTGTGTTTGCGATTGCCGCGTCAGCCGTCGACAATGCGCAGCGGCCGTGTACGTCCGGCGTAGGCACCTGGTGGCACTGGATGAACGGACACATCACGCGCGAGGGCATAACGAAGGACCTCGAGGCGATGAAGCGCGCGGGGATCGACAACGCGACGATATTCAACGCCTTCCGTCCGTTCGGCAGCCAGTTCAACATGAAGCAGGTAGCGCCGGAGAACGTCCGTGACATAGACGAGGCCGCGATGCCGTCCGTGAAGTTCATCTCCAAGGAGTGGTTCGACCTCTTCCGCTTCGCGCTGGACGAGGCAGAGCGGCTCGGAATCACGATTGGCGCGGCAAACTGCGACGGATGGAGCGAGTCGGGCGGACCCTGGATCACGCCGGAGCTTTCGATGAAGGAGCTCGTCTGGGAGGAGATCGGCGGCGCAGTGAAGCCGGAGATACGCTACGACTTCTACAGGGAGATCGCCGTCGTCGAGGCGAACGGGAAGAAGTTCCGCTTCGGCTACACGACGAACGGAAAGAAGAACCACCCCGCGTCTCCTGAGGGGAACGGACTCGAATGCGACAAGATGGACGCGGCGGCGCTCGAATGGCACTTCAAGCACTATCCGAAGTGGCTGCTCGACGCGGCGGGACGCCACGCCGGGAAGACGTTCCGCTATTTTCTCGTCGATTCCTGGGAGTGTGGCTACCAGACATGGACGGAGAAGTTCCCTGAGGAATTCATGAAGCGCCGCGGGTACGATCCGATACCGTGGCTCCCCGCGCTCGCAGGGGAGACCGTCGGCTCGCCGGAGGACAGCGAGGCGTTCAGGCACGACTTCCGCCTGACGTGCTCGGACCTCATAATCGACGACTACTTCAAGCGCCTCGCCGAGCTCTGCCACGAAAACGGAATGGAATTGTGGTCCGAGGGAATCTACGGATGGGACAACCTGCCCGCGGTAGACGTCCTGAAGACATACAAGTACTGCGACGTTCCGATGACCGAGTTCTGGGCGAAGGTCGCCGCGCATACGTATCCGTTCAAGATGAGCTACGTCGAGCCCATAAAGCACTTCTCCCCGCAGCACGCAGCGGTGCTGTACGGGAAGCCCGTCGTGGCAGGGGAGTCGTATACCGGCTACGGACTCTACTCCGACGCTCCGTTCGACCTCAAGCCCTACGGAGACCGCGCCTTCGCGCACGGAATCTCGCGGATGGTGCTTCATTCCTACGTCCACCAGCCGACGGATGCCGCGCCTGGCCTTACGCTCGGTATCTACGGACAGGCGTTCAACAGGCTGAATCCGTGGTACAATTTCTCCGACTCCTTCTGGCAGTACC
Organism: Lentisphaerota bacterium; assembly: GCA_015061665.1. Classification (GTDB taxonomy): domain Bacteria; phylum Verrucomicrobiota; class Kiritimatiellia; order RFP12; family UBA1067; genus UBA1067. The sequence goes on from SUWC01000066.1 coordinate 10,040, forward strand.
ACGAGCGCATCCAGGAGGCGCTTCAGGGCGGCGTCAAGTGCGCGGACCTGCTCGTCTACATCGGAGACAAACTTCCCGCGTTCGAAATGAAGGACGACGAGATCGCGCGGCTCATTCCGCACGGGCGCACATTCCAGTACATCAACAAGGACGTCCTTCTTTCCGGTCGCATCACCGTAGACAAGTCGGGGCGCATAGTTCTCGACGGAGACAAGAGCTACATGGGAATTGTTGTCCGCCATGACGCCCTTGATCTCGACACCATCGAGAAGCTGGACGAACTCGCCAAGTCAGGGGTCGAGGTTTCGGGAGTGAAGCCGGTTCGCACGCTGCGGCTTACGAACCGTGCAGAGGAGACCGCGAAGCTGAAGGAGATTTCGGACCGCATCTGGGGCACGGGTGCGTTCATGCCTTTGATGCGCGGCTGGCACGATTTCGCTTTCCTGTCGGACGGCGACATCGAGACGGTGTTCTCGCGCCATGTCAGGAAGGGGAAGAAGGACATCTACTTCATTGCGAGCGCATTCGATTTCGCGGAGCGCACACTGAAGGTTTCGTTCAGAAACCGCGTTTCGGGGGCGGACAAGGCGGTGGTGCTGGATCCAGTCGACGGCAGGCGATATTCCATTAGCGGTTTCGAGTCCAGCATGCCGTTCGGGAACATGTTCTCCTTCCGTCTGCGTCCGCGCCAGTCGCTGCTCGTGATCTTCGGAGAAGACGCGGATGGGCTTCCGTCGTACGAGGACGAGGTGGTGAATCCGAAAGTCGTCGCGCGACGGGAGTACGACGGCGCGGAGGGTACTATCACATTCGAGAGCGATTCCACCATTGAACCGATGCCGATCGGGAAGTTCCGCTCTCTTACGGAGGAGAAGAACCCCGACGTGAAGTATTACTGCGGCGTGCTGCGCTACGACTTCACGCTCGACGCGCCGACGGAAGGGTCGAGACTTCTTCTTTCGGTTCCTGCGTTTGGCGCTACCGCGGAGGTGACGGTGAACGGGAAGAAGGTCGGGACGGTGTGGGATCCGTATGCGCCGCTCGACATCACCGAGGCGGCGACGGAAGGGGGGCGCCGCGTGGGCAAGCTTCGCTTTTCTGTGCGCGTTACGAATCCGTGGCGGAACAGGCTCATCGGCGACCTTTTCCAGGACCGCGGCGCAAAGGCCGCGTTCACGACTTCGCCCGGAATCGACAAGTACGACATGAAGCCGCACATATCGAAGAAGGCGGAGTTGATTCCGACGGGCATATCGCGTCTGATTTCGCTCGTTGCGGTAGGCCGTTCCGATTCTTGACGCCAGGCGGCGTCAAGAGTCGTTCGTCGCCCAGGCGGGATAGCGCGTGCGGATTGAGACAGGTATGCCGGATACGGGGTGGATGAAGTCCGCGCCAAGCGAGTGCAGGCAGTGTCCGTTCTGGTTTTCCACCGCGAATGCGCCATATAGCCTGTCGTTTATGATGTGCATCCCCGCGCCGGCGAGCTGTGCGCGTATCTGGTGCGTCACGCCCGTGTAGATCACGACCTCCAGGAGCGTGCGCTCCTCGTTGCCGCAAGTCGTGTGGGCGACTGGGCGAAACTCGGTTGCCGCGTAAAGGGGCTTTGCCGCCGCGACCTGCGCGCGCGTAAGGCGAGCGCGGCGCACGTCCACCATGCGGCAGAAGGGGACCGTAGGGTCGTGGATGAGCTCGCCTTCGAGCGTCCCGCCGGCCGCGATCGCGCCTTCGACGAGCGCAAGATATGTCTTCTTCACCGACTGCGACGCGAATTGGGCGCGCATCGACTCGAACGACTGTGCGGTCCGCGCCACCAGCACGAGGCCGGACGTATCCGCGTCGATCCTGTGGATTGCGCCGGCCATAAGGGGTCTGTCCCCAAGCGGGGCGCATTCAGGCCAGCGCGCGACCACGCCGTTCATGAGAGTCCCTGTTTCGCTTCGGGAAAGCGGCTGCACGGGCATGCCCGTTGGCTTGTCGAAGGCGAGGATTGCGTCGTCGGAGAACACGGGGACGACCTTGACGGAGTTGTCGGGGCGCACCTGGTTGTCCGACTCCTCTGCAAGCCGCCTCACGGCGATCGTCTCGCCTCCGCGCAGCTTCAGTCCCTTCGTGCGCGCGACGGACGGCGCGCCGCCTCCAGGCTGTATGACGGATACGTCGCCGTTTGCAATGGCTTCGCGCACGAAGGCGCGCGTGGAGGACGTAAAATGCAAAAGCAAGGCGACGTCCAGCCGGACGCCGCCTTCCTTTACCGCAAAAGATGCGTTTTCAATCATATCAGTCGTACCGATCAATCACGGAGGGCGCTATCGGCGCCATTCCCTCCCAGGACTTGCTGGACGCCCATGGAAGGCGTGTGTCTTCCGGCGTGTCGGCAATGCACCCCGCAAGCATGGCGCAAGCGAGGGCTGCGCCTGCAAGGGCGACCGCTTTGGCGGATTTAGTCAGCGAAAACGACATCGTCGGGTCTCAACTTGTCCTGTTCCCAGTTGGCAAGCACGTCGCAGACGACATAGTTCTTGCCGGGGACCTCCTGACGCAGGCGGATGCGGCCGACGAACTTGCCGTCGCGCTTCACGCCGAACTCAAGCAGCGGGATCGGGCCGTTCATGTCGTTGCCCTTGAGCTGCTTCATGGCGGTGTCGGAGAGTGCGACGATGGCGAACATGTTGTCGTTGTCGACGTGGATGATCTTGCCCTTGTCGCCGACGGGGACGTTGGAGATCGTGCCCTTGCCGCTGTTGGTGCCGGTCTGGTGGAGCTGCTCCTGGAGCATCTTGGTCAGCTGCTTGACGCGCTCCTCGCTCTTCTCGAGCTCCTCGGCCTTCGCGGCCGCCTCGTCCTTTGCAGTCTGGACCTCGTCGCGGAGCGAGGTGATCTCGCCGTTAAGCTCGTCGATCTGGTTGTTCTTCTTGACGACCTGGTTCTCGAGGTCGGACTTCTCGGACTCGAGCTTGGAGATCTTCTCGTTGCGCTCGACGATCGTAACCTTGTCCTGACGGGCGACGGGCTTGAGCTTGTTCAGCTCCTCGACGGTCTCCTCGAGGATACCGCGGAGCTTGCCGAGCTCGGCGCGCGTCGTGTTCAGGCGCGACTGCTGCTTGCCGGACGCCTCGAACAGTCGGTTGAGGATCTCGTCTTCGGTTCCCTGGCCGGACATGAGCGGGCGGTCGCCGTCCATGATCGGCTTGCCCTCTTCGTCTAGGACGTAGACGTTGCGGAGCTGGGCGCGGTCGGCCATGTTGTCCCAGTTGAACGTTTCGAGGTTGGCGGTCTCGAGGTAGGGCTTGTATTCCTCGAGGACATTCTCCATGTCGGGCATATCGACGAGCTTGGCCTCGACCGGGGATACGTCCTTCTCTATCTTCATCTCGACGTCCTTCGGCGCATCGTCCTTTTCGACTGTGCGCGCGATTTTGACTATATAGTCTTCCTGCAGGCGGTTTCTGTCCGTTAACAGCTTTCGCTTGGCGTTAAGCTGCATCTCAAACCAGAGTCCCGCGCAGGCGAGGACGAGAAATATGTAAACGAATGCGTGGAGTGCTTTGTTCATGTTGTTTAGACCTTTTACGACTCAACAGGAGAAAATGATACACCATTTGCCGTCATAAGGCAACTGTTTTTTGATACAATATGGGTATGTTTTTTCAGGTAGAAAAAGTCGATAACCGCACAAAAGCCCGTCTAGGGCGGCTAAAAACCGCTCATGGCGAGGTGAAAACGCCTGTTTTCATGGATGTCGGAACTCTCGGGACGGTCAAGGCGCTGGAGCCGCGCGACCTCTTGGAGACCCGTGCGCAAGTCATCCTGGGCAACACGTACCACCTCATGCTGCGCCCCGGCAAGGAGGTTTTGGCCCATTTCGGGGGGCTCCACCGCTTTATGGGCTGGGACGGCCCGATACTGACCGACTCCGGCGGATTCCAGGTCTTTTCGCTCGCCAAGATGCGCAAGATCACGGAGGAGGGGTGTCGCTTCAACTCCCATATTGACGGACACGAGTTATTCCTCGGGCCGAAGGAGTCGATGGAGATGCAGCGCGTGATAGGCAGCGACATCGCCATGGTGTTCGACGAATGCCTGCCGTACCCCTGCGACTACGCGCGCGCCGCGAAGTCCGTCGAGCAGACGATCCGCTGGGCCCAGGCGTCCAAGGACGCGCCGCACGCCGAGAACCAGCACGTGTTCGGCATCGTCCAGGGAGGGGTGTATGACGACCTTAGGCGCCACTGCGCGGAGGAGCTCGTCAGGATCGGCTTCGACGGCTACGCCGTTGGAGGGGTTTCGGTCGGCGAGCCGGAGGAATTCATGTACAAGGCGGTCGACGCGTCCGTCCCGTACCTCCCCGACGACGCTCCGCGCTACGTGATGGGCCTGGGCGTGATGCATCAGATGGCCGAGTGCGTGGCGCGCGGGATAGACATGTTCGACTGCGTCATCCCTACGCGCGTGGCGCGCCACGGAACGGCCATAACGCGCAAGGGCAACGTTGCCATCAAGGCGGCGAAGTGGATATGGAGCGACGAGCCGGTCGAGGAGGGGTGCGACTGCTACTGCTGCCGCAACTTCTCGCGCGGGTACGTGCGGCATCTCCTGTCGTGCGGCGAGATACTCGGGCTGCGCCTTCTGACGATACACAACGTATTCGCTCTTAACAGATTTATGGAGGACATGCGCGCGGCGATAGCCGACGGCACGTTCCTCGAATGGAAAGAACAAGTAAAGAAAGACACAGCAAATGCCTAACGAAACAACAGTCAACGCGGCGGATCCAGCCGTCGTCCAGGCTGCGCAGGCCCCTGCGCAGGGCGAAGTCACAGCTACCGAGGTCCAGCCCGTCGACAACGGCGCGGCGCCGGCTGCAAAGCCGTCCGTCCTCCAGAGCCTCGGCCCGATGCCGATGATCCTCATCCTCCTCGCGCTCTTCTACTTCATGATGATCCGTCCTCAGCAGCGCAAGGAGAAGGAGCGCCGCAAGATGATCGAGGAGCTCCGCGCGGGCGCGAGGATCGTCTTCGCCGGCGGACTCGTCGGCACGATCGTGGAGGCGAACGAGAAGTCCTTCATCGTCGAGACCGCCCCCGGCACGAAGATGGAGGTTCTCCGCTCCGCAGTCAACGGCGTGGTCGAGGCGGAAGCCAAGTAAGCTTCGCCCGGAGGTCGCTTTGGCGCTCGCCCGCGGCAGATTCGGGATCGAATACAACCCCAACCGGAGACGAGACGATTCGTCCCTGGTTGGCTGGTTTGTCGTCGCGATGCTTGCAATCGCTGCCATATCCTTCGTCGGCGCGAAGACAGTCTCGTTCTTCCGCCAGGCAAGGGAGAAGGTCCATGCGCAGGAAATCGCGTCGATTGCCGAGGGTGACGCGGGCGCGAACTCCGTAGTCAACGCGATTCCGGACGAGCCGCTCCCCGGCGCCGAGTCGTGGTGCGGCGACGACCTCGGTTCGCGCCCCGTGCGCGTCCGCAACCTGCTGCTGCGCCTCGACGAGGCGGAGCGGCACGGACAGATCGAGATGGCGATCTCCACGATCGAGGACCTGCGGACCCTTCCAGGCGCGTTCGACCTCGACGAGCGCCTTGCGCGGCGCCTCGGCGACCTCAACGCAAGGTGGCTTTTCGACTTCGCCAACGCCCGCTGGGTCTCCGAAGTGAAGGTGAAGAAGGGCGACAGCGCGTCGCGCATCGCCTACGAGCACGGCTCTACGCTGAGCTCGCTCGTGAAGCTGAACTCGGGGCTGGACGTGTCGCGCCTCCAGCCGGGGACGGTCCTGAAGGTGATGAACCATCCGCGCATGACGCTTGGCGTCAACCTGATGTCTGGCGCGGCAGACCTGAACCTGAACGGAAGGTTCTTCAGGCGCTACGACCTCGCGCCGTCTCCGGCCGGCGTGAAGCCGAAGGCCGGCATCCACAAGGTGGAAAAAGACGCAAAGTCGCTTCTTAGGCGTCTCGGCGTCTCGTTCAAAGTAAAGGACATGGTCGAGATCGACTCGCTCATGCCCAAGGGCGCGATGGTCACGGTTCTTGCCCCGTGATTCCAACGCGCGTAAAAACCCATGGTCTTAAGGGAGCGCTGCGCCGACGAGCCTGGAGACGAGCTTGCCGTCGGCCTGGCCCTTGAGGCGCGCCATGGTCTCCTTCATCACGCGGCCCATGTCCTTTTTCGATGAGGCGCCCGTCTCGGCGATCACCGCCTTGACTACGGCGGCAACTTCGTCCTCTCCGAGCTGGGCCGGGAGGTATTTCTTCAAGAGGTCAAGTTCCTTCTTCTCCGCCTCGGCGAGCTCGGCGCGCCCTGCCGCGGTGAACTGCGCAATGGACTCCTCGCGCTGCTTCGCGCCCTTTGAGATGACGGACAGCACGGCGTCGTCCGACATTTCCTTGCCGGCGTTCACGGTAAGGTCCTTTGCCTTCGCGATAACCCCGCGAATTGCGTTCACCGCCACCATGTCATGTTCCTTCATGGCGGCTTTCATGTCCGCCATCAGTCTATCGTATATTTCCGACATTTGCTATCTCCTTTACAAGTAGGAATATTATAGCACAATCCGCACCCCCGCAGTTGCGAATCCCGGATTGGACGCCGGCCGTACAAAAACGCTACGGCCGACGCATCAAAAATTCCTTCTCCCCGCTGACGCGGTGTAGAACGAATTTTTGATGCGTTGGAAGTGTTTCAGCAGCCAACAACCAGCGGTCAGCGCCCAATCCGGGCGGTCGTGGCGCGCATCTTGGACTTTCAGGAGGTGTCCAAGGCGCATTCATCGGGCGCGCCCGTCTTTTTTGTGAGAGCCCTGCGGATTTCATCCACTATCGGAGCGTAG
>SUWC01000067.1 GCA_015061665.1 Lentisphaerota bacterium
GAGGCGACATAGCCCTCGGACAGCGAGTTCGCGATTTCGTTGTTCGGTATGCCGAGGCGGAACGTGCTATCGTCGATGACCTCGGAAAGCGTCAGGTAGCCGCCCTGGTAAAGCAAGGCAGGAAGCGGCATCGTCTCCGCTTCGCAAACGTCGAGCTGCGTGCGCGTGACGGCAAGTCCGTTCAGGTCCGCAGGAATCTCGTCCGCGGCCTTGATGCGGTTGACGATGATCGTGGCGTGGCCAGTCGCCTCCCAGTAGTTCTTCAGCTCTCCTGATTTCAGCGCGTTGCCGAGGGACACCGGATTGCAGACCTTCGCCTCGGACTTCGGCGAGAACCTATACCCGTCGTACCAGGAGAGAAGCGCATTCTTCGCCGCCGCGAAGTCCATGCCGTTCTGCGCGGCGAACACCTCGACGTTCTCGCGCAGGGGACCGTCCAGCTCCTCCGGCGTGTAGCCGAGCAATGTCGCGAAGCGCGGATCCATCGTCAGGTCTGTCAGGTGATTCAGCCCCGAGAAGATCGAAAGCTTCGTGAGCTTCGTCACGCCAGTCATCATGAGGAACCGGATCGACCCGGAGTTGACCTTCAGCTTCTCGTAGAAGTCGTGGAGGTCCGAGCGCACCTTCTTGAGCGTCTCAAGGTCATCGAGGAACTTCGCGACCGGCTCGTCGTATTCGTCTATGAGGACGACAATCTTCTTCGTAGGGGACTTCTCTGCGGCAAAAGCGAGGAACGAGTCGAAGTTGGACGCTATGGTGTTTTCTTTGTCGTATTCGCAGCCACATCCGGCGCAAAGCTTTTCCACGAGGCCGCGCAGAGCCATGCGGAACTCCTCGTACGTACCGCCGTTGGCGCTGGACATCGTGAAGCTGTACACAGGCGTTGGCCGCTCCCACCCCTCCCACGGAAGCGCATCGATGGCGAGGCCCTTGAATAGGTCGCGACGTCCCTCGAACATCGCCTTCAAAGTGGAGAGCATGAGCGACTTGCCGAAGCGACGCGGACGCGAGATGAAAAGCTGCGCATCGGCCTTTGGCGAGGCAAGCCTGTACAGAAGGTCCGTCTTGTCTACATACTTCCCCTCGCCTCCGAGAATAAGCTCCGGGAAGTCGAAAAGCCCCGTTGTGGGGACCTTAATCTTCTTTTCGCAAGGCTCCATGCCAATATTATATCATATTTGGGGAACGGGGAACGGGGAATGGGGAACGGGGAATGGGGAATGGGGAACGGGAATGGGGATGCTCCTTCCCGATGCCTATGCGAGAGATGCGGACTAAAGCGAGTACTCCTTGCAGTTGCAGTACTGGTCTTCGTCGCCGTACTTCGCGCGAAGGTCAGCGAGCTTCTGCTTCAACTCTTCTATGCGCGCCTTGCACGCAGGGTCGAAGTAGCGGTTTCTCACCTCCTCCGGATCGCTATTCAGGTCGAAGTACTCCCACTCGCCGCGCTTGTAGTAGAACACAAGCTTGTCCGTCTTCGTGCGCAGGCCAAACCACGCAGCCGTCGCATGCTCGCCTCCCTCCACGTAGTAGCGGCAGTAAACGGCGTCACGCGACTTGGCACCCGCGCTTCCCTCCATGTTCGGCAGAAACGACTCGCCCTGCATGACGTCGGGCGTCTTCTCGCCGGCGACATCGAGGAACGTCGGCGCGAAGTCGATGTTCGCAAGCAGGTCGGAGCACACCGTGCCGGGGCGGATGAACGCTGGACACCTCGCAACGAACGGCATCTTGAGCGTCTCCTCCATGATGAAGCGCTTGTCGTATAGCCCGTGGTCGCCAAGGAAGAACCCCTGGTCTGAAGTGTAGATGACAAGCGTGTCGCGGTCGATTCCCTTCTGCTTGAGGTACGACATCATGTCGCCGACGGAATCGTCTACGGACTGCACGCACGCGAGGTAGTCCTGCATGTAGCGAAGGTACGAAAGCGCAGTCTTCGCGCGATCGTCCATACCCTCGGGCCAATCGTCGACGAACTGTCCATCCGCGTTCTTGCGACCCCCGTACGTCTTTCCCTCGAACTCGAAGACATGCCCCTCTGAGAAGAACTCCGCAAGCTTAAGGTCAAGCCCCGGCCGCATGTGGCGCAGAAGCGTCATCGCCGTCGTCTTGATGGGCGACGCGCGTCCCTCCCACTTGTCGAAGAGAGTATCCGGCATCGGGATGTCCTTGAGCGTCATCGACCTGAACTTGGCGCGGTACTTCTCGGACGGAATCCAGTTGCGGTGCGGCGCCTTGTGGTGCATCATCGCGAAGAACGGCTTGCCCGATTCAATCGCCTTGTCCAGCAGCGACTGCGTGACGCGCGTGATGTTCTCGGTCGCGTATTCGCCGGGGAACTGGACGCGCCCAATCGAGCCGTCCTCCTTGCGCTCCCAGAACCACGGATCATGGTAGATGCCCTGCCCGTCGTACACAAGCCACTTGTCCCAGTCAGCGTCACGGACGGTCGCAGGCCCGCCGCAGTGCCACTTGCCGACGAACGCTGTATAGTAGCCCGCCCTGCGCAGGTAGCCGCCGATGGTCTCTATCTCGGGAGATATCGGGTTGAAAACGGGCACTCCGTTCTTGTGGCTGTAGCGACCCGTCAGAATGCCGGCGCGCGACGGCGTGCAGATCGGATTCGTGCAAAAGACGTCGGAAAACAGCATGCCCTCCTTGGCGAGCGCGTCGATGTGGGGAGTCCTGTTGATCCGGCTGCCGTACGCCGAAATCGCATGGGCAGCATGGTCGTCGGTCATTATGAAGAGGATGTTCAGCCTCTTGCCGCCTGCAGCGCGCACAAGCGCATCGCCCCTAGCAGCGAGCAGAGAAGCCGTTGCAGCCCCAGCACCGATAAGAAACTGCCGTCGTGTCGAAGTCATGCCGTTACCTCCTTTTGTGATGGCTCTGACAACATTATACCACAAATAAACAAAAAAAAGACGGCCATCGCCGTCTTTTCTCTTGGTTCTAATGGTTGCCTCGCAGGGACTCGAACCCCAACAAGCAGAATCAGAATCTGCGGTGCTACCATTACACCACGAGGCATCCGCCTTACCTTCCGTACTGGCGGGGTCGACGGGGCTCGAACCCGCAACCCCCGGATCGACAGTCCAGTGCGCTAACCAATTGCGCCACAACCCCGTGTTCCAGAAAGTGATTCATAGTATATCATTTTTCGGTTGCATCGCGCAAGGGGGTATTTTAAAAAATTTTCAGCGCGCGTCGCGGCGCCAAATGCAGAGGCGCGTCTTGCCGTACTGACGGTCGCGGGCAAGGGTCCAGCCCTGCGTGCCGTCTGGCGGCTGGCGAGCCGTCATCTCGGCGACAAAGCATCCGCCGCGCCTGACCACCTCGTGCTCAGCAAGCGCATTCAGGAAATCGACGTAACCCTTCTCCTCGCCGAGCGCGTAGGGCGGATCTGCAAAGGCGATGTCGAAGGACGCCCCCGAGAATGTCCTGATGAACCTGTACGCGTCCGCTACGACGACCGACGCGGGAGCGGACGCCGCGCCGCCTTCCCTGCGAGCGTAGAGAGCCTCGATGTTCTTCCGCAGGATTCCGGCGTGGCGCGGATCGCGCTCGACGAACGTCGCGCGCGCGGCTCCGCGCGAAAGCGCCTCGAGTCCGACTCCGCCCGAGCCGGCGAAAAGGTCAAGGAAAGAGCAGCCGGGGACTTCTGTCATCAACATGGAGAAAAGAGCCTCGCGCACGCGGTCCTGAGTCGGACGTATATCGCCCGTCTTCGGCACGAGAAGCGTGCGCCCGCCGAACTCTCCGCCTGCGATTCTCACGGACGGTACTCCGCGCAGCTGTCGGCTGTCTCCCAGACGCGGACGGACGAGAGGCCGGGGATCTTGTCCTTCAGATCGCCGAAGAACATCTTCGCGAAATTCTCCGCCGTCGACCTGAAAGGAATCGCGACCGTGCGCATCCCGTTGCGCTCTACGACTTCGGCGATCTCGCACTCGCCCTTCGAGTTCGTGTTGTAGATGAACGCATGGTCGAAGCGGTCGCATATCGTCTCGTTTACGATCCGCTTGAGGTCCTTGAAGTCGATGACCATGTCGGAACCGCTGTCCGCCTGCGAAACGGACACGTCGACGCGGTAGGTGTGTCCGTGCAGGTTCTTGCAGAGCCCGCAGTGGTTCGTCAGCACGTGCGCCGCGTCGAACTTGACCGTCTTCGTAACCGTCGTCATGGCTCCTCCGAGACGGCTTTGACGAAATTCTCGGGAGGCGGGCACGGACGGAACGTCTTGAGGTCAATGAAGGCATGGCGCGTGAAGCCGCGGACGAGAAGCGCGCCGTCGGACTTGCGCCTGACTTCGCACGCGATCTCGATGCGGACGCCCTTCTGCGCCTGGACCCAGGCGGACACCTCCAGGAGGTCGTCGTAGCGCGCGCTCGCCTTGTAGTCAAGCTCGGCGTGCGTGACCGGCAGCCCCCATCCCTCGGCCTCGCACTCCTTGTAGGTGTAGCCGCTTGCGCGCATGAGCTCGTTGCGCGCGCGCTCGAACATGACGAGGTAGTTCGCGTAGTAGACGACTCCCATCATGTCCGTGTCCGCATAGGGGACGCGGTACTCCATCACGATCTTTCTCATGCCAGGCGCGCCTTGAGCTCCTTGACCTCCGCACGGGTCTTGGCGAGCATCTTCGGGAGAAGGACGCGCGCTCCGAAGTCCTTCATGGACTCCGCCGGCGCGCCGATGACGTACTTGACCGAGCCGTCGAGCGACTGCGGGACGCCCGCCTGCGGGCCGACCTGGACTCCGTCCGCGATCTTGATGTGTCCGGAGATGCCTGCCTGCGCCCAGATTAGGCAGCCCATGCCGATCTCGGTCGAGCCGGCGACGCCGGACTGCGCGATGAGTCCGGAGTAGCCCTTGACCTTGACGTTGTGCCCGATCTGCACGAGGTTGTCAATCTTCGTCATCGGCCCGATGTAGGTGCGTCCGATGCGGGCGCGGTCGATCGTCGTGTTGGAGCCGATCTCAACTCCGTCGCCGATCTCGACTATGCCGAGCTGAGGTATCTTCTCGATCTTCGGCATCCCGTTTTCAAACGTCGTGTTGAAGCCGTAGCCGTCGCCTCCGAGGCGGACGCCGCAGTGGATGATGCAGTCCTTCCCGACGACGGTTCCCTCGCGGAGCGTGACCTGCGGGTAGATGCGGGTCTTCGCGCCGACGCGGCAGTTCTCGCCGATGAACACCTGAGCGTCAATCACGGCGCCGTCTCCGATTTCCGTCCCCTTCTCGATGACGGCGAAGGGTCCGACGTAGACGCCCTGGCCGAGCTTGACGGACGGGTCGATGACTGCGGACGGATGGACGCCTGCGGGGCGAGCGGGCTCGGGCGGGGCGAACATCTGCGCCGCGGCCATGCACGCGTGGTTGGGATCCGCGACGCGGATCACGGAGCACGGGGCGCCCTTGTCCCATTCAGGCGGAAGAAGCACGGCTGACGCCTTGGTCTCCGCGACGAGCTTGACGTGCTTGGGGTCCTTGCAGAAGCTCAGGTCGCCCTTGCGGGCCTCCTCGAGTCCACCGCAGGCGACAAGCTCGACGTCTTCGCCCTCAAGCGTTCCGCCGAGCGCCTTGGCGAGTTCACTTGCCTTCATCCTTGTCGCTCTCCTTGCCCTTGGCCTCCTTGGGGTCGACGCCCATCGCCTTGAGTATCTCGTCGGTTATATCGTAGGACTTGGCGGAGTAGAGCGCGGCGGACGTTTCCAGCACGAGGTCGTAGCCGTTCTTCTCCGCGTACTTTGCGACAGTCCCCTTGATGTCCTCGGCCTGCGTGCGGAGGATGCGCGACTCGAGGGCCGCGAGGTCCTGCTGGGCGCGAAGCGCCTCCTTGCGGAGCTCGGCCTGCGCAGCGAGGAACTTGTTCTGCACCTTCATTATCTTGTCCTCGAGCTCGGCCTTCTTCGTTGTGGAGAGCATCGGGCTGCGGAGTTCCTCGGCGAGCTTGGCACCCTCCTTCTGGATCGAGTCGAGGTCGGACTTCATGGCGTCGAGCTTGTCCTGGTTCTCCTTGTCGGTCTTCGTGAGGAGTTCCTTGTTGGAGTCGTACGTCCTGTGGTTCCTGACGAGGACCATCATGTCCACTATGCCGACCTTGCCAGCGGCGAAGGTCGAGGATGCAATGGCGGCGGCGAACGCGAATACAATCAGTTTTTTCATTTTTCTCTTGCTCTTTCTTTACATTAGAAGTCGTATCCGACGGTGAAGGAGAACACCTCCTTCTCGGCGTGGTCGGGCTTCTCGATGGGCGTCGCGAAGTCGATGCGTATCGGGAACATGGGGATGTCGAGCCTGAAGCCGATGCCGCACGTCCACGCGAAGTCGTCGCTCAGGTCCCACTCGTCCGCGCTCACGCTGCCTGCGTCGGTGAACGTCGCGAAGCGGAGCATGTTGAAGACGGGAACAGTGTACTCGACGTTGGCGCAGACGAGCGTCTGGCCGCCCCACGGCATGTAGCTGTTGCGAAGGTCGCCGTCCTTGTTCGCCTTGCGGGCGAAGGGCGAGACGTGGCGGTACTCGATGCCGCGGATGGACTTGGGTCCGCCGAGGAAGAGCCTGTTGTAGATCGGCACGTCGTCGCTGATGCCGTCGATCGTCTCCGCGCGCAGCGCGATCATGAGGACGTGCTCCCTGAGCCAGCTGTCGCCCGAGACGACGCGCTTCCAGGGCGAGAAGTACTGGCGGTGGGTGAGGCCGGCCTTGTAGTACTCGTTGTCGCCGAAGCCTGCGATGTCGAAGTAGACGGAGCTGCGGGAGCCCTCGGTCGGGATGCGGAAGCTGTCGCGCGTGTCGTGCGTCCAGAAGAGGCGGAAGACGGATTCGTATGCGTCGCCGTACTTGCGGTCCTCCTGCTTGAGCGACGTGTAGCGGTTCTTGTAGAACAGGTAGTCCTTGTCGCAGTCGTCAAACTCGATGAACTCGTTCGTCCAGCGCACGCCGAAGCGTCCAAACGGATTCCACGTGGGCCAGAACTTGACGGGGTAGGACATCGAGACGGCTCCGCCCGTGCGGATGATGTCGTACTCGTCGTACCAGCGCTGGCGGCGGTATCCCTCGACGGTGAGTTCGAGGAACCGGTCGAAGAGGTGCGGCTCGGTTATGCTTGCCTCGTACGTCTGGATGCGCGGACCGACCTGCGCGTAGAGGCGTCCCTTCTGCCCAGCGCCCCTGAACATCTTGCGCGGCGCGAAGATGTCGAAGTTCGACTGCGAGACCTCGGCCGAGACGTAGACCGAGTCGACGGAGCTCGCGCCGACGCCGCCCATGAAGTTGCCGGTGTTCTTCTCCTCGGTGATGTACACGAGGTCGCGGTACTCCGAGCCGTCCGCGGCCTTCGGCCTGTTGACGGGGCGCAGCTCGTAGCGGACGCTTGAGAAGTAGTCCAGCGCCTCAAGGCGCTTCTTGCTCGTGTCCGCGCGGTCCTCGAGCATTCTGTCGCCCGGCCCGAGCGAAATCTCGCGGCGGATGACCTTGTCCATCGTGTAGTCGTTCTGCTCGATGCGCACCTCGTTGATGATCACGGGAACGCCCTCGGTCACGTCGAACACGATGTGGAGCTTCGAGGGATCCGCCGAGTCGGGAATGCGCCTTACGGCGACCTGCGTATCCGCAAGGCCGAGATCGCCCGAGCCGACCGTGATCTGCACGCGGCGCGCAGCGTCGTCAAGGACCTTGCTTCCAGCCACGGCGCCAGCCTCCGGAAGGTCGCTCTTCGAGGCCACGACGCTTTCGGGATAGCGCGTGACGCCCTTGACGGCAGTGGACGCGATCGTGTAGCAGGGGCCTTCGGCTATCGAGAACACGGCGTCCGCCACCTCGTCCTCCTCGTTCTCCGCGACGAACCTGACGTCCGAGACCTCCACGTCGAGGAAGCCGCGCTCGCGGTAGAGCGCCGCGATCTGCTCCCTCGCGGACGCCAGGCGGTCCTTCGTCACGGGCGCGTCGCTGAACCAGCCGCGCGGATCGTACCACGAGTAGTCGCCTATCGCCTTGCGCAGGTCGGAGCGCTTGACGGACGTCGCGCCCTCGAAGACGAACGAGTCGATCTTGCGGCGCGGCCCCTCGTCGACGAGCATCGTGATGGTGACGGCGTTGCCGCCGCCCTCGATGCGGTCCACCACGGGCGTCACCTTCGCCATCGGGAAGTTCTTCTTGTTGTACGCAAGGCGCACCCTCTCGGCGGCCTCGGCGAGATCGCCCTCTCCGTAGAGCAGGCCGTCCTTGAGGCCTGCCTCTGACGCGATCTTGCGTTCTCCGAAGAAGGAGTTGCCCTTCACGACAAGCGGCGCCTGGAAGCGCGACTTGCGCTTGACGACGAACGTCACCTCGACGCCGTCCTCGGTCCGGTTAGCGTCGACCTTGATGTCGTCGTATTCGCCGGACGCCTCGAGCGAGGTCACGTCTCGCGAGACGGTGACGGGGTCGTAGACGGAGCCCGGCTTCGTCTGGCAGCGGCTGAGGACGCCTGACGCATCCCCGCCGAAGCCGTCAAGCGCACGCACCTTGACATCGGTAACGTCGGCGGCAAACGCTGCGCCGGCTGCAAGCAATCCAATTGCGAGAATCTTTTTCATAACGACTATTTTACCATAAAATCGGGGTCACTAGGGAAAAATCAGCCTTCGGAGGCGCTGAGGAACTCCTTGACGACGTTGCGGAACGTCTCGCGGTCGGGAGTCTGCTCCACGCAGCGCTTGCCGACGCCGGCGGGAATGGTTATCGCCTCGGAGCCGGACGAAAGGCGCAGCGCGTCGAGCCCGCAGAGCAGGCTGTCGACCTGCGAGAGGATGTGCCTGCTGTGGGTCAGCCCGTCAAGCGCCCCGCAGTCCGCAAGCACGCGGCAGATGAGCTCCTGGTCCTCCTCCTTGAGGTGCTCCTTCTCCACGGCGTAGGCCGCGTCGAGGCAGATGGCAATCGCGACGGCGTAGCCGTGCGGAAGCTTGTAGCCGCTCATCGCCTCGAGGCGCGACGCGCTCCAGAGCGCGAAGTCGGTCGTGCCCTTCTTGACGCGCGACTCCACTACGGCGCGGACAAGGTCCTTCGCCACAGCCACGTCCCTGTTGCGGATCGCCTCGGCGCTCTTCGCGATCTTGCGCATGAGCGCCCCGTCGTTCACGGCGGCATGGCGCACGGCCTCGCTGAATCCGCCGCGCCAGACGCCGTCGAGGACGGTGTTGGCGAAGGTCGAGTCCACGATGACCGCCGCGGGGCGGCACGGCACCCTGAACGCGTCCTTCACGTTCTGGCTGTTGAGGTTCGCCGTGAGCGCGTACGCGCCGTCAAGGGCAGCGGCTATGGTAGTCGGAATGCGGACGATCCTGACGCCGCCGCGCACCTGTGCCGCAGCGTAGCCCGCGACGTCGAAGATCGTGCCGCCGCCGAGAACGAGCATGGCGTCGCTCTGCCCAAGCTTGGCGTCAAGCGCAGCGCGCGCGATGTGGAGCGAGCTCTGCATGTTGTCGCACTTGATCTTCTCGCCGCCGCCGAGGACTATCGCCGGCGCCGCAAGCTCTATCGCGTTCGCCTGCAGGTAGCGGCCGATCTTCGTCCCGAGCCCGAGCGTGCGCTGTACCACGTTCTGGTCCGCGACAAGCATGATGCGCGGCTTCTCCGCGCCCGTGACCTCGCGTATCGTCTCTACAAGCGTGGTGTCGCCTTCGCCGAACGCATCGTCCGCAAACTTCACCGGAAAGGAACCGGCTGACTTCCATGCTATTTCCATTGACTCGTCTTTCCTTCTGTTGGTCGTTTTTGCCTTGTGCTGTTGTCTTGCCTAGCCGCGCGCGGACATAAGAAGCTCCGCCGCGTGCTGCCCCACGACGCCCGTCGACGTTTCGCCGCCGAGCATCCTTGAAATCTCCTTCACCCTCGCATCGCCGTCAACGACCTCCAGTCGCGTGCGGGTGCGTCCGCCAGAAACGGACTTCGCGACGACGATGTGCCGCTCGCCGAAGACCGCGCTCTGCGGAAGGTGCGTTATCGCGATGACCTGCCTGTGGCGCGCAAGCGAGCGCATCTTCTCGCCGACGGCGCGCCCCGTCTCCCCGCCGATGTTGGCGTCGATCTCGTCGAAAACCAAAGTGTCCAGCGTGTCGTGCGCGGCAAGGACGCCCTTGAGCGCCAGCATCACGCGCGCCGTCTCGCCCGAGCTCGCGATGTCCGAAAGCGCCCTCGCGCCCTCGCCCGGGTTCGGCTCGAACATGTAGGCGACTGCGTCGCAGCCGGAGGGCGACGCCTTTGCCGCATCTACGCGCACGCCGAACTTCGCCTTGAGGAACCCGAGCCCGTGCAGCTCGGCGGTCACGGCCTTCGCGAGCTTCGACCCTGCCGCCGCGCGCGCCGTGCGCAGCTCCGCGCCTCGCTTCTCCAGCGACGCCTCCAGCGACGCAAGGCGACCCCGCATCTCGTCGAGCTTCGCGTCGCGATTCTCGAGCGCGTCAAGACGCGCACGCTTCGACTCGAGCAGCGCGGCGACCGAGTCTGAAAACGAATCTTCGGGCGATGCCTGCGGGCCAAGGTACTTGCGCTTCAGGCGGTTGACGACGGCGAGCCGCTCGTCCATCGCCTCAAGCGCGTCTGGATCGGCCTCGATGCGCGAAGCCGCGTCGGCGACTGTCCGCGAAAGCTCCTGTATGCGCAGCGTTATCTCCTCGGCCTCGCGGGCCCACGCCTCCGCGTCGGGCATGTGGCGGGCCGTCGCCGCAAAGCGCGGCTGGAGGCGGATAAGGATGTCCGCAGCTCCGCCATCCCCGCCAAGCGCCTCGGTGATTTCGTTCGCGCCCTCTATGATCTCGCCTGCGTGCGCGGCTGCGGCGTGGCGCTCGGGAAGGTCGTCGTCATCTGAAGTCACATGCGCGTCGGCAAGCTCCGCGACCTGGAAGCGGAGAAGGTCGATCTCGCCGGACGCATCGCCCGCGCCCTCGAGCGCGGCGATTTCGGCGCGAAGGGACGCGACTTCGCGCCAGGCGGACTCGTACGCCGCGCGGTCGACGCGCCCGAAGGAGTCCAGCGCCATGCGCTGAAAGGGCTCTTCGAGAATCGTCTGGTTTGCGCGCGGACCGTGTATGTCGACAAGAAGCCGCCCTATCCGGCGGAGCGTTGCGACAGTGGAAGACGCGTCGTTGACCCAGACTCGTCCCGCGCCGCTGGAGGCTATGGTGCGGCGAACAACAAGCACGCCGTCCTCGCAGAGGGGAAGCCCGGAGTCGGAAAGAACCGCGTCGACCGACTCAAGCGCCGAACCTGAAAGATGAAACTCCGCCTCCACGCGGGCGGACTGCTCGCCGTCGCGGACAACCGAGCTGTCTGCGCGCCCGCCAAGGACAAGCTCCAGCGCGCCCATGAGGACCGATTTGCCCGCACCCGTTTCGCCCGTAATGACATTAAGGCCGGAAGCGAACTCCGCTTCGGCCTTCTCGACTATTGCCAAGTTCAGGACTGTCAGGCGCTTTAGCAAATTCTCCCTCGTGTCCGACGGAACGGACAGAATTGAAAAGTGGAGCGGGCGATGGGAATCGAACCCACGTAAGAAGCTTGGGAAGCTCCTATTCTGCCATTGAATTACGCCCGCAGTGCAAAACCTCAAGTGCTACGCCGCTCTAAGGCGACGGCTTTGGCGGAGAGAGAGGGATTCGAACCCCCGATACCCTTGCGGGTATGCATGATTTCGAGTCATGTGCATTCAACCAGGCTCTGCCATCTCTCCAGCACTGTTTCGGTTGGATATAATATCAAAAAACGCGGTCTCCTGTCAACTGCGGCTAGCCGACGACGAGCTCTTCGTTCGGGAAGCGAATCTGGCGCTTGGACTCGCGGTCGCCGATGAGCATGACGACGGAAAGCGCGCCGAGGCGACCGAAGAACATCGCTGCGATGATGACAAGGCGTCCGGCGGACGACAGGTTCGCCGTAGTCGAACCCATGGAAAGGCCAGTCGTCGTTATGGCCGAGAACGCCTCGAAGACAAGCGCCTCGAGCGTCGTCTTGCCGGTGCGAACGGCCTCCCCCTCCGTGACGAACAGCGCGCCCGTGATCGAGAGCGCGAGGACGATCAGCGCCGTGAAGATCACGATCGATTCGCGCACGATGTCCGACGGCACCGTCCTTCGCCTGATGACAGTCTCCGTCTCGCCGCGGCACATCGCCGTCAGCGTGTAGACAAGGACGGCGAACGTCGTGATCTTTATGCCTGCCGAGGCGGAGCCAGGTCCGCCGCCGATGAACATGAGCACGCCGTAGATGAGGCGCGTGAGCGGATGGAGCGACTCCGTCGGCACAACGCAGAAGCCGCAGGTCCGCGGCGTGACGGCCTGGTAGAACGCCACCCACATCTTCTTCATGAACGGCATGCCGTCCAGCGCGCCGTTCCACTCTACGAGAACGAAGGCGGCGAAAGCCGCAGCGAGAAGGTAGCCCGTGAAGCGCATGACGAGCTTCGTGTGGAGCGTGAGGCGTCCCTTGCCGCCCGACTTGCGGCGGAGGAACTTGAACGTGCAGAGGTTGTAGATCGCGAGGAAGCCGAACCCGCCCGCAATCGTCAGGAAGGCGCAGACCAGGATGACGTAGGGTTGGTCGATGAACGGGGCGAGCGAGCCTGGCAGGATGCCGAAGCCGGCGTTGCAGAAGCTCATCATCGAGTAGAACGCCGACATGTAGACGGCATCGTCAGGAAACAGCGTGCGGAAGCGGAGCCATAGAAGCCCCGCGCCGATTACCTCGACGCCCAGCATGCAGCCGACGACCCAGACGATGAGCCCCTTGAGGCCTTGCACCTGCGCGACGCCGTATGCGTTCATGAGCGAGAACTCCCGCGCGAGCGAGAGGCGGCGTCCGATCGCCACGAGCAGGAAGGTGCCGCACGTCATCAAGCCTAGGCAGCCGATCTGGACAAGGACCATAAGCGCAATCTGCCCCGCGCGCGTATACTCTTCAGCGATGTCGAGGACAGAGAGTCCGGTGACGCACACGGCCGAGAAAGAGGTGAAGAGCGCGCCGTAGAAGTTGCCCCACGAGCCTGCGTTGCGCGAGAACGGGGCGGACAGCACGACCGCGCCTATCGCGATCAGCGCGAGAAAGCCGACTGCGATAGACCACTGGCGCCTCATCTGACCCTTTCCTTAAGCCAGACCGCCCAGATGGACAGTTCGTAGAGAATGCAGAGCGGCACGGCGAGCGCAACCTGGCTGATCGGGTCGGGCGGAGTAAGGAGCATCCCGAGGACAAACGCCAGAACAATTGCTATCTTGCGCTGCTTGCGCAGCCACTCGCTTGTGACAAGGCCGAACCAGCCGAGGACGAATATGAGCAGCGGCACCTGGAAGACAAGTCCGAACGCGATGATCGTCTTCAGCACGATAGAAATGTAGCCCTCGATCCTGATCGTCTCCACGGGAAGCCCGACCCAGGCGTTGAAGTCCTGAAACGTGGTGACGACAAGCGGAACCGTCTCGCGGTACGCAAGCACGGCGCCAGCCATGAAGAGCGTCGTGCCGATGGAAAGAAGCGTAAGGATGGCGAACTTCTCGCGGCGCGAGAGGGCGGGGAATATGAAGCGGAGAACAGCGTATGCCAGGAAGGGAAAGCTAAGCGCGGTTCCGCCCCAGATGGAGATCGAGACCATCGCCGAGAAGCCGCTCGTGAGGTCGAGCCCCTGGAGCATGCCCTCGTTCTCGGCAGCAGGGCTCTTGAGAAGCTCCAAAATGGTCGGTGAAAACACGCCCGCGACAATCGCGCAGATGGCCCAGGAGGCGAAGGCGAAGACAAGCGCCTCGCGCAGCGCCATCAGATGCTCCAGAATCGGGCGCGGCGGGTCATCGCGCCTGTCGGGGTCCTTTATGACGGTGATGGCCATGTATTTCAGCTCCCGGGCTCGGACCGCTCAGCGGGCAGGGACTCGCTCTCGTCGCCGTCCATCGTGAAGGCGGACTCCACATTGCGCCCCGCATCCTCGACGGCGCGGTCGATTTCGCGGTCCATGTCCATCAACTGACGGCGGAAGGAGTCCGCAAGCCGCTTGAGCTTGGCGTATTGGCGGCCGAAGCTGCGCGCGGCGGACGGCAGGTTCTTCGGCCCGACGACAACTAGAAGGACGGCGAGCAGCACAAGCCACTCGCCGAACCCGGCTCCGTCGAATATGAAGGCCAACGCCATCGGACGGAATTACTTGCGGAATATCGCGAACTCGCCGCGGCGGTTCTTCGCCCAGACCGACTCGCCGGCGCCCTCAACGGCGGGACGCTCCTCGCCGTAGCTGCGGGTCTGAATCCTGTCGGCCGTCACGCCGTTCTGGACGAGGTAGCTGCGGACGATCGACGCACGGCTGTCGCCCAGCGAAAGGTTGTACTCGTTCGAGCCGCGGTCGTCGCAGTGCCCTTCAACGACGACCACGCGGTCGGCGTTGTCGAGGAGGTGCTGCGCAACGGCGTCGACCTTGTCGAGCTCGGCCTGCGGGATGACGGTCGAGTCGAAGCCGAAGTAGACGGGCTCGAAGTTGACGTCGGTGCAGCGCGTGTAGATGTCCTCGAAGCGCGCGCCGTCCTCGATGTCTGCGAGGCTGCCGGTCTGGGACGCGTCGGCGATATCCTCGCCCTCGATGCTGTCGAGGTCGGAAAGCCCGTTCGCGTCGATGTCAGCGCCCTCCCCGGGAAGGCCAGACGCATCGGCGTCGCCAGCCTTGTCATAGCGGCATCCAGTAGTGGCAACTGCCACGGAAACGGCGAAAACTGCGAGAACAGTCGAGAATTTCATGTTTTTGGCTCCTTTGGAAAATGGTTTCTGGGGGTGAACCCTTTCAATGTTTGTTATATATGATACATAATATCGGCGCGAAAATCAAGTGGCAACGCGCAAATGAACGCAAATGAACCGAAGGTCTGTCCGCGGCGTTTACGCAAAATGAAGGCGGATGTTGCCGCCAAAGGCAAAAACAACCACGGAAAGAAGCAATGAAGCACACAGTAAAAGCCGGATTCACGCTCATAGAGCTCATAATCGTCATCGCGATTCTGTCGTTTGTCACGGTCATAGGCATACACAGCTACGGAAATCTGAAGGAAATCCAGGCGAAGAAGATGAACGTCGCCAACATCAAGCGCGTCTACCACTCGCTTTCGACGTACGAGACGCTGAACAAGGAGCAGGGCGAGACGGGCTTCTTCAACGGATTCGACTCGCTCGTGGACGTGACGGCCGGCGGTTCGTGGAAAGGGACGGCCGGAACGTTCGACTGGGGCGAAGGCGAAGGCAGCTTCAGCACCCGCGACGCGCGCACGGTCCATTCCGGGCTCGGCATCTACGACGGCTCGTGGAAGGTCCTGGGAGCGACCTACAACGCCGCAGGGCAGGGCAGCGGCAACGTCAGTTCTCTCGCCGACGCGCAGGAGGCGAACAGGGGAACGCGCGAGACGGGGCTCTACAAGCAGCTCGGCATATACTACCTGACCGACAGCGACGTCTCGCTCCTCCGCAACGCCGGCATCAGCTACTACTACATGCACAACCCGTCCACGCAGCAGGCCTACGGCTCGTCACGCAACGGATTCTGCACGGCGGTCGTCGAAGAGAACGGCATCGCGTATTCAAGCGAAGCGGATGGCCACCGCAAGGTCATGGGAGGCGGGCCCGGCTTCCGTCCGGACATGAGCGCGTTCTACCCCGTGTCGCTGACGAACGGGCTCCCCGTCGCCGTCATTCAGCCAGGTTCCTCGACCTACGACGACCTCGGCTTTTCGCTCAGCCTGACGAACTCGACCTTTACGGCTGCCGAGGCGTCGGCGGCATTGAAGTCCGTCAAGCTCATCTGCTTCGGCATCGGGAAGAACGCGGCCTGCGTGCGCAGCCAGTTCGGACTCGGCGAGGCGCCATACAATCCGTTCTACGACAAGCGCAACTACCGCAGCTACATAGCGGTCTTCGCGATCAAGGCCGGCGGACAGGGCGTCTCTTCTTCCTGCCGTCTTGCGGGTGTCGTAGACTGCGCTGGCAACACGTACCGCGCGGCGGAGTACAACTCCACCTGGGCGACAACGCTCGGCAACTAAGGAATTTACTTTACGGTCTTTGTCCAGATGACGCGGCCTTGTGCGTCGCGGCGCGTGATCTTGCCGCTTTTGTCAACAGTCTGCGTGAACTTTATGCGTCCCATGCCGTCGCGATACGTGGTCTTCCCGCTGGAATCCGTTTCCACCGTCCCCTGCACGCGCCCGGACGCATCACGATAGGTGGTCTTCCCTCGGCTGTCTGTCGTCTGTGTGCCCTGAACACGTCCAAGCGCATCGCGATACGTCGTCTTGCCACTGCGGTCGGTCGTCTGCGACCCCTGTATGCGCCCCATGCAGTCGCGATATGTCGTCTTGCCGCTCGAATCTGTTTCCACCGTCCCCTGCACGCGTCCGGAGGCGTCGCGGTAGGTGGTCTTGCCTCGGCTGTCCGTAGACTGCGAACCCTGCACACGTCCGAGCGCATCGCGGTACGTTGTCTTACCACTGCGGTCGGTCGTCTGTGACCCCTGAATGCGCCCCATGCCGTCGCGATATGTGGTCTTCCCGTTCCGATCGACCTCGGTTTTCGATATAACGCGCCCCGAAGCGTCTCGATATACAATCTCAGACTCGGCATGACCTATGCCCGCCACTGCGAGGCAAATCGCAAGAGTTATGTTTTTGTGGAGTAGAGCGTTCCGCCTCGGTTTCTCCGATGCGGACGCCCCCTCATCAAACCGTGCGTGCGGATTTCCCGCACACGGCTTCCCGTGTGAAACTGGCGTCATCGGTATCTCCTTCCTGTGA
>SUWC01000068.1 GCA_015061665.1 Lentisphaerota bacterium
CGCGCCACGACCATTCGGATTGGACACTGCGCTGCTGGCTGCTGGTTGCTGAGACACTTCCAACGCATTAAAAAACGATCCAGGGGCCCCGAAGGGGAAGGATCGGCTTTTAATGCGTTGGCCGTATAGGCTGGACACCTCCAACTGACGCACCCTGTTGAGATATGGTATAATATATCTAATGACACAGACACCAAATCTCAACGACTTTCTTCTGAAGTGGCGTGGCGACACGCTGAAAGTGACGCTTACCCTTCCCGCGCCGCGCAAGGGCAGGGCGGCCTTCCGCACGAACATCGGGCACGCCAAGGTCCGCAGGCGCGAGATCATCGAGGAGACCGAGCGCGGAGAGACGCCGCTCGCACGCGCGTGGACAGACATTCCGCTGCCCGAGGTCGCGCCTGGCGTCTTCTCCGCAGACATCCCGCTGCGCGAGGTCGGGCTCTTTTCCGGCAAGGCCTGCTTCTTTCCGGAGGGGCAGTCCGTCCCCGAATGGCCGGAAGGGCAGAACACGCACATCAAGGTAGAGAGTTCCGAGACGCGGAAGAACAACTCCATCTACACAGTCTTCCCGCGGCAGTTCGGTTCGTTCCGCGAGATCATTCGCCGCCTGCCGCACATAATGGATACGATGGGCTTTCGCCTCATCCAGACGCTTCCGCCGTTCCCCGTTCCGACGACGTACGCCGTCATGGGCGAATACGGCTGTCCGTTCGCCGCCCTCGATTTCCTTTCCGTCGACCCGGCGATGGCCGAATTCGACGAATACGCCACGCCGCTCGATCAGTTCAAGGAGCTCATCGACGCCGTGCATTCGCGCGAGGGGCTTTTTCTGGTCGACCTGCCCGCAAACCACACCGGCTGGGCGTCGACTCTCCAGACGCACCACCCGGACTGGTTCCACCGTGCGGAGGATGGGCGCTTCATCAGTCCAGGCGCCTGGGGCGTGACGTGGGCTGACCTCGTTGAGCTTGACTACAAGAACCAAGAGCTGCGCGCCTACATGGCCGACGTGTTCCTCTTCTGGTGCCGCAACGGCGTAGACGGCTTCAGGTGCGACGCGGGCTATATGATTCCCGCTTCGACCTGGGAGTACATCGTCGCAAAGGTCCGCGAGGAGTATCCCGACACGATCTTCATGCTGGAGGGGCTGGGCGGTCCGCTCGATGTCACGGACAGGCTGCTCGCGGAGTCCAATCTCGACTGGGCGTATTCCGAAATCTTCCAGACCTACGACCGCGGACAGTTCGAGTGGGCCCTGCCCGCGACCATCGAGCGCAGCGAGAAGTACGGAACGCTTGTCCACTTCGCGGAGACCCACGACAACGACCGCCTTGCGAAAAGCGGCGAAGTCTACGCGCGTCTGCGCGTCCAGCTCGCCGCGCTTCTCAGCTGGCAGGGCGCGTGGGGAATCGCCAACGGCGTCGAGTGGCTCTGCAAGGAGAAGATCGACGTCCACGGCAAGAACGACCTCAACTGGGGCGCGAGGGAGAACATGGTCGACCTCATCGCGCGGCTCAACTTCATACTCGACACGAACCCCGCCTTCGCGGGCGCGAGCCACCTCGAGCTCGTTACGTGCGGCTGCGGCAACACGCTTGCGGTAGTGCGCTCGGGCGGAGTGCTTCTCCTCGCGAACCTCGACTGCGGCAAGCCCGCTACCGTCGAGTGGGACCTCACCAAGTTCCCCGCCGGCGAGGCTTACGACATAGTCAACGAGCGCAAGGTGACGCTGACGGGTCCGGTCCGTCTCGGCCCTGGCGAAGTCCTCTGCCTGCAGCGCTCCGCCGACGGAAACGGCCTCGCGCTGCGTAGGCCCTCCGCGCCCGTCGAGACGCCGTTCCCCGTTTCCGATGCCGCCTTCCACTGGGAGTTCCCGCGCGACCTGCAGCGGGAGGTCGTCGTTCCCGAAGGGGAGTGGGTCGAAGTCACCGCACCATGCCGCTTCAGGGTGCGCATCGTCGACCCTGCGACCGGAATGACGCTTCGCGTCTTCCGCTCGGCGTTCTTGAACGGACGCCACTCGGCGTTCTTCGACGCACCTCACTACAAGGGCGACGGCACTGCCTGCCGCAGGCTGACGATCTCGATGATCGTCTACACGCCCGGCAAGTCGCAGCGAACACACTCCGCCTTCCTCATTCCGCCTACCGCAAGGGAGGCGAAGGTCAAGCTGACCATGACAGGCAAGGAGGTCCGTCGCCACGGCGAGTACAGAACGGTCCTTTCAAACGGCGCCGGTGCGGCGTCGCAGATGCGCATAGCGTGGGGCGAAATAGCGAGCCAGTACGACGCAATACTCGCGGCGAATCCCAATCCGACCTGCCCAGGCGATCGCGTCAACATCTGGACGCGTACGCGCTGCTGGCTCCAGCGCGAGGGTTATATGCGCGAGGTCGACATGCTATGCCTGGAGCGCTTCACCGCAGATCCGGGCGGACGCGGCGCGCGCTGGGATTTCCGCGTTCCGTGCGGCATGGGCAAGACGACGGCGTTTGCCTTCGACGTCACGCTGGCGGACGGCATCAACGCCGCCAGGCTCAAGGTGACGCGCTACGACAGCGGCGATACCGATGTCGGGGATCAGGTGCGCCTTGTGTTCCGCCCCGACCTCGAGTGGCGCAGCTTCCACTCCACGACCAAGGCGTATACAGGCCTTGAAGATCTTTATCCCAAGAGCTGCGAGCCGTTCTCGCGCACGCAGGGACTCTCCTCTCGCATCGTCGGCGCATCGCCGTCTGGCTCGGTCGAGGGATTCTCCTTCCACCCGTATTCATCCGGCGCGTTCGACATGTCCGTTGAAAACGGCGTTTACCACCATGAGCCGCAGTGGACCTACAATGTCGGCCATCCCGAGGAGGCTGCGCGCGGACAGGAGGGCTCGGGCGATCTCTTCAGCCCGGGCTGGATTTCGGCCGACATCAAGGTAGGCGAGTCCGTGACCCTCACGGGCGAGGCTGTCGGAGTAGGCGCGGCGCGCGAAAACAAGCCGTTCCGCTGGAGGATGGAGTCGTTTCCCTCCGTCACGACGCTCGGCGTCGCTGATGCGCTTCGCAGCGCCTTGGAACTCTTCGTCGTGCGGCGCGACGAGCTCAAGACCGTCATCGCGGGCTATCCGTGGTTCCTCGACTGGGGACGCGACACGTTCATCGCGATGCGCGGCATGCTCGCCGCCGGGATGATCGCGGACTCCGTCAAGATACTGAAGGCCTTCGCCGCTTTCGAGGAGAACGGCACGCTGCCGAACATCATCTACGGCAAGGAAGCCGGCAATCGCGACACAACCGACGCGCCTCTGTGGTTCATACGCTGCGTGTCGGAAGTCGAGGCCCTCGGCGAAGCGAAGCTCGCGCCAGCCGTCTCGTTGCTGAAGGTGACCTGCGAGAAGCTTGTTGACAGCTACATCAAGGGGACGCCCAACGGAATCAAGGTTGACGAGGAATCGGGCCTTGTGTGGTCGCCAAGCCACTTTACGTGGATGGACACGAACTACCCCGCCTGCACGCCCCGCGTCGGCTATCCCGTGGAGATACAGGCCCTCTGGATCAGCGCGCTCAGGTATCTCGGGCGCACGGAGATGGCGGACAGGGCGTTCGCCTCGCTGGAGAAGTACTTCAAGTGCGACGCCGGCTATCGCGACTGCCTCGCGGCGCCCAACGGCGAGCCTGTCGCAGAGGCCGTCCCTGAGAACACGATCAGGCCGAACCAGCTCTTCCTCATAACGCTCGGCATAACGAAGGACCGTTCGATCCTTCGCGCGACCGAAGAGCTCCTCGTGCCAGGCGGAATTCGTTCGCTCGATGCGGCGCACGCGCTGTACAAGGGCGTCTACGAAGGTGACGAGGATACAAGCCGCAAGCCCGCCTACCACAACGGAACCGTGTGGGCATGGCCGTTCCCCCTCTATGCCGAGGCGATGGTCGAATCCGGCGCGGCCTCGAAGGAAACCGCCCTGTCGCTGCTCGCGGGAGCGGTTGAGAACCTGAACAACGGCTGTCTTTGCCATCTGAGCGAGATCGCGGACGGAAACGCGCCGCACGCGCAGAAGGGCTGCACGGCCCAGGCATGGAGCGATTCCGAGCTCCTGCGCGTCTGGCTGAAGCTGGGGGGCAAGTGACAGCGAACAAAATTCTGAAGCAGGAGTGACACGACAAGATGAAGTGTGAGATATGCCACAACCATGATGCGCAGACGGCTGTGAACGTCGAGGCCGACGGAGAACTGAAGGAGCTCTACGTTTGCAACGAATGCGCCAGACGCGAGAGGGTAGGAAGGCAGAACAAAAGCCAGCGGACGCGCAAAGCGAAAAGTGGTGAGTCTTCAGGCGGAGAGCAAACGCCGGCCGAGACGGAAAATGAACCGATCAATCCGATACTCGAGGCTTTCGTAAACGCCGTATCCGGCCTTGCGAGCGACATAGAGAGGGCTTGCCGCGAGTCTGCAAGCCAGGCGCAGGACGTCCGCAAGCTCGGACCTGCGAAGGGACGCAAGGCACGCGACGCATTCCACGTCCGCGGGCGGCTCCATCTCGAGGGACTGAACCTCATAGGCGAAATGGAGGCTGTGCATCGCGCGATGCGCGCCCTCGGCATGAAGCTGGAGGGGATTGACGCGGACGGAATACGCGACACGGGGCACGCATACCTCATCGCGTACACGGGTTCGGAAGACCGCGCTCGCCGCGTCGAGGCGGAGCTGCTTGAACAGGAGCGCAACGCGCGAGTCCGCCTTTTCGAGGAGATGCCGCGCGTGTTCGCGGATTCCCTCTGCCGCGCGCTCGCGATTCTAAAGAACTGCCGCCTTCTGACGCCGGGCGAGCTGTTCGACCTCCTGTCGCCGCTGCGCCTCGCGGCATACGAGGAGATGCTGGACGGAATCAACGTCAAGGAAATCGACACGCTGATGGACAAAATGGACCTTTCGTCCGCAGAGGACAACGTTTCCATTCCCGAGAGGGACAACATCGACGCGGAGAGGGCTGACCAGGTTAACAAGAGATTTGTTGAAGTTGTGCTCAACGAGAGCGCGGAGGGAAGGTTTCTATGAAGTTTTCGAAGAATGCGGTCGACGCCCTGAATGGTGCGGCGGGATGCGCAAGGCAGTTGGGACACGACCACATAGGATCAGAGCACATACTGCTGTCGATTCTCGCCATTCCAGGTTGCCAGGCGTGCCAGCGCCTCGTGCGCCTCGGGCTTTCGCTTGACGAGCTGTCCGAGTCCATGCGCGGGATGATAACCGGCGGCGAAGCCGTGATGATGCGCGGACAGCTTCCGCTTTCCGCCCGCACGAAGAAGGTTCTGGACATAGCGCAGCTCGAGGCAGGCAAGGATGCCGTCGTCGGCACTTCGCACCTTGTCACGGCGATCATGCGCGAAGGCGAGAACGCCGCTGCGCAGCTTCTGTTCAACGCAGGCCTGACGGTCGAGAAGTTCATCGCCGCCGGAAGCCAGGGCAGCGACAAAAACGCCGACGCCGACGCCGACGAAGGCGACGAGCCCGTCGAAGGCGAAGAAGGCGCAGGCAAGAAGGGCGAGAACGGCAAGGAGCAGAAGACGCCGACCGTAAACAGCTACGGACGCGACCTCACCGAGCTTGCGAAGATGGGCCGCCTCGATCCGGTCATCGGGCGCGCCAAGGAGCTCCAGCGCGTCATACAGATTCTCGCGCGCCGCACGAAGAACAACGCCGTCCTCATCGGAGAGGCTGGCGTCGGAAAGACCGCAGTCGTCGAAGGCCTCGCCCAGGCTATCAACATGGGCAATGTGCCGGAGCGCATGCAGAAGAAGCGCGTCGTCGCGATAGACATGGCGCGCGTCGTTGCGGGAACGCAGTATCGCGGACAGTTCGAGGAGCGCCTGAAGCGCATTGTCGACGAGACGAGGCGCGCGGGCAACATAATCCTCTTCCTCGACGAAATCCACACACTTGTCGGCGCAGGCGGCGCGGAGGGCGCAATGGATGCGGCGAACATCCTCAAGCCCGCCCTCGCCCGCGGCGAGCTCCAGTGCATCGGAGCGACGACGATCAAGGAGTACCACAAGTCGATCGAGAAGGACGCCGCGCTCGAGCGCAGGTTCCAGTCCGTACAGGTAGACGAACCCTCCGTTGCGGACGCAATAGCTATCCTCAAGGGGCTCGCCCCGAAATACGAGGAGCACCACTCCGTCAAGTTCAGCGACGAATCCCTGCGGGCGGCTGTCGAGCTCACGGCCCGGTACATGCCCGCGCGACAGCTCCCCGACAAGGCGATTGACGCGATGGACGAAACGGGCTCCCGCATCCGGATGGGCGCGAGCGCTCGTCCCGAGTCGCTGACGAAAAAGCAGGCGCACATCAATTCGCTTCGCGCACACAAGGACGCGGCGGTCAAGGCGGGAGACTTCGACGAGGCGGCGAAATACCGCGAGATGATTCGCCTAGAGTCCATCGAGTTCTCCGACGAGCTGAAGAAATGGAAGGAGGAGCATGCCGAGGTCGAGCTCGAGGTTACGGAGTCCGACGTGGCTGCAACAGTCAGCTCCATGAGCGGGGTCCCCGTCGAGAAGATGAACGCGACGACCGCCGAAAAGCTCGTCGCCATGGAGAAGACCCTCGGCGAAGTCGTTATCGGACAGGAGCCCGCCGTCAAGGCCATTGCCCGTGCGCTGCGCAGAAGCCGCGCTTTCCTCGCGGACCCGAAGCGTCCCATCGGCTCGTTCCTCTTCCTAGGTCCAACCGGCGTCGGCAAGACCCATCTTGCGAAGATGCTAGCAGAGAAGATATACGGAGACTCCAAGTCGCTCATCACGCTCGACATGAGCGAGTACCAGGAGAAGTACTCGTCCAGCCGTCTCGTGGGATCGCCGCCCGGCTACGTCGGATACGATGAGGGCGGACAGCTCACGGAGAAGGTCCGTAGACGCCCATACTCCGTCGTCCTTTTCGACGAGTTCGAGAAGGCCAATTCCGACGTCTGCAACATGCTGCTTCAGATACTCGACGACGGACGTCTCACCGACGGGCAGGGGCGCGTGATAGACTTCCGCAACACGATCATAATCTGCACGGCTAACCTCGGCTTCGACTTTGCCAAGAGCGGCGTTTCTCTCGGCTTTGCGACGAAAACCGCCGAGACTAGCTACGAGGCGCTGAAGGAGAAGCTTCTTGCAGAGGCGAAAAGGACGTTCCGTCCCGAGCTCCTCAACCGATTCGACGAGATGGTCGTCTTCAGGAAGCTTGAGAAGGGCGATCTTGAGGGCATCGTCGAACTTGAGATCGCTAAGCTCCAGGAGAGGCTGGATCCGATCGGCATCAAGCTTTCCCTCGACAAGAAGGCGCTTGGCTTCCTAGTCGAGAAGGGGAGCGACAGCGCCCTTGGCGCGCGTCCGCTCCGCCGCGTCGTGCAGGAGTACCTGGAGGATCCGCTTGCGGACATCATCCTCGCCGGCAAGACGAAGCCGACTGTCAAGGCGAAGCTTTCCAAGGATGGCGATTCGCTCGCATTGTCCTGACGCAGTTCTTAAATTACGCAATTTTTGATATAATAATAGAGTTATGAGCAAAAATCAGCAGAGAAGCGGCGCGAAGGCGCTGGTGGAGTCGCTTGAAAAGGCGGGCGTGGAGGTTGTTTTCGGTTATCCAGGCGGGCAGATACTTGACGTATTCAACTGCCTTCCGGATGCTCGCTTCCAGTTCGTCCTTGGTCGTCACGAGCAGGGTTCCGCGCACATGGCCGACGGCTATGCGCGCACCACTGGCAAGCCCGGCGTGTGCATTGTGACTTCCGGCCCTGGCGCGACGAACACGATAACCGGCCTCGCAACCGCCAACATCGACGGAATCCCCATGATCGTCATCACGGGACAGGTTCCGCTTTCTCTCATTGGAACGGACGCATTTCAGGAGGCGGATACCACGGGCATTGCGCGCGGCGTATCCAAGCACTGCTTCCTCGTGCAGAGCGCCGACGAAATACCCGAGATCGTCGCTGAGGCGTTCTATATCGCGACGCACGGCAAGCCGGGGCCGGTTGTGATAGACATTCCCAAGAGCTGCCAGCAGGCAATGACTTCCGCGCAGTACCCCGAGCGCGTTTCGCTTCGTGCGTACCACCCGGAGTCCACTGCGACTACGCAGCAGCTGAACCGTCTCGCGAAGCTTATCAACGAAGCGCGCCGTCCCGTCCTCTACGCCGGCGGCGGCGTGATAGCCTCAGGGGCTGCGGCAGACGTCGCCGCGCTTGCGCACAAGGCGCAGATCCCCGTGGCAACGACGCTCATGGGCCTCGGCTCGTTCGACGAGCGCGATCCGCTCGCGCTTGGGCTCGCCGGAATGCACGGCAGCGCCGCGGCAAACTGGTCCATCCGCGAAGCCGACCTGATCATCGCGCTCGGCGTTCGCTTCTCCGACCGCGTCACGGCAAAGATTTCCGAATACGCAAAGAACTCGACACTTGTCCATGTCGACTGCGATCCGGCGTCCATCAACAAGAACGTCCGCGCCGATCTCGGAATCGTTGCGGACGTGAAGGACGTTCTGACGACCGTTTCGTCTCGCGTTCGCCCGGCGGACCACACGCCGTGGCTAGACCGCATCGCCGAGTGGAAGCGCCTAAAGCCGATGTCCTACAAGCAGATGCACGAGGCGGTTATCATGCCGCAGTCCGTCATTGAGGCGATCGACAGGGCTACCAAGGGTTCTGCGATCGTCGTGACGGACGTCGGGCAGCACCAGATGTGGGCCGCGCAGTATTTCCGCCACAACCAGCCTCGCCACTTCCTGAGCTCGGGCGGAATGGGAACGATGGGCTTCGGCATTCCGGCGGCCATCGGCGCCGCGTTCGCCAAGCCCGGCGATCCAGTCGTTGCCGTCTGCGGCGACGGTGGAGCGCAGATGACGTTCGAGGAAGTGGTCGTCGCTGTCGAGCACAAGCTCCCCGTAACGATCGTCGTCGTCAACAACGGGTGCCTCGGAATGGTCCGCCAGTGGCAGGAGCTCTTCTACTCCAAGCGCTATGCGGGCTCGATCCTGACGCCGAAGGGACGCCTCGCCAACGAGCATATCGAAGACGATCTCGACTACGACTATCTTCCCGATTTCGTCAAGCTCGCCGAAGCACACGGCGCCAAGGGATTCCGCGTGATCGACCCCGCCAAGCTGGAGGCGACCGTGAAGAAGGCGATCGGGCTGAAGCGCACCTGCGTCGTCGAGGTCATCGTCGAGCCGCGCGCCAACGTCTATCCTATGATCCCAGGCGGAAAGTCTGTGACCGAAATGGTGTTCGAATAATCTCCGGGGGTGAATCATGGCTAAGGAAAAAGAAGAAACGAACAAGGACTGCGAGATATACCGCCTCAACTGCTTCGTCGAGAACAGGCCAGGCGTCCTCGCAAGGATCGTCGGACTGATCTCCGGGCGCGGGTACAACATCCAGACGCTCAACGTCGGGCCGACGGAGGACGGCACAGTTTCGCGCATGCGCATCGACGTTCTCGGCACGGCGCGCGTCGTCGAGCAGATCATTCTACAGCTTCGCAACCAGGTGAACGTGATCGAGGTGACGAGCCGCCGCATGTAGGCGCGTACCTCACGCAAGTCCGGAGAAAGGCATAGATGTCCGACTTTCTGATGTCGCTGAAGGACGTTACGCTCGCCTTCGGCGGCGCGCCTGTGCTTGACGGCGTTTCCGTTTCCATCTCAAAGCGCCTTAGAGCCGCGCTTACCGGACGCAACGGCGAGGGCAAGTCCACGCTGATGAAGGTGCTGGCAGGCGAGCTTGAGCCAGACTCGGGCGAAATCGTCCGCGCACCGAACCTTCGCGTCGCCTACGTCTCGCAGTCCGTTCCCTCCGACCGCCCGGGCGACGACGCGTTCAACGCGCTTTCCGGCGGACGCCGCAGGCGCCAGATCCTCGAGGAGGCTCTTCTTTCGCAGCCGGACGTGCTTCTGCTCGACGAGCCGACGAACCACCTCGACGTCGAGGCAATCGACTGGCTTGAGGGAATGATACGCCGACAGCGCGAGATGGCCGTCATAATCGTGACGCACGACAGGCGCTTCCTCAAGCGCGTTGCGACCAAGATATACGACCTAGACCGAGGCGAGCTCTCCGGCTGGGAGTGCGACTATCCGACTTTCGTGAAGCGCAAGGCCGAGCTTCTTGCCGACGAGGCTGTATACTGGGAGCGCAAGTCGAAGAAGCTCGCGCAGGAGGAGGCGTGGATCCGTCGCGGAGTAAAGGCGCGCACGACGAGGAACGAGGGACGCGTTGCGGCGCTGATGAAGCTGCGCGAGGAGTTCGCCGCGCGACGGACCGCATCCGGCACGGCGACAATGCGCCTCGACACCGCCGCACCCGGTGGCGTGAGGGTCTTGAAAATCGAGAACCTCTGCTTCTCCTACGGCGGAAAGCCAGTCATAAGGGACTTCACCGCCGACGTTCTGAGGGGCGAGCGCATTGGAATACTCGGACGCAACGGCGCTGGCAAAACGACGCTTATCAAGCTCCTTACGGGACGCCTCGCGCCGACTTCAGGCTCTGTCACAATCGGCACGAACGTCGAGATATCGTACTTCGACCAGCTTCGCAGCGAGATAAAGCCGGAGCTGACCGTGGCGGAGAACATTGCAAGCGACTGCGACCAGGTGACGGTCGGCGGAGTGAGAAAGCACGTCTTCTCGTACCTTGCCGATTTCCTTTTTTCTTCTGACCGTGCGCGCACTCCGGTCAAGGCGCTCTCGGGCGGCGAAAGGGCGAGGCTTATGCTCGCGAAGCTTTTCCTCCGTCCAGCAAACCTGCTTGTCATGGACGAGCCGACGAACGACCTTGACATCGAGACGCTCGAGCTTCTTGAGGAGCAGCTGCTCGCGTATTCGGGCACGCTTTTGCTCGTCAGCCACGACCGCGAATTCCTAGACAACGTCGTGACGTCGACCTTCGTCCTCGAAGGGGACGGAACGGTGGCGCAGTACCCAGGCGGCTATGCGGACTACGAGGCGCAGAGCAAGTCATCAAGGAGGTGTCAAAATGGCGGAGCTGGAAGCTCCACCTCCTTGGGTGATGCATCAAGGAGGTGCGGCGTCTCGCCGCGCCAAGAGGATGATAAGACTGAAACATCAAGGAGGTGCGGCGTCTCGCCGCGCCCTGCGAATGAACAGCCGAAGAAGCTGTCGTACAAGGAGCAGCGCGAGCTTGACGCGCTACCGGCGAAAATAGAGGCGCTGGAGCAGGAGCTTGCTCAAATCCGCGAAGCGCTTTCCGACGGCGCGATCTACCGATCCGACCCGACAAGGGCGAAGTCGCTTTCCGAGCGCTTGCCGGTCGCCGAAGCCGAACTGGAGTCGTGTGTCGACCGCTGGGCGGAGCTCGAAGAGCGCGCCTAATGGTGTAACAGGGATTTGTCAAATGGACAAAGTCGAATATCTTGATCCGAAGGTAAAGCCGCTGGACGACATTGCCCGTCGGCTTGCGGCAAAAGTGCGCGTGCTGCCGAGCGGCGCGAAGTCTCTTGCGCACATTCTCGCCATAGTCCCTACGGCCGAATCGGGACGCCGCCTGCGCGCCGCGCTCGCGCGTATTCTGCACGCCGCCGTGCCGCCCCACGTCGTCATGCCCGCAGCGATTGTTGTCGACGATGCCGAAGACGTCGCCGGACGAACCGACGAACTGGTTGCGTTCATGGAGGCCCTCGGCGAAAAGGCGTCCGTTGACGTCGCTGCGCAGCTCTCCGACGTGCGGGCTGCTCTTGGTGCGAACGCGCTCTCCTTCGCAGACGTCGCAGAGCGGATTCCCGATGTGCTCAAGTCCGATCTCGTCGACGCGGAATGCGAGCGCTGGCGCGAGCTTGCCGCGATCGAGAGCCGCTTCGTCGCATCGCTCGCAAGGCGCGGGAAGCGCGACCGCATAGCCGCGATGAAGGCAACCCTTGAGTCGCCTAGGATTCCGTCCGAAGTCGAGGAGATCGTCGTAGCATGCGTGCTGGACCCCATCCCCGCCATGCGGACTGCCGTCGAGGCGACGGGACTTCCCTGCACGGAGTATCTTCCACCCGACCTTGACTCGCAGTTCGCACCGCTCAAGTCCTGGCAGGTGTCGGCCTACGGTTCGGCTGCAAGCGAATGCTGGGTCGTTGCCGAGCGGTTTGCGTCCGTGCGCCCCGATGAGGCGCTTCCAGCGCTATGCATGGCGGACGCGAAGCTGTATCCCGAGATGCAGGGCGCGCTTCAGGCAAAGGGCATAACGCTCAACAATCCGTCGAAGACCCGTCTCGCCACTTCCTCGCTCGGACACGTCGTAGCCCAGCTGGCCGCCCTTAAGCGAAACCCGTCGTACAAGATATTCTCCTCCTTCATTCGCGGAGGCGACGTGCGTCGCTGGATGAAGGAGCGGCTCGGGATCAGCGACCACGAATACACCGAGGCTCTGATGGACCTCGATCGCCAGCAGCGCGAACTCCTGCCCGAGCGCATCGACGACATAATCCCCAAAACGCGCGGCAAGATTCGTGCAATCGGCGAGGAGATTTCGATAGCGCTCAGGAAGAAGGGCGTGCGCGATATTCTCCGCGCCGTATTCTCGGGCTACATCCTCGACGAGCGCAATCCCGAGGCTCGCGAGTTCGCTGCGGCGGCCAAGGCGGTAAACGAACTTGTCGACGAATGTTTCGCCCCCGGCATCCCCGAAAACATAGCGGCCGAGATATTCTCGCGCCGCCTTGACGAGGCGACGTATTCCCTGGAGCCCGACGAAGGCGATGCGGTGTTTGCCGACGGCTGGCTGGAGATCCCGTTTCTCGACGCGGACGAGCTTTACATCGCGGGCTTTCAGGAGGGATGCGTACCTGAGTCGATTGTCGGCCACGCATTCCTTCCGGATTCGCTCCGCAAGGGGCTTGGACTGCCGAGCAACGAGTCCCGCGCGAAGCGCGACCTTGCGATTCTGCGCATAGCCCTTGCCTGTCGCGCGCCTGGTGCGGTCCGTGTGTCGTTCCACACCTTCGATTCCGCAGGCGACGTGATGAAGCCGTCTC
Organism: Lentisphaerota bacterium; assembly: GCA_015061665.1. Lineage (GTDB taxonomy): Bacteria > Verrucomicrobiota > Kiritimatiellia > RFP12 > UBA1067 > UBA1067. The sequence continues at coordinate 13,011 of SUWC01000068.1, forward strand.
GGCTCCTCTTCGCCTGCGATGACGACAAGGAGCTTCTGGCGCGCGTTGGACGCTTCTACAAGATTCAGTCCGACGTCTCGGACGAATCCGCGGCGGATCTGCCGCGCTCGTGGCGCCTTGCGCTCGATATTCCGCCCGAGCGCTCGCCGCTCGAAAGGACCTCGCCGTCGGCGCTCGACACTTATCTCGAGTGTCCTTTCACGTACCTTCTCAAGAAGGCGTTCGGCGAGAAAGTCGACCTAGACGCGGAGGAGCTTGACCCTGCGGAGTTCGGGCGCCTCGTTCACGACTCGCTTGAGGCGTGGGGCAAAGACGAGCGCCTGCGCGAGTCGGTTGACGCGAGGGAGATATCGTCGTTTCTCTCGGAGCGCATAGACGCGATTCTCTCCGAGCGCTTCGGGACGCTTGTCCCTGCCATAGTTTCGCTCCAGGCGGAGTCCGCAAAGCGCAGGCTTTCGATGTTCGCCGAGGCGCAGGCCGAGCGGCGCAGAAATGGATGGCGAGTGGTCGCGACGGAGCGCAAGCTCTCCGTCGCATACGGCCACACTGTCGTGAAAGGGCGGTGCGACCGCGTCGACTTCTGCGACGCGACCGGACAGTGGTGCGTCATCGACTACAAGACGTGGGACGACTCCAGCCGCGCCGAGCAGGTCTACAACGTGAAGAAAGACGAGTGGACGCACCTGCAGCTGCCGCTTTACTGCGCGATGCTGGACGCCGATTCTACCGAAGAGTTCGCGGACGCGAAGCTTGAGAAGATAACGTCCTGCTACTGCATCATCGGCGAATCCGCGGAGCATGTCCGCTTCACCGAGCATCTCGACGGCGGACTTGTCCCGAGCGCGGAGGCGAAGATACGCGAACTCATCGACCGCATTGAGCGCGGCATATTCTGGCCTCCGACAGGCGACCTTGCGCGAAGCCGGGACTTTAGGCAGTGGATATTCCAGCGTCCGGCGGACAGTGTTTCTCCTGATTGGATCGCCGACCAGGAGCGCAGGCTTGAGGCTCTTGCGTCCGAGGTCGCGCAATGACGCGCAACCTCTACGTCCACTTTCCCTTCTGCCGTTCGCGGTGCAGCTACTGCGTGCTGCATTCCCGCATGGGGACGGATCCAGCCGATCGGCTGCGCTACGTTCATGGTATCGCGGCGGAAGTGTCGCGCCTGGAGCGCGAAGGCTTGATATCGCGCGACGAGCCGCTTTCCACGGTTTACTTCGGCGGTGGCTCTCCCGCGCTCTGCGATCTGCGCCCCGTGTTCGGCGCGCTCGCGCCTTTCATCGACAGCGCGGGAGGGACGGAATTCACCGTCGAGCTTCATCCGCTTGATTCTTCGCGCGATACGCTTGCGATGATGAGGGATGGCGGTGTGAATCGGATTTCCATGGGCGTCCAGTCGCTTGACGACGCTGTATTGTCCGACATGCGTCGCGGCTGCACTGCGGACGAGTCGGCGCGCGCGTTTGCGCTTGCGCGCGAGTACTTCGACAACGCTGGAATCGACCTGATAGTCGGCTATCCGTGCGAGAAGGGCGATCGCTCTCGCTACGAGGCGCTGTCATCGTGGGGGCTTGCGCACTGTTCGCTCTATTCGCTCATACTCGAGCCCGAGTCGATTCTTGCAAAGCGGATCGAGCGCGGCAAAAGTGCCGCGCCGCCAGACGACGAGTGGACGATGGACGAGCTTGCGCGCGTTGGGGGTGTGCTGGAGTCCATCGGACTAGAGCGCTACGAGATTTCGAGCTACTATGCGAAGGGGCGCGAGTGCCGTCACAATCTTGCCACCTGGCGCGGGGAGGACTACATCGGACTTGGCGAGGGTGCATACGGACGCGTTGGCCTGAGGCGGACGTACAACCCGCCGGGCGGCAAGCCGCAGGAGGTTACGGAAGTCGACGAAGCGGCAGACCTCAAGGAGCGGACGTTTTTCCGTCTGCGAACGAGAGAGGGGATAGACGCGACGCGATTCCCGCAGTGGATTGCTGAGCTTGATAGGTTTGCGTCCGAGGGGTTGCTTGTTCGCATAGCGCCGTCTGTCTACCGTCTAACCCGTCGCGGCTGCGAAGTCTGCGACTCAATACTAGAATCCCTTTGATTTTAATGGAGCTGACGATGAAAAGCAGAATTAAAACGCTTATTCAAGCAATGCTGTTCATGTTCACCGTGTCTGCGTTCGCCGCGCCTTCCGCATGGAACGCCCTCGGAACACGTGAGCAGACTCTCGCGACGTTCGAGTCCGAGATGTTCGGCAGGCGTCCGGTTGAGCGACCCGACCGGCTTTCCTTCGCGCAGGAGGAGCCTGACCGCGAGGTTTTGGGCGGCAAGGCGGTTCTCAGGCGCGTGCGCATCGCCTACGGCGGAAAGTGGGGCGACGGCTCGTTCGTAGTGACTGCTGTCCTTCCCAAGCCACTGAAGAGGCGTGCGGCGTTCCTTCTCATAAACCGCGCAAAGCCGATGTCTTATCTCGAGGGGGGAGATGATCGACGCCGCGGGTATTGGCCGATCGAGGAAATAGTCGGACGCGGCTATGCGGCGCTTTCATTCTGGTACGGCGATGTCGCGCCGGACCGCAGCTATGGAAACTCGAAGGGAGTCTTTGAGTGTTTCGAGGATCTTTCGGTCCAGTACAGGCCGAAGGACAACTGGGGCACGCTCTCCGCATGGGCATGGGGCGCGAGCAGGGTGATGGACTGGTTGGAGACGGAGCCGCTTGTAGACGAGCGCCGCGTTGCTGTCGTCGGGCATAGCCGCGGCGGAAAGGCCGCGCTGTGGACTGGCGTGACGGATACCAGATTTGCTATGGCGTGTGTGAGCGGCTCGGGCTGCTGCGGGGCGAAGCTGAACGCGGCGGAACTGCCGCGTTCCGAGCACTTTGCTGACATCGCTGTCACTTTTTCGTTCTGGTTCACGCCGCAGTTCATCAGGAATGTCAACAGGGATAAGGAAGTCCGCTTCGACCAGCACCATCTTCTTGCGCTGATGGCTCCGCGCATTCTCTGCGTGGCGTCGGGCTCGGAGGATGCATGGGCGGGTCCCGTGGGTGAATACGAGGCTTGTCGCCTTGCGTCGCCGGCATGGGACGCCGCAGGCGCCAAGGGGCTTGTCTCGGATGGATTCCCGCAGCCAGGAGAAGTGCGCAGCGGCGGTAGGCTCGTCTACAGTTTGCATGACGGCGGACACAGGCTCGGTCCGTTCGAGTGGAAGGTGTTCATGGACGCCGCCGATAAAAACGGCTGGCGAGAAAATCGTTAAAAGGGCGAGGAGCTCCCGCCCCCCACCCCGTAGCGCCTGTGGTGCCTACGGCTTGACGCCGACGGGGTTGACCTGGACGGGGACGTTAGTGTCTTCGCCCTTGTTGTCCGCGGCTTGCGTGGTCTGCGATATCACCGCGATGCCGGGGATGCCGAAGGCGTAGACGCCCATCGTCTGCGTCTTGTCGCTGGGCGTCAGCGAAGAGCATCCGCTCGCCGAGAACGAGACGATCCCTCCGCCGACGGCCCCGATTATCACGGGCTTGAGCGCGTTCCATATCTGGACCGCAAGTGTCTTCCAGTCGATTTTCAGTTTCATAGATTTCGCCTTTCATTGTTGTTTAAACGGTAGGGCGCGGCGAGACGCCGCACCTCCTTGGGTTTCGCCATCCTTTCGTCCAAGGAGGTGGAGCGTCCCGCTCCGCCCTGTG
>SUWC01000069.1 GCA_015061665.1 Lentisphaerota bacterium
ACAGCCATTCCCTATCGGATTCACACGCACCGGACAGCTTGATTTCGTCCTTCTGCGCCTGTTCGATTTCAACGCCCAGCTGTTCGTATCTTGTTATCAAGTCCAGCTCGTCGGCTGCGGCTGGATCATAGATCGACCGCATCACAAACGCTTTCTGCTCCTGTTTCAGCATTGGCGAGTCCGCCTCACTGGACGTGTTTTCGCGCCAAGCGTAGAGTTTCAGGAACTGCGCCTCCTGGTCACGTGTGAACCACGGGAAATAATGCCAAAGGGTAAGCGGAGAGCCGTCCGGTAACTTGTCGAACGGAACAATCTTCTTCGCTGCCGCCTCAAGAGTCGTCTTGAATTCCTCGTATGGTGCGGCATCGGATGGATCGGCGAGAAACGCGTCAAGCTCTACGCCGCGCCGCGCCCAGCCCTTGGCCGAAGTCCATGCAGTGAATGGGCGAGCGACACTCCAGGTCTCACCGTCCAGCCTCACTTCCGCCACAACGACACCCTCTGGGTACTTGTGTGTTATCGCGCTCCTGAAGTTCTCGGTGCCGATCTTCTGCTCGCCAAGCACGTACCTTATCATCCTGCAAAGCGTGGTCTTGCCGCTCGCATGGCCAGAAAGCCTCTGGTCGGCGGTCGGTTCATTGTCCGTGGGAGGCGACCACACGACATTCAGACCCGTCCTGAACTTTACCGTGCGTATCAGGCTGTCGGCGGAAGCGTCCATTTTCGACAGCACACGCATCTCCTTGATCCAAAACAACGGCTCGCCGTCGTTCGGGATACCGAACCCATCCGGTTCCGGGAAGCCAATGAGGTCAAGCTGCTCTTGCATACGCGCCCTCCATGACTCGACGGAAGAACTCCGCGCTGATAGTCGTGCGGATATGTTCGATATGCTCCTGCGTGAGATCAAGTCTCATAAAGGCAAGTGCCATCCTCGCATCCATGACGACATCCGTCAGATGGTCTGCCGCATGGAGCGATCCCTCGTCAACGTAGGAAACCATCCCAGACTTCGAGATCGATATCTCTCCCGCATCGAACATCTGCATGAGGACACGCTCAAGGCTCTCGTCTCCTCGAATGGCGTCCTTGTATTCTCGCGCCCACTTCCCCGCTCCATTTGGCATTCCGTCTCTCCGTGCCATCTCCTTCGGCGTCCGCAATGCGGAAAACGCAGAGAAGAGTTCCGTCAGAGGCATTTGATGAGTCGCGGATTGCGCAATCATCTGCCCCACCAGGAAACGAAGGTAAGCCGAGCGAGAATCATCCCACGACTGTCCACGCTTGTAATCATCGCCAACGACGAATGGCTCCTCCTGTGCTTTCCAAGCATCGAGAACCATGCGGCGGGTGCGGTATTCGCCAAACTCGACGATCTCATGTTCTTTTAACAGCCTAAACGACTCGCTTGGATAGTCGTCTGTGTATACCGCAGAAGGATCAAGTATGTATGTTAGTTCTTGTTCGTTTAACCCATACAATCGCGCGTAACGAGCATCAAGTTCTGCCCGCAAAATACTCCGTTCCGGTACGTCAAAACGGAATGGCTCTCCATCATAACCGAGTGCTGCAGCCCATCCCGCCAAAGACTTACTTGTGTAGGTCAGCTTCAGAACTCGATTTACGATAAACTCAATGTCATCAGCTGTATACGCAGTAGGTGACAAAAATGGTATCTGTTTTAGATATCCATACGTCAAATGCATGCCACCAACTTTCTGCCTTGCACACCAGTCATGAACCAAACAATTGAAATCTGCGAGGAAGCATGCGTTCAACCGATCCGATTGACATGTATCTATAAGCGACATGTTATGGCCAACAGCCGTAAGTGGAATAACGGTCGCAATTCCCGTACGCTCGTTCGCAGCATTAGTTACATCGCGGAACCCAATTAAGTAAGGCTTATGTTCAGCTCCAACAACATCAATCAGCGCATTTTCTGGAACCCAATACCTTGGCGCAACCTCAAATTCAGGGTTGACTTTCTCTATTGCCAAGGTGTCACGAACTTTCTGGCCTGGTTCAAATGTTGCCCAACGATGATCAAACTGATGTATCAACTTGGATTCATACAGTGGAACATATCCCGGCAATGGCCCTTCGGAGAAAAGAGCACTATCCGCTGCCATGTGAAAGAGGGTTCTAAAGGACACGCCCCAGGGATTCCCATCTTTCTTGTTACTTTCATTCCACAAGACGCCAATCTGACTGTAAAATCTTTTTGCAAGAATAGCATCCTCGCCGGATCGATATATAGGTGCTGTCTGTGTATTGGGATTAATTACCTTAAAATCATCAGGGCGTAACGCGAAATGACGGCGAGAATCCTCTGCGTCCTTTGGCGCACCCAAAAAGAACGCAAAATCTGTCGAGTCAGATGGAGATATTGTGACCAAGGAGAATTTGAATCTATTGTCAACGGCATCAAACAATCTCTGCCCGCTAATTCCATTTTCAAAATCATAAAGTGACTTCAGGACACCATCCGAAATCATCGCCCCGAATAATTTCTTATTGGAATCATCAACGCATATACCTGTTGGCACAATAAAACCCGCACTTCCGGAAGGTTTTCTTATGTGCAAGATCGTCTCTGTCAAAATTGAATACAAATTCACATCACCCACGTTTGATATCGTAAAGCGCCCCGACTCATGCACGAAAGTGCTTGCAATATCTGCATGCCGTTTCGCCTTCATGAACTCGTTGTAGATCACTGGTGCGTCCTCTCGGAGAGCATCTATCATTTTCTTGCGCAAGGCCGCTGTCGTCGCCTCGGTAATCGCAGGAATCTTGGATGCAAAGAATTCTTTCTCCGTAAGCGTAATCTTGTCCCAAGGAGGGTTCGTAAGGATACAGTCGAAACCTCCCTTCTCTAACACCGTAGGGAACGCAAGCGGCCAATGGAGAACGCGGTTCTGGCGGCAGACGGCGGCACAACGGGCGAGCGTTTCGGAACTCGGATACGAGCCAGCCGCGCCAGCGGTCAAGATTCCATAAAGTTCTGCTGTAGTGGGGATGGTGGGGTCTGGCCTCTTCTCCGTCAGAGGAGCACCGTTGCCAAGGTTGCCGACTTGAACATCAACCGATGTCTTGGGCAGCAAGAATGCCGCCGTGAACACATCTGCCGCGAGGCTGAAATGATTGAGGCTGCCCTCTTCCCTGAACTTGGCGTAGGCGGCTTTCTTCGCCTCGATCTCCTCAAGCGTGTCTTCCGGCATCTCGTCGATGCCGCGCATCTGGTTGGCGAGCGTATGCTTCGGATCGTAGAAGAGATCGCCACCGTAGCGGGCATCGTCCGCCATCGACTTGAGAGCAGCGCGGTTGCGCTTGGCGAGTTCCTTGGCGGCGGCAGGGTCGTCGCCCGTCAGCGCCTTGTACGCGGCATTGGGGATGCCATGTTTGAGGTTCTTGAGGTTGTCGATGCCGAGGGTGGCGTCGCCACAGACGAAGTGCGAGTCGAGGAACGTAAGCGGTTCGCCGGGAACGACAGATTCGATCCAGAGGGTGATCTTGGCTAGTTCCACGGCGAGCGGGTTGATGTCCACGCCGTAGATGCAGTTGCGCACCACGTCCCGCAGGGCACGCTGATATTCGGCTGGGCTGGTATCCACGCCGCGAACGGCGACAAGCCGGGAGGCCATGCGTCGGGCGGCGGCAACGACAAAGTGTCCTGAACCGCAGGACGTGTCGATGACGTTGAGGTCAAGTATCGCCCGTGCGGGATCGGGGGCTTTCGCAGCGCGGTCGAGGAGCGGATCAAGCGCGGATTCGATCTGCTTGTCAACGAGGGATGACGGCGTGTAGTAGGAGCCTGTAGTCTTGCGGTTGTTGCCCGCCGCGCCGACGAGCGTGAGCTGGCGCGATCCCTCGCTGTAGCTCGGGACGAGTTCAAGGATGCCCTCGTAGAGCGAGCCGATCTCCTCGCTGCCGATGTCGCGGTAATTGACGGGGTAGAGGTGGCGTCCCGCATCGATGAAACGGAGCTTCCGTATTGCGGCAAGAAGATCGGAGTTTGTGAGCGCCGCATCATTGAGGTGGGGACACTCGTCTTCGCCGAAGATTCCGCCGAGGGCGGTGAGGCCAAGACGCGGCTCGCCGTGCGCAAGCGCCTTGAACACATGGCGAAGTCCGATGTAGAGATCGTGGTGGCGGTCGGATGAACCGGCTGCGTAGCGGGCGGCCAAGCGTTTCAGGCGGAACATCGAATAGCCCTGCCGGTACACCTTGCGAACGGCGGGTGACGTGTCGGGCGTATGCAGGAGATCGCGCTCTTCCGCCACGAACAGGAAGAGGAAGCGGTAGGCAAGGCGCAAAAGTTCCTGTTCGTACCCGGCGACGGTAAGCGAGCCGTTCTGCAACGCCTCGCGGATAGACGGGTTCTCGCGGATGAAGCCCGTGCCGAGAATCTCGATGGCGGCGGCCACACCGGGACGGAGTCCGTCAAGCGCACGCACGCCCGTCTCGGTGGAGCGGGTGTGCAGCTTCTCCCAGACGGAATTCTCGGCAGAGACACCCTCCGCTCGGCTTGCATGGAGCATCCGCCAAAGGAAGGCAAACGCGGGGAAGTCGCCGGGGCCGGAGAGGATTGCGGTGATGTCGAAGGACAGGAAGGACGGTCGCGTGAGCGAGGGGTTGTCGCGGACGAGGCGCAGTTCCCTGCCGTTCGTGACAATAGCCCACAGGAAATCGTCGCGCTCGTTGAGGAACTCCTGCGCAAACCGCGTCGCGCTGCGAGAAGCGTCCGAAAGCCCCCACCCGTGGAATCTCGGGTTCGATTCGTCAAGGCCAATGGTGTGCGGTGCAAGGATGACCGGGAACGCAAGCGGCGTCGAGGCATCCTCCCCGCCACATAAGACAGGCGACACGAGAAACGCACCTGTCTTCTCGGCAACGGCAGCAGCCTTGTAGAAATCCCATCCAAGGGCGTTGTCGAGCAAGTTGACCACAAACTTGCGAGTGACAGCATCGACGTTGGCCTGGGCGGACGATTCCATGAAGCTTGCGTAGAGCCGCTTCGCACGGTCAAAGACGAACGCCCTGACCGATGCGGGATCATCCCCTTCGTCGAGCTTCGGGGGAAACTCCGCGTCGAGCTTGCCGCGCATGAGGTCTTCAAGAACCTGCGGAACGAAGAGCAGACCCTCGTTATGCACAGATTCAGGAAGGATGGTATCAAGTATGCGTGCCATTATTGCTACTCCACATTAGAATATTCACATCATCTCACCATTTATTCGTCATACAGTCCTTGTTCTACCTGTTCTACCCATTGCTTGTAAGCGTTCGTCATAACCTTATCTACAAGCAGAATAAGAGCATATCGAAGATAATAGTTCCAGTACTTGTATTCGTCACTACGCATGAGGGCAAAGCTAGGCTTGTTTCCCTGAAATGACAACAAATTGTGTGCACACCTATTCCGATGTCTGTAGACGGATAATTCGTAAACCTCCTCTACTTTGAAATTTGTAGTGTCCTTTAGAATCTTTGCGGGATTACTCTTGCTTCTTGTAAGTTGATAAACATTCGCATTAGTTACTTGCTGAAATGCAGCCTCAAACTCGTCGAATTCCTGTCTCGGCCATCCATGAGACGCACATTTATCAAAGAAATCGCCAACGGCTGAAGAGCTCTCGTTTATATACTTCGTGCGTTCCGCATTACCTATCGACAAGGTCACACACTCCTCCAATGACCGGAAGATTTTATTCTTGTCATCCAGTGCCGAGCACTCCCCGACACTCCCACCCCGACCACCAAAAAACTTGTAACGAATATTATAGTCATACGTTCCAACATCCCAAAGAATACATTTACATTTTTGCTCCTGTGCGCCTGTCAATCTGAGAAACACACTTTGGAGAAAATATTCCTTCAGCGGGTAATTATCAATCCCCCTCGGCTGGTTGCCGATGGCAATACCTGCTTCCGAAAGGATTTCGCTGATAGGCGTTAATATAAACTCGGAATGTTTAGGCATTTGCAAGGAACTCCCGATACAACTCTACAGACTGCGTGATACGACCTCTCATCTTTCCGATCCGAGAGGCGGATTTCAGATAGTCAGGATGTTCGCCATTTCTAAAACTGCTGAAAATCGCATTCAGTTTCTCTTTGAATACATCCTTCTTCCCCCCGTCCAGTTTCTTTCCGCAATAACAAATCCAATAAACGAGCCCGAAAAATGCCACGTCCATATCTGCAATCGAATCGTATGTTCGAGGGATGTCCATCGCATTTATCGCTTCTTTAAACGCCTCAACCGCCTTCTTATAATCCGTTTTGTAAGCCCAGTAATCCTGTGTACAAAAGCGATTGTTGGCAACTTCTCTTCCAGTAAGAACTAAAATGAATTCCTTGTAATATGATTGAGGGTCATTCTTATACCTGATGGCAACTCTCCTGATGTCTTGGTTTTCACCCTGCGTCATCTTCAAATAATCATCCATGATTGAAAGATACTTAATGAAGTCAATACGCTCGGCGATTTTGCTGGTGCCGTCACTCTTCTTTGTAATAGTGTTGACAAGACCGTATTCGTCCAAGAACTCGGGTTCAATAAGTTGCTCAAGCCCATCATGCAGGTAATACAATGACCGGCGTGTTTCCAAATCGCTCAATCCGACCCCGTGACCATTTATGTCCATGAAGACATCAGCGTAGTAATTCTTAGCAGCATTACCGGCAGCATCCGGTATCAAATAGCAGAAACCAATATACCGTTTTTTGAGGTCTTCTTCGCACAGCATATCTGCCTCGGGGAATGGCGAATACCAATCCGTTTGCGAAGCACAGTAGGCTTTTACATCCAGCAACGTCTTGCATCCATGCTTGAGCAACTCTTTGCAAGTCCATTTCAAGGCTCGTCTCTCGCCGTTTTCAGAGGCATCGTCTTCTCCATTCGCGCGATCATCATCATCTGCCGCTTCGACCAATCGGTCACTTTCCCATTTCTTCACATTAGGGAAATATCCAATCGCCGCCAACAAAATAGATGTCAATCGCTGTTGGCCATCAACGATGTAGTCCATGTGTGTCCCGTCGGATTGCGTATAGGATCCTATAGTTATAGGTGGCACAAAGCGATTCGCCTTGATTGTCTTAACAAGATCTTTTACCTCAGATTCCTTCCATACCAATGATCTCTGGTATGGCGGCAACACAATGTTGCCCGAGATTAGAAGTTTGATCCAATACTCGAGTGAATATTCACCGTAATAAACCTTGTTATTCATCTTTAACCTTTCTCAATTCTGCTCACACAGAGATGTGGAAACTTCAATTTTAATCCTCCTCCGGAAGAAGCACGAACACGCCCATGATATCAACGGGCAGGATAGGTTTCACGCCAAATGAGCCACGATCATCAGAGGCGTCGCGCACGCGGCGGTGGTCGGCAAGGAGTGTCTTTGCGCGTTCCGCCGCGAACGACTCGAAGCGTGGCCTGTTTGCCTCTGCGTAGTCGATGGCGCATCGAACGGCGTGCCGAACGGCATCACCAGTCAGATTCGAGGACGGGATGAAGTGCAGAAGCCGCTCCACCTCGGCGGGATCATACACCCATTCGGCGCTTTCGCCTGCACCTGTCACGGCGACGGCTTGAGTTTCCTCGACGATAAGATCGCGCTTCCGGACATCGAGCCGATGGCGAAGACGCAAAAGGTAGATGCGCGTCACACGTTCGACTTCACGCGACACTGCAGCGCCGCTTCGTGTGGCGATTGGCTTCTCGTCCACAGGATCAAGAGCGGATTCAAGTACATATCCGGCCAATGACGCCACGAGCGGATGTGCGCGGGTGAGATCATCATAGCGGAGGTCTTGCGGCAACTCCGCGCCATTCTCCTGGAGACGGTGGACAATCTGAGACGGGAGGCTCGAAAGTGTATGGCAGCCAAGTTCCGCAAGAGCGCCTTTCGTAAAGGCACGGACATCCTCTACGCTTCCGAAAGCCGTCTCGACCTTCTTCCATTCGGGAAGAACATTCTCAGGCTTCAAGATGCGCTGGGCGAACTTGGTTCTGTTCGCCTTTTCCTTCTCGGCGGCATCCTGCCATTTCGCTTCAAGACCGCGCAGTGCCTCAAGCGCCTCGCGCTCCCGACGTTCGATCTCGTCGAACAGTCCAAGCTGCTGCGGTACGTTCGGCGAGTGCGCCCCGCTCTGGAAGATACCGGCCTTCATGATGGCGAGCGACACGCGGCGGTCGTCCTCCGGCACGGGAACAGACACGCCAAGCGAATCGCTGATCTCCTGGGCCTTCTTAGATATCACTTTGAGGACGATACCATCGACAGGGTTGTCTTGACCGTAAAGAAGCGCGCATTTCACCTCGTTCGACATCTGCCCGAAACGATCAACGCGTCCCTCTCGCTGCTGGTGGCGAGTCGGATTCCAGAGAAGATCGTAGTGTACGACGGCATCATAGTCGCGCTGAAGGTTTATGCCTTCTGCGAGGCAGTCGGTGGCAACGAGGATGTGCTTCGGACTGCGGGCAAGATCGTCGATAGCCGCCTGCCGCGCATCGGCATCGTCCGTACCGCACACGGCGGTGACGGTGTATCCTGGGAACTTCTTCCGAAGGCGCTCTGCAACGTACTTCGCAGTTTCGATGTACCGGCAGAATACGATGGGGCGTTTTGCATCTTCGCCCTTGAGAAGATCATGTTCGAGAAGCCGGATAAGGCAGACAAGTTTTGGATCATCCGAGCGGGCGGCGAGTTTTTCCGCCTCCTCCTTGATGAGTTCGAGAGCGGCCAGCCTGTCGTCAAGCGTATCAACGTCGGGCGCGATGTCGGAGGACTCAGAATCCTCGAAATCAAGAACGCGTGTTTCGTCGGCATCGCCCATTTCATTCTCGGCGAGAGACTGGTTTTCAATCCGATCAATCCTATTCTGAAGCGATTGAACGGCAGCCGCCGGGGATGAGCTGGCGCAGCGCAAAAGTCCGAGCGCAGCATACCAGTAGATGTAGTCTTTGTAAGAATCGGTAGAGTGTCCTGCGAGAATCCCACGGCAGTATTCGAGGACGTGGTCGAAAAATTGCTTCCAGTCGCCATTGAGCTTGTAGGTAACCTCCGAGACCTTGCGGGACGGAAAGTTTCCAGAGGCACGCCATTCGGCGAGGTCAGCGCGGCGACGCTGGACAAAATGTCCGGCAAGTTCCTGACGAAGTTCAGGATGCGGCTCACCGTCGGCAAATGCCGCGAACTCCGGTTTGAGGAGCGACAGGAGATTTGCAAAGCCGAGCTGATTGCCGGAATGCGGCGTAGCCGTTGCAAGGACAATGTGCCGCGACGAATCTTCCGCGATGCTCTTGACGAGCTTCCATCTGCGCTGGCTTCTCCCGCTACCCATCTGCGTACAGGTGTGCGCCTCATCTACGATCACGAATTCCGGTGCGGTCTGCCTGAACACGGCGGCGTGAGCGTCCGACTTGATGTAGTCAAGCGAAACAACGGTGAACGGGTAGTACTGGAAGATTGTAAGAGACTGGTCCGGGATGTCCCTCTGAAGACGGTCGGCGGAAGCTGATGTGACGGCCTTTGCTATGATATGAAAATGGCGTTCAAGTTCAGACACCCACTGATCGACGAGCGGCGGAGGGCAGAGAACCGAAGCCCGTTCAATCTCGCCACGGTCGAGAAGTTCGCGCAGAATGAGACCCGACTCAATGGTCTTGCCGACGCCTACGTCATCGGCGATAAGTAGCCTTATGACCGGCTCCCGGAGCGCCATCATGAGCGGCACGAGCTGGTAGGCGCGAGGGGCAAATGCGAGATTGCCAAAGGATCGAAGCGGTCCCGCTCCAGCCCGCAGAGAAAGCCGAAGCGCATCTCGGAGCAGAAGCGCCTGCGAGAACGTTCCAGACTTCTCCGGGTCTGGCGGGGGGAACGACGCCGGAGATACATCCGGCTCAAGGGACGTGTCGAGCAGAAAATCATCTAACGCCGTGCCTGTCAGCGGGCGGAGACGAAGAACGGTCTCAGGCGTATCGGCATCCGGCGTCTGCACGATCCATTCACGGCCTCTCGCCGCGACAATAGTTCCGGGCGTAAAGTTCATTGCACCACCACCTCGTAGCCCTTGTCCTCGCAAAGCGCACGAATTTCAGCGGAAGGCTCGGAGGGGAATGTCACCTTGCGTCCCTCTTTGTCAAAGGCTGATGCACCCGTCGCCCACTTCGGAATAGTCGCCGTGAATAGGTCTGTCGCCGCCGACAACGCGGCAAAATCCTCTGACGCGACCTTGGTCAGTGCCTTGAGGTAGGCGAGAACCTTGGCATTCCGTCGGTCGATGATTTCATGCTGCGGTTGGTTGTAGTACGAAAGCAGACACTTGTAGCAGCCCGCAACGCACTTCTCGCCTTCCTTGGACTTCCATTCCTTTGTCTCCGCATCCTGTTCGTAGTGCATCGTTTCGAGAGCTGACCTGGCAACTGCGGCGAGAATCTGCGCCCTGTGGACGTCGAGAGCAAGGCGGCTCAACGCTCCGGCCCCGCCCTCGGAAGCCTCGTACACGAGGATTTTTCGCGGTTTAGCGGCGCTTGGAACCGGCTCAGCGGCGACCTCGCCCGATTCCAGCTGGAACACCTGCGCGATTCCGCGCTGAAGAGCGGCAATAAGCGTAGCAACCGCTTCCTCGTCGCCAGCGATCTCGTCAGGAGGCGTTATGATCAGAGCGTTCTTGTGATCGTTCACGAACGGCACGATCTTCTGTGGTTGTACACGCACCTTCACAGTTCCGTCTGCGGCCGTGATTGAACTGCGCTCCGGGTCGTCTTCACCCGTCCACTGGCCTGTCGAAGGGTCCATCCAGAAGCCGTAGTTCTGCTTGTCGGCACGGCGACGCCAGCCGAGGTTGATGCGCGAGATCTTCGCAGCCGGGGCGTATGCGAACGTAGCCAGCTTCGCGCCGTCGTGCGTGATCGCCGTCAAGATGGGTGCGTGGCCCGGCTCAAAGCCATATACCGTCAGGATATCGTACCCTCTGCGCTGACGTTCCTCGTCCATGAGCGAGATGCGATCCTGCACGGACGCCTCAACAGCGTTCACTTGATAGAGGTGCGGGATAGAATGTTCGCTCTTGAGGACACTGCCGCAATGGGGGCAGTTCGAGACGCCAACAGCTGATTCGTCGTAGAACTGCGCGCAGCCGCAGTCCGGGCATATTCGCACCGACTGCGTTCCGATGGTCAGCGAGTTTGCCGATCCGCCGATGTCCACTGCGCGGAGTTTTACTCGCCTCACGCAAAACGTGTGCCCTTCGTGGTAGATGAGCGAAAGCGGGCCGAACTCGGAAAGCGCGAGGAACCTCGGACGCGAAATGACAGTGCCGTTGTCATCTGCACGTGTCTTTCCACCGCTTGAACGGACACGAGGTATCCACGCCGTCACGGGGAGGCGCGGGAATGAGTAGCCTGGCAAAACACCCTCAGAGGCAAGGTAGCGATAGAGGTAGAAATCCTGGTTCTTCGCGGAACGGATACCGGTCGCCTTGCAGAGCAGGACGTTGATCTGGTTGACCGCGTCGATGTACGCCCGCTTTGCAATCTCGCGCTCCTGTGCGCTTACAGCCGGGTTCTTGACCGTCGTGTCGGCCTTTTCACGCTGGCTGTCGGTCGAGAGGTACAGAGAGCGCCAACGGTCGAACGAGGCGGCGAAACGGTCGGCCGCTCCGTCGATGACCTTGTTTTCGTAGCCGTCATAGTACCAGGGAGCGCGTCCGCCAACATACTCTGTCGCCGCAAGGCGCTCCATGATGCGGTGAGCCGTCTTTTTGGCGGCTGCGAGCGTTCTTGGAGCCGTGAACGCAGAGGCAAACTCTGCTTTCACCGGCATCGCCGGGCGTGCCTCCATGTCGAGAATGTCGCTTATGTTGACGGGCAGATCGACATCGACATGAGACATCCACACAGCGCGGATGTGGCTGTCGATCAGCTCCTGATTGGCGAGATCGAGCGCGGGGACGCACACCTCGCCGTGAACCATGTCGGCGATTCGCTGGAAGAACCACTGGTCGTGCGGAGAGAGCGATGTGCAGTATGTCACGACGAGCGCGGCCTGTCCGCTTCGTCCGGCGCGGCCTGACCTCTGCGCATAGTTAGCGGGGGTTGGTGGGACGTTCCTCATGTACACCATGTCGAGCGTCGAGATGTCAACCCCGAGCTCCATCGTCGGAGAGCAGTACATGACCGGCAGGGGTGTGAACCGCTGATCCGGGTACTTGTCCGCAAAATCCTTGCGATCCTTGTCCTTGTTGCGGAAGCGCATCTCCAGCATCTCGCGCAGCTCCGGCTCGACCTGCGCCGTGTGTTCATGCGACTCGTAGCGGTAGATGCGACTGCCGGGCAAAGCGAGCGCACGGGCGGTCTCAAGGTAAAGGTCGGTAAAGAACCTGTTTCGTATCGAACCATCGGCGCGGGTCTTGTCCTCGTCCGGCGACGGGGCTTCACAGAGTTCCCACACGATGACGCCTGCGTTGAGTCGGCATTTCACGACGGGTTGCGAAGCCGAGCCGATGTTTACGGCCTCGACGATACCGGCGTCATTCGCTGCCATAAGCAATGTCGCCACCGCGTCGAACAGGTGCGCCTTGTTCTCGGGCGTTGCCGCAAACTTCGTGCTGCCGGAGTCGGCCGTCCACTGCGTGTTCCACCAGACGCTCGCCCCGGAGCCGTCGTGGCCGCGATAAAGCACCTTGAAGAGGCGTGACGAGAATGAACCGCTTACGGCGGCTTTCTTGGTCAGTACGCGGTCGGCTCGTTTCGTCGTCTCGTTCTGCTGGAGATCGGCCTTGCGGTTCCGAAAGAGGTAGAGGTCTTTCGCGTAGTCGAGGTGGTCGCGCTCGGACGGGAAACGCCATGATTCGAGAAGATATCCGTTTCCTTTCTTGCGCGCGAACTCCTGCTCGTCGTTCTCGAAATAGTCGCTCCTGATGCAAAGCGACTTGCGCAGATGGTTGAACACCAGTTCCGCGAACTGCTGACGCTTCTTGACGGAGAGCGAGGCGAGGATTTCACTCTTCTGAAGCTTGTCTGAATTGATGACTTCGTTCAGCCAGTTGTAGCCGATCTTCACGAGCCGGAGTTGTTCAAGGTTCGGATTGTTGAACCGCCATTCACGTCCGAGATCGGCATGGAGGCGGTAGCCGAGCATGAACGTTAGCGTCCGCTGCGCGTCTCGGAGCGCACCGCCAATGAGCGCGGGGTTGTCGAGATATTCGGCAAGAACGGCCTGGTCGGTTGTCTTGAAGCCAAGAGCGTTGAACACGAGCGAGGCGATTTCTCCAGACTCGATCTTCTGGTCGGGGGCTTGCTCGAGTGCGCGGAGAAGCGCGCTGCGAAGCGTGACCGTGAAGATGAACTCGTTGAAGTGGCCGGACTGCAGGGCGGCGTCCTGCCGGTTGTCCGTGAAGCCGAGGAGCTTTGCGGAGTTCTCGCCGCCGTTGGCGTACATCAAGTTCAGGGCGCTCAATGTCAGGACGGTCGTCGCGGAGGATCGGCCTTCCCCGGAAAGCCCGACGAGACGGTTCGTGTCGCGCCCGGCGTCGCCGTGTGTCTGCCCGCAGTTGAGGCACCACGTGTGCGAGCCTGGGAGGAACCAGTACGGCGTTCCAGCCGTGGCGGAGGTTTGCCCGTTGGGTAGCAGTCGCAGTGGCACAGGAGCACGATCCTTGTAGCCGTCGGATAGAACGCGCTCGCCTTTCTTGTTGAGCGTGAACCAGCTGTCGGGAAGACGCTCGAAAATCTCGTCCGGAGTCGCCGAATGGTCGCACGGGAACACGCTGTCGGCGTTCAACGACTCGACGGGGCAGAGGAATCCGGGACGCGAATGTTCGTCCTCGCCGTTCTGCTTCGAGTTGTCGCTGAGTTCACGCGGTTTGACGAGCGCGGGAGAGCCGGAGTCGCCAGACGTCAACCACACCGGGATGTACTCCTCTCCGCAGAAACGGCAGAAATAGGTCGGGAACAGACGCTTCTCCTGCGACTGTGCGTCTGGCGCAAAACGCTGCGCGTCAAGTTCGACGGTGCGCTTGCCTGGGCTTTCAAGAGTCGTGAGGATCTGGCCGGGGCCGCTGATGAACTGGTGCAGCTTGAATGCAAACGGCGGCTTGTTGCCATCCCATTTCGTAGCGTAGATGGCGACGAGAAAAGTCCGCAAGGCCGATTCCGCTACCTCAAACGGGCACGAGGCGTCCTCGGCGAGCTTCTTCGCCGCCTCATGCAGAGTGACGGGCTTTGCACGTTCAAGCTTTCCGTCCTCCGTTTTCCTTGAAATGCCGAGGTTGTGTTCCACCCAGACGGCAAGCGGATCGTTCCTGAACGACTCAAGGTCTGCCCATTGGGAGGCAGACTGCACACGGGCAGGCAACGCAGCCTTGACCGCAGAATCGGAGATCTTAGCCGTCGCATATTCAAGTTCTTCGAGAATGACCTGCTGGGCTGGGATGTCGGCATCGAATATCTTTGACGCGACCTGCGCCACCGCGCTCTGGCGGTCAGCCGTGGAGCCTACCGAAGACATTGTGGCGGACGTGCCGATGCAGAGGAGGTTGTCGGCGTTCAGTTGCGCACGGATACGCCTGACGAGCATGGCAACGTCTGCGCCCTGGCGACCGCGATAGGTGTGCAACTCGTCGAGGACGAGGAACTCGAGATTCTGCGCCGCCTCCACGACCTCGTGGTCTTCCTGATGGCGCGTCAGGATGAGGTCGAGCATCACATAGTTGGTGAGGAGGATGTCTGGCGGGTTCTTTTTGATGGCCGTGCGTTCAGTCGCCGACTCCTGTCCCGTGTACCGCTTCACGGTCACGAGATTGGAACCGTCCAGAAACTTCCCGATCTCCTCGAACTGGCTGTTTGCGAGGGCGTTCATCGGATAGACGATTATCGCCCGTATGCGCGGGGAAGAATCGGTTTTCTTCTCGCGGATGATCCTGTTCACTATCGGGATGAAAAACGTGAGGGACTTCCCCGAGCCGGTTCCTGTCGTGACGACGAAACTTTTGTCGCCCGCCACCATCGTGAGCGCCGCCGTCTGATGACAGTAGAGCTGAATGGGCTTGGGGCAAGGTGGCTCTTCCTGCTTGCCGGTCTGAAATATCTGCGCTGTCTCGGGCTCGACATTCCCTTGCCGCGCAAGCTCGTCAATGAATGCGCCTTTGCGGTAGTTGGGGTTGATCTGGATGAGCGGGTCTGGCCAGAAGCGCCCCTCGTCGTATGCCGCCTGGACTTTGCTTGCGATGTCCGTGGATCGCGGAGACGCGAAACTCGTCGAGAACTTCTTGTAGTTCTCGACAAGCCCATTCCTGAACTCGAATATGTCGTTCATCCCGCGTGGTCTCTCCCTCCACGCCCGTTCTTACCAGCAGGAGCGTGATTCGCATTCGGCACATAGTCCACGATGTCTCCGATGTTGCACTGCATTGACTCGCAGATACGTTCAAGGATGCCTACGCCGACCGGTTCTCCCTTCGACATCTTTGCAAGAGTGGCGGGCGCAACACCTGTTGCCTCGCGCAAATCTGCACGAGTCATGTCGCGATCAATCAACAATTTCCACAGTTTCTTATAACTCAATGCCATATCTACTCCAATATCTCTCAAAGAGAATAGCTGATATTATAACATTTATACCCCAGAATTACAATGCGACCATGAACTTAGATTTCACAATAGTGAAATCCCTTACGCAAGGCCTCCTTGCCGGACTTCGTCGTAATCACCACAACCTCATCCGGCACGACAGGTTGTGCCTGGTGCGCGAGCGCCCAGACCGTCTCCGTCAGCACCGCCGGGGAAGTGCCCATTCCCGCGATAAGGATTGTGCGATTGGCCGGTCCAGGGGCCTTTTCCTGCGCACATTCCCGCGAACCTATGCTTTTCCCACAAAGTTTCATGGCGATAGTATAGCATATTTTCGTTGTCTGTGGTTGGTGGTAAAGTGTCAAAACAGATCGACCTGTTTTGATGTGCACGTCCTCGATATACTGCTTCTCGACGCGACCATGGCCTGCTCGCCGTGTTCATCGCCGACCCAGCGTTATCGCATCCGTGAGATTTCGGTGCGAACCGCCGCGCGTCTTTGCGGCATGTCCCCTGCGTCCTTCTGGCGGAAGAGCAGGTCAGCGCGTTGATAAGACACCAAATCAATTCACGCGAGCGCCTTTCCCGTGAATTTCCGCCTCGAGATTGCGAACCATATCTACGATCTCGGAGAATGGCGGACGCGGACCGAAAATCATGTTCTGCATGTGCCGATAGTCGGACTCCAGTGCCGACAGCGCATGTTCGGGCGGCATGAGCGAGATCGCCGCCGCCGTCGCCAGTTCGTAATGTGCCCAGTTGCAGCGGTAGAACTTGCGCTTGAAGGCGACGACGGCATCGAGAAGCGGGATGTCGCCGAACGCCCGTTCCTTCACGTCGGACTGGCAGAGGCACCGGGCGAAAGTCCAATCTTTGCCGACACATTTGAAAAAAGCACCTTCAGTTCATCCTGTGTGGCTCGTACAATGCTATTCATGTCGAATCTCCCTGACTTGTGAAATGACCTCACGAATCCAGTCGGATACGCAAATCGACTCAACCTCAATCTGCTTCCACGTTTTCCTGTCGAACCGTTCGGCAAGGCGTTGCAGGGTTTCATGTGTCAAGTGTTCGCGCCCAAGTGCACGCAGTGCTT
>SUWC01000070.1 GCA_015061665.1 Lentisphaerota bacterium
TCAACCAGCCCATCCTCTCGCAGGACGACATCGTCGACCGCGCGATCGACACCTACAGGGTCAAGGGCAAGCGCACGGAGGTCGTCGCGACGATGCGCGGCATCTTCGAGCAGATCATCCGCGAGCTGCAGGACGGCTCGGCGGTGACCATCGAGGGGCTCGTCCGCTTCGCGCCCACGCTCACCGGCTCCGTCGGCGACAACTGCCTCCTCACCGAGGCGAACGAGCTGAAGCTCAACGCGACGCCCCTCGTCACGATGAAGGCGCTCAACAACGGAGACTTCACGTTCGAGAAGGTCGACGCCAAGAAGGCGGAGTAAGAGACCTACACAGGGCGGAGCGGGACGCTCCACCTCCTTGGCGGAGTAAGAGTCCGACACAGGGCGGAGCGGGACGCTCCACCTCCTTGGACGAAAGGCTAGCGAGGAGGTGCGGCGTCTCGCCGCGCCCTACCGTTTAAACAACAATGAAAGGCGAAATCTATGAAACTGAAAATCGACTGGAAGGCATTGGCTATTCAAGTCTGGAACGCGCTCAAGCCCGTGATAATCGGGGCCGTCGGCGGCGGCATCGTCTCGTTCTCGGCGAGCGGATGCTCTTCGCTGACGCCCAGCGACAAGACGCAGACGATGGGCGTCTACGCCTTCGGCATCCCCAGCATCGCGGTCATATCGCAGACCACGCAAGCCGCGGACAACAAGGGCGAAGACACCAACGTCCCCGTCCAGGTCAACCCCGTGGCCGTGAAGTGAAAATGAGGCTCTTCGCGCTCCATTCGCAACGCGGCAGGATGCCGCGTCTCCAACTATTCACGCACCATTCGCGCACCAATTCGCCCACGAACTCGCCCAACATTGGAGCACGCGAGGGACGGCGCCGCAGGCTACGGTTCCGAGACGCCGTAGCCGAAGAGCGCGAAGTCGCCCTTCAGCGGATCGTCGGGGAACACTTCCGCCATGCTGCGCGTCAGGCGGACGGCCGAGGCCATTGACGCGCACCTGCTCTTTAGCAGACCGAGGCGGACCGACTGGCTCAGCACGTGGACGTCGAGCGGCATTATGAGCGTCCTCCTGTCTATGAACGACGACCACAGCCCGAGGTCGACGGGCGAATCAGAGCGCACCATCCAGCGAAGGAACATGCATATCCGCTTGCAGGCCGACTGCGCGTCCACAGGCACGGGCTTGGTGTGGCCGAACGCGCCGCATATCGCCTCGACAGCCCGCCTTCCGTCTCCGTCGGCGCGGGCGCGAACATACTCGCCGAGCGTCCCGTGGCGCGCCATCAATTCGCTGTACGCCGCGAAGAACCGGTGCATGTCGGCGCACGTGAAGAACCGGTAGAAGCACCGTCCGTCGTCCGCGCGGAAGTCCGCGGCAAAACCGCCGCGCCTGATCCACCTGTCGACATCGCCCCGCGCACAGTCTATTATCTCGCGTATGCGCGGCATGAACTGCGCGCGCGAACCGAAGCTGAGCGACGCGGCGACAAACGCCGTCGCCTCCCTGTTCGCATCGCCTTCGACCGCGCGCAGGAAAAGCGACGGATCGCCCGTCCCGTCTGTCATGAAGGCATCCGTCTCGTATTTTTCGGCTAGTCTGCGAAGCTCATCGGCAACGGCCTTGTCCATAACGCCTCCTTCATTCAGCGGAAAGGAACGCGACCGCGTTTGCGGTCGTCAGCGCGGCAAGCCGCTCGGGTTCCGTCCCGCGCAGCTTCGCGAGGAACTCCACGGTATGGACGATGAACGCGCTCTCGTTGCGGACGCCTCGCTTTGGGACCGGCGCGAGGAACGGTGCGTCCGTCTCCACGAGCAGCCGGTCGTCAGGAACGACGAGGGCCGACTCGCGGACGTTGTCCGCAAGCCGAAACGTTACGATTCCGGAGATGGACACCATCATCCCGAGGTCGAGGAGAGCGCGGCAGAACTGCGGGCCGCCCGTGAAGCAGTGGATTATTCCGCGCGCGCCCGTCTCGCGGAGGAGCCCGAGCGTGTCGTCGTCGGCTTCGCGCGTGTGGACGACGACTGGCTTGCCGATGGATTTCGCAAGCTCCAGCTGCTCCCCGAAGAGCTGCATCTGCTCCTTGCGCGTTTCGGGGGAATAGTGGTAGTCTAGCCCGATCTCGCCAACCGCCGAGACGCCGGAGTAGTCGAGCGGCGCTCGCTCCGCGCCGACCTGGTCGCGGTCGTAGCCAAGCGCAAGGAAGACGCGCGGCATCGCGCCTGCATCCGCAAGCGCAGTCTCGCGCGCAAGGCGCGCGGACGCATTCAGCGCGGCGCTTCCGCCAACGGACATGATGCGCGCGACGCCTGCGGACTTCGCCCTGCGCAGTTCGTCCTGAATCGTCGCCGCATCCTCGAAATGGCAATGTGTGTCGAATATCTCCATGACTCGCCTCGTTTCTACAGACTGAAAGCGGCCGTCGCCTGCGAAAGGTCGGGATAGACGACGCACATGCCCTCGACTTCGGGAGTCGGGGCGACCATATCCGGAACCATTACGGCGCGGCATCCGGCGCGGAAGGCTCCTGTTATGCCGCTGACAGCATCCTCGAATACGCAGCATCTGCGCGGGTCCACGCCGATTTTCCTTGCCGCAAGAAGGAAGATGTCCGGCGCCGGCTTGCCGTTCACGACCTCTTCCCCGCAGACGATCGCGTCAAAATAGCCGCGCACTCCGGCCGAGCTGAGATTGTGCTCCACGACCCTGGAGGTGGAGCTGGAGGCGACGGCAGTCCTTATTCCGTGCCCGCGGCAGAATTCGAGCATTTCGCGAAGACCGGGCTTCGCTTCGGGCGTCCCTTCGAGCTGTATGCGCCATGCGCGCTCCACGGACTGGCGGCAGTACGACGGCACGTCGATGCCAGGATAGACGGACTCTACGATCTTCGCGATCAGCGACTGGGGCTTGCCGCAGAACTGCTGGGGGAAGCGAACATCCATCTCAAGGCCATATTCCCTGGCCATGTCAAGCCACGCGCGCTGGTATATCTTCTCGGTGTCGAAAAGAAGTCCGTCCTGGTCGAATATCGCGCCCTTGAATTTTATGTCGGTCATATTGCAGATTGTCTCATTGATAGCCCCGCGGTCAGAGGCCGAAGTCGACGGAACGGGAGGCGTCGTATCCGAGGGACAGCCTGTCGCCCGGTCTGTGGCGCGAGAAGCCCTGTTCGCGGACCACTGCGTGGAAACGGGACGGACCGACCGCGACGTGGACAAGCGTCTCGGGTCCAAGCGGCTCTATGAAGTCCACGGTCGCCTCGATTGCCCCCTGATCGCCAGCCTTGAGTTCCGAAAGCGTCATGTGCTCGGGCCGCACTCCGATGGTGCGGTGCGGCGAGAGCGTGCCAGGGGGAAAGAGGTTCATGGGCGGAGTGCCTATGAAGCCCGCGACAAACGGATTCGCCGGCCTCTCGTATATCTCAAGCGGAGGCGCGACCTGCTGGATGCGCCCGCGGTTCATGACGACTATGCGCTCGCCCATCGTCATTGCCTCCGTCTGGTCGTGGGTGACGTAAATCATCGTCGCGCCAAGGCGGTTGTGGAGGCGGATTATCTCCGCGCGCATCTCGACGCGCATCTTGGCGTCGAGGTTTGAAAGCGGCTCGTCGAACAGGAAGACCGCCGGCTCGCGCACTATCGCCCGACCAAGGGCGACGCGCTGGCGCTGTCCGCCGCTGAGAGCCTTCGGGAGCCGCCCGAGATACGGTGTCAAGCCGAGCGATTCAGCCGCTGCGGACACGCGCCTCTCGATTTCGGCCTTTGGAAAGCGCCTCAGCTTCAGCGCAAAGGCCATGTTCTCGCGCACGGTCATGTGGGGATAAAGCGCGTAGTTCTGGAACACCATCGCGATGTCCCGGTCCTTCGGAGGAAGGTTCGTTACGTCCCTCTCGCCGATTCTTATCGAGCCGGAAGTCGGCGTCTCCAGACCAGCGACCATGCGCAGCGTCGTTGACTTGCCGCAGCCCGACGGGCCGACCAGCACGAGGAACTCTCCGTCGCGCACCGCAAGCGAAAAGTCCTCGACCGCGGCAGTTTCGCCGCGCGAGTAGACCTTTCCGACTCCGCTGAAGACAACCTCAGACATCGCGCCTCCCCGAAATGGCGCGCCTCAGCGTAAGCGGGTCGGAATACGCGATGCCGGAGTCGGCCGGGAGCCCGAAGGCAAGCCGCGTCACCTTGGCGCCCGTGCCCTTGAGCAGCTCCGCCGCGTAGAGCGCCGTCGCGTCGCCTTCCATGTCCGTCGACAGCGCAAGCAGCACCTCGCCCACGCCTTCGCGCGAGACTCGGTCCACAAGCTCGGCGAAGCGCAGCTTCTCCGCCCCCATCCTGCGGGATGGCGCGAGCTTTCCGCCGAGGGAGTGGTAGCGCCCGCGGAACGCGCCGGAGGACTCTATCTGGACTATGTCCGCAGGATCCTCGACGACGCAGATGATCGAGCCGTCGCGCGTCGCGTCCGTGCACATGTCGCACGGGTCGCGATCCGCAACCGTAAACGCGCCGCAGCGCGAGCAGCAGCAGACGGACTCCCTCGCCTCCCGCAGCGCGGCGACCAGGGGGTCCATAAGCCTCGCGGGCTCGCGCACCAGCGCAAGCGCCGCGCGGGCCGCAGAGCGCCTTCCGAAGCCCGGCAGAGCGGCCAGGCGGCGTTCAAGCTCCTCGATCGGACGGACCATTCCAGCTTACTTGCCGAAGAGTCCGCCCATTTCGCCGGACTGCATGAGCTTGGCCATCTCCTGCTGCACGGTGTCGCGGGACTTCTTGAGCGCGCCGTTGACGACGTTGAGGAGCATGGTCTCGAAGCGTGCGGGCTTGCCAGCCTTGACTTCGTCGTATGCAGTGGGGTCCATCGTAATGGACGCAATCGTCATGTCGCCCTTCGCGACGACGGTGATGCCGCCGTTGGAATAGGTCGCCGAGATCTTCTGCATTTCATTCTGGATGCGCTTCGCCTCGGAGCGCATGCGCATCGCTTCCTTGATGTTGTCGAACATTCCCATGGTATGGTTCCTTGTTTGTTTTTTCAGGCTTCCAGCTTGCGGCCGCTCAGCGACTCGTACGCCTTCACGTAGATGTCGCGCGTGCGGTTGATGACGTCGTCCGGAAGGACGGGCCCCGGCGGCTGGTGGTTGAAGTTGATGGAGTCGAGCCAGTCGCGGACATACTGCTTGTCGAGCGAGGGCGGGTTCTTGCCGACGGCATAGCTCTCGACGGGCCAGAAGCGGGACGAATCGGGCGTAAGCACCTCGTCTGCGAGGATGAGCGAGCCGTCCGGCTCGATGCCGAACTCGAACTTGGTGTCCGCGATGATGATGCCGCGCTCGCGTGCGTAGTCCGCAGCGCGGGAGTAGAGCGAGATCGTCGCGTCCCTGAGCGCCTTCGCCGTCGCCGCTCCGACGAGCTTCTCGGTCTGCTCGTAGTTGATCGCCTCGTCGTGGTCTCCTATCGCCGCCTTGGTCGTGGGCGTGAAGAGGACTTCGTCGAGCTTGGACGCGTTCTCGTATCCGGCGCGCAGCTTCTCGCCGTTGACGGTTCCGGCGGACTTGTATTCCTTCCATCCGGAGCCCGTGAGGTAGCCGCGCGCGATGCACTCGACCTCGACCATCTTAACCTTGCGCACCAGCATGGAGCGTCCGCGCAGGTCCTCCTTGTACGGCTGGAGCGCTTCGGGATACTCGTCCACGTTTGCGGTGACGAGGTGGTTCTTCATGCCGAGGAACTCCATCCAGAAGAGGGAAAGCTGGTTGAGCACCTTGCCCTTGTCGGGCACTCCGCAAGGGAGTATGACGTCGAACGCGCTGATGCGGTCCGTCACGACCATCAGCAGCTTGTCTCCAAGGTCGAAGACGTCGCGCACCTTGCCGCTCTTCTGCGGCAGTCCCGGGATCGAGCACTCAAGGAGCGCATGGTTTTTGTCGTATTTCATTTTTGTTGCCTTTCGATTAAATCACTGCGGTATCTTGAGCTTCTGCCCCACGCGGAGCATGTCGCCCTTGAGTCCGTTGGCCTCCTTTATCGCGGAAACCTTCGTTCCGCACGCCTCGGCGATGATGGAAAGCGTGTCGCCCGGCCTCACTACGTACTCGCGGAAGCGTCCCGACGCCTGCGGGCGCGTCGGCTGCGGGGGCGGAGGAGGAGGCGTCATCTGGCGGGCGATCTGCTGGATCTTGCCGGTGAGCTCCTTCACGATCTCGCCGCGCATCGCCTGCATCTCGGAGCGGAGCGAGGCGATCTGGACCTTGAGTCCGCCGATCTCCGCCTTGAGCGTCTCTATCTCGCCGTTGGACGATCCGTTCGCCCGCGCGATCTCGCGCACCTTGGCGGCAAGCTCCTCCTGATTGGACTGAAGAACATCCACCTGCCCGGAGACGCGCTGCATCTCCTCGAACGCCTGGCGCTGGAGAAACGTATCACGGCGCGCGCCCGGCGGCTCCGCGCAGGCCGCAGAGGCCGCAAGCACGGCCGTCGCAGCAAGCATCATACCTAACCTGTTCATCTTTGACTTCTCCTCGTTTGTTTGTTTCAGAACAAAAGCAGCGCAAGCCATGCGACCCCCAGGATCGCGGAAACGGCGATGAAGCGCACGCGCTTGGCGTCGGCGAGCTCCTGCTCGACCGTGCGCCCCAGTGCGCTTATCCCGCCGCCCGATATGTAGCGGAAGAGCTTCTTTCCGTACTGCTCAAGCTTCCACGGAGAGTCCGCCCTTGTGTAGGAATGGGCGTCGCGCACTACTGTCGTATGCAGCTTCATGTCACGGGAGGACGAGCCTCTGCCCCTTCTGGATCCGCCCGTCCATCGAGACGGTCGCCTTGTTTGCGTCCCGTATCTTCTTCCAGGCGGACGCCTTGCCGTAGAACTTCACGGCGATCTTGTAGAGCGTGTCGCCATCCTGGACCACATAGCTGTCGGGATGCTTGACGTCGGCCGGGCCGAAGTCGCCCTTGTGCTTCCTGCGGTTCGGCATTTCGCTCAGCTTCGTCGCCGCGGGCTTCCTGTCGCCTGCAAGCAGCTCGCTGCCCGAATCGTCAACGCCAAGCCCCTTGGCCTCTTCCAGCCCCGGGCCATGCATGTCTACGGTCTCACCGTCGTCGTCCGGCAGAAGGACGGATACGGGCGCGGAGCGGCGCGGCGGCGCGATGTCGTCGTCTTCGTCCAGAAGGTCTGCGACGCTGATTGCGCCGCCTGCGGAAGGACCGGCATCTTCGTCGCCGACAGACGTCATCATGCGCCTGAGCCTGGCGTTCTCGGACTCAAGCCTCTCCGCCTTCCTCTCACTTTCCTCAAGAGCCTTCTCCAGCTTCGCGATCGTCTTTTTCGCCTTCTCGAGCTCGGACTTCGCAATCGCCGCCTCGCCGGCGGAATCGCCTCCGTCGCCCAAACCCATCTCCTTCGCCAGCCGCCTCACGGCCTCGGTTCGGCATATCGCAGCGCGCTCGCGGGCAAGCGGGGCCTTGTCGCTCTTCGGCTCGCGAAGCAGGTACTCCTGGTAGCCGCAGTACGCGGCGAGATAGTCGGCCTTGTGGTCCTGAAGCATGCAGGCTAGCTGGAAGCGAGCGCTTGCGTTGGACGGGTCGGACCGGATGACCTTCTCGAAGCCCTTCTGGGCGGCGTCGAGGCGTCCTGCGGAATAGTCCGCCATCGCCTCCCGGTATATCCTGTTCGAACGGTCGCCGCGAGCGTCTCCACCGCCCGAAACGGGGCCGCACCCGCACGCGAACAGCGTCAGCGCGGCCACGGCTGCAAAAATCTCATTCCTCGTCATCTTCTTCCTCCTCTTCTTCGTCAAATTCTTCTTCATCTTCATCGTCCTCCTCGTCCTCTTCATCGAATTCGTCGGGAGTGTCGTCGATGAAAATGTCGTCGTCCGCAATGACTATCGACGCCCCTTTGTCCTCCTCGCCGGCGCCAGGCTCCCCTTCTTCGGAGAGAGCGAGCTCCGGCTGGTCGGGCTGGGGTTCCCCGGATGCCTTCGCAAGGCGCTCCTCCTCGGCCTTCTTCGCCTTCTCCTCCTCCTTTTCGGCGGCAAGGCGCTTCTTCTCCTCCGCGGCCTCCTTGTCGTCCGCCGCCTGCTCGAGCTCGGTCTTCTCCTCGACTGGCTTGCGGTAGGACGCGGCCTTCTCGCGCGGGTTGGAGCGCTGGAGCGTCGGATCGAGCTCGTTCAGCTGCTGGAGCGAAGCAAGGCCGAAGTGCTCAAGGAAGAGCGGCGTCGTGCCGTAGAGGAAAGGATGGCCAGGCAGCTCCGACTTTCCGACGAGGCGGATGAGCTGGAGGTCCATGAGCGTCTTGACGTTGTTCGAGACATCCACGCCGCGGATCGCCTCGACCTCGCTCTTCGTTATCGGCTGTCGGTATGCTATGATCGCAAGCGTCTCAAGCGAGGCCCTTCCCAGGCGGCTTGGCCGGTCCAGCTTCAGCATCGCGCGGACGTAGCGCCCGCAGCTCGGCGTCGTCTGCATCCTGTATGCGCCTCCGGTGCAGACGAGCTTGAAGCCGCAGCCTGCGACGTCGAGAGCCTTCTCCAGCCCCTTGAGCGCCTCGTCGATCTCGCGTCCCGTGCACGTGCGGTAGACATCCATGACCTCGGCGTTCTCGCCTTCCTCGGGCTCCACGGCGCGCACGGCCTCGCGAAGCTCGCCTGCGGTCAGCGGCGTCTCGCTCGCGAAAAGGAGCGAGCCGACGATCTCCTGCAGACTGCGGGGCAGAGGTATCTTCACATTGTCACTCATAGTCGTCTGGTCTCTCAAGAGGCTTGTCTTCCGGCGTCTCCTTTGACGGAAGAATCGTTATCTCGTGGAACGCCGCGTTCTGGTATACGATGATGCGGTGCTGGCGCAGAAGCTCCAGCAGCGCGAGGAATGTCACGATGATCTCGCCCTTCGGGGCGTCCTCGGCGAAAAGGGAGACGAAGGAGACCTGTCCGTCGGCCTGGGCGCGCTCCAGGACGTAATCCATCTTCTCGGGGACCGAGAAGCGCGCGCCCTTCAGCTCGCCGTGCGGCACTTCGCTCGCACGGGCGAGAACCTCCTGAAACGCGCCAAGGAGATCGTAGAGGTCGATGTGGGCAAGCGCGCCGCGCGCGTCGGATGCCGACTTCTCGAACTTCGGGCGCCCGCCTCCGTACTCGAAGGAGTTCGCGGCAAGGCACTCCATCGTCTCGAGGCGGATCGCGGCATCCTTGAACTTCTTGTACTCGACGAGCTGGCGGACAAGGTCGAGACGCGGGTCCACCCACTCCTCGGTGCGCTCGTCAGACTCCCTCCTCGCGGTCACGGGCAGGAGCATGCGCGACTTTATGACCATGAGAGTCGCCGCCATGACGACAAACTCGCCCGCGATGTCCAGGTTGAGCTCGCGCGCCTCCTTTAGGAAGGCCATGTACTCGGACGCAATGTGCTCGATCGGGATGTCGTAGATGTCGATTTCCTCGCGCCTGATCAGATACAGCAACAAGTCCAGGGGACCCTCGAAAACATCAAGGGTCACCTTGTATTCGTCCGCAAAAAGCTGTTGCTGAGCCATAAGAATAATATTATAGCATATTCCTGGGGCCAAATGGGGCAATTATGAACAGGCGGACACAAATGAAGGACAATATTTTCGTCCGGCGCGGACGCGGCAATCCGGTCACACCCCGAGGGCGTCCCAGAACGCCTCGGGGGATCGGTGCTCGCCGTAGCGCGCGTTCTGGACAACGCGCTTCGGATTGGACGTGTTGAGCGCGACGGAGTCGAATCCGAGGCGGAAGGCGTACTCAACGGCCACTGCCGCGGGATCGAGGGAACGCTCCCTGCAGAGCGCGAGGTAGCGGTCGCGGAACGCGAACGCCTCCGCGTCGCGCTCCGGGTCCGCCTCGCGGTAGTCGAGCATGTTGGACCCCATGAGAAAGCCTCCGTTGAACACCGCCGAGTCTATGAGCGTCACGCCCGCGGCCTTCAGCCGCTTCACGAATTCGAGCAACTCCGGCGGATGCACGAGCAGCGTCGGCGCGCAGGCGAACATCGTCCAGTCAAAGCGCACCCCCCTGTCCCACAGCTCCTTTATGACGCGCCAGTCCTTCGCTCCGATGCCGACGGACTCGACTCCCTCCTGGTCGTCCCTGAGCTCGAAAAGCGACTTGTAGGCGCCTATCACGTCGTCAAGGCTTCCGCCGCCCGCAAGGAACTCGTCGGGATCGTGCACGCTCACCATGCGAATGTCGAAGCCGAGGAGACTTCGCGCCTCGTCGTAGCATCTGATGATGCCGCTCCTCGAAATGTCCTGCACCGCGTCCCATTCGAGCCCCTTCCACGCTCCCGGCTCGAACGTCGGCTCCTCGCCCGGCGCAAGCCTGCGCGACCTGCGCCATCCAAGCTTGACGCTGATGTCTATGTCATTGCCGGTCTTGCCGAGCGCCTTGAGCGCCTTGCCGATGCACTCGAGCGAAAGGCCCGCTCCGTACTTTCCGGCGGAGTCGATCGTCGGATGCGAATACGCCTTGAACCACTCCGCCGCGATGGCGACTTTCGTCTCCATCGGAATCTCCCTGTAGAGGTTTCCGAGGCAGGATGTCCCGAAGATTATAGGTGTCATTTCACTGTCCTTCCTGTTGGCGGCGATTAGCCCCTGAGCCTGTAGAAGCCAGCGGCGTTATCGCCCATTATCGCATCGTGCTCGTATTGCGAGAGCTGCGCGGCGAAGTCGTCCACGACCTTTCTCCAGTCGCCGTAGGGCATGTGCGCCGTGACCACTGGCCAGTCGCTGCCGAACATAAGCCTGTCCGGTCCGAACGATTCAAGCGCGGCGTCGATGTACGGCACCAGCGCCTCGCGCCCCGCATCCCCGACTTCGGTGACAAGCCCCGAGACCTTGCACATGACGTTGTCTCGCCTGGCGACCTCGCGCAAGAGCCTGCGCCAGGAGGCGAAGTCGCGCGGCTTTCCGAGATGGTCGAGCACGAGGCGCGAGTCAGCGGGCAGCATGTCGACGAACTTTATCACGTTCGGAAGATGGCGCTCGAAGACGAGGATGTCGTAGGCAAGTCCGCGGGAAAGGAGACGGCGTACGCCTCGGACAAAGTCGGCTCGGAGTATGAACGCGTCGTCCGGCTCGTCCTGAACGACGTGCCTGAGGCCGCAGAGCCGCCCTGCGTTCGGCAGGGCAAGGACTTCATCGAGAACAGACGGGAAGTCCTCCGCGGCAATCGGCAGCCATCCGACGACGCCCCTGATGAAGGAGTGCCCTTCCGCGAGCGACAGGAGCCACTTCGTCTCTTCGACGCACTGCCGCGCCTCGACGGCAACGCAGGGGTCGGAAGGACCCTGCGCGGCACCGGGGCCGCAGTCGGACGGCAGGAAGTCCCTGCGCAGGCGGTCGTCGTCTATCCAGCCGAACTCCTCGTCCGTGTAGTGCCAGAAATGGCGGTGCGAGTCTACAGCCATTTCACGAGGATCCTGAACACCTTGCCTGGATCGGCGGCCCACTTCTCCATCGCCCTCTTGGCGTCCTCCGGAACGACAACGCCGCTGACGAGGCGGTCCAGATGGACGGATGTGCCCTGGAGGAAGCGTATGACGGCGCGGAAGTCCTCCGGCATGGCGTTGCGGCTGCCTCGGATGTCGAGCTCCTTCTGGACAAAGTAGCGTGTCTGGAACGAGACGTCGGCCTTCGCGTAGCCGATGCAGACGACGCGTCCGGTGAAGGACACCGCGTCGATCGCGCTTACGTACGTTATGGGCGAGCCTACGGCCTCGATCACAACGTCCGCGCCCATGCTGTCCGTAAGCCTCATGACGGTCTCAAGTATGTCGTCCGTCTTGGAGTTGACGACGTACTTCGCGCCAAGCGAGCGGGCGATGTCGAGCTTCTCCTGCGAAAGGTCGACCGCTATCACGGTTGCACCGCGCTGGACGCAGCGCACGACCGCGCCAAGCCCGACCATGCCGCAGCCCAGAACGACGACGACATCGTTGTCTGTGACCTGCGCGCGGGAGACGGCGTGGAAGCCGACGCTCATGGGCTCGATCAGCGCGCAGTCGCGCAGCGAGATGCCGCTTACGGGAATCACCTTCTGCCATGGAAGCGTTATGAACTCGCGCATCGCGCCGTCGCGCTGGACGCCCAGCGTCTCGTTGCGCTGGCAGGCGTTGGCCCTGAGGTTGCGGCAGCTGGGACACGTTCCGCAGTTTGTGTACGGGTTGACGGTTATCACGTCGCCGACCTTGATGGATTCGGGGACTCCCGGCCCGACGGCCGCGATGGTCGCGCCGATCTCGTGCCCGGGGATCACGTTCTCCTTGGCCATTGCGTTGCGGCCAAGGAACGTGTTCAGGTCGCTTCCGCAGAAGCCGACGTAGGCTAGCTTGACGAGCACTTCGCCGGGTTGGACGGCGGGGATCGGCTCCTCGGTAACCGTCATTTCCTTGACGGACGGGATGTGAATGACCTTCATTTGGCTTTTCCTTTCTTCGACTACGTTTCTATTCTATCACTATTCTGATGTAACGGTAAGGGGGAATAATTGCAAAAGCGGGACTATTTTTGCAACGACTCGCGGTAGTCGTAGGGCGTCATGCCGCATGACTGGCGAAAAGCGTGCAGGAAGTACCGCTTCGACGAGTATCCGCTCCTCTTCGCGATTTCCGCCATCGGCAGCGCCGTAGTGGAGAGAAGGCGCCGGGCCTCGACGAGCCGCAGGCGCTGTATCTCGGCGTGGACCGTCGTCCCAAGGTCCGCGCGGAAAAGCCGCTCGACTAGGGTATGGCTGCGCCCGAGGTGGTTGAACACGTCTTCGGACGTTATGTTGTCGGCGAGGGAGCGGTGGATGAAGCGGAGCGCGTCGTTGACGAGCTGGGAGGAGAAGTTGAAGACGTCCGTTGACGCATGCGACACGACGCCTGTAGGCGCGACCTTCACGACAGCGTCGCGCGAGGCCCTCCCCTGCATCAGGTCGTCCAGAAGCCTTGCAGCGGCCCGTCCTACGCCAAAGGCGTTGTTGTCGATGGACGAAAGGCGCGGCGCGGTGAAGCTGCACACCAGCACGTCGTTGTCCACGCCGAGGATCGCGATGTCCTCCGGCACGCGAAGCCCGACGCTGCGCGCGGCCGCAAGCGCGTGGAAGGCGCGCAGGTCGTGGCAGCAGAAGAGTCCGCACGGACGCGGCAGCGATTCGAGCCAGGCGGAAAGCTCATCGGAGTCGGGGGCCTGGGGCGTCAGCTCCTCGCGGAGGATGACGTTTTCGTCGAACTGCGCAAGCGCCTTCGGTCCGCCGCCGTACTGGTGGCAGTCCGCCTCGACTTCGGCAAGCGCCCGTGCGAAGCCGTCGCGCCGCATGTCGGAAAAGAGAATGCCGTCGTATCCGCAGAACGCGAAGTTGGAGAACCCCCGCTCGCGAAACAGGCCTGCGGCCATGCGTCCAATGGCCGCGTGGTCGGGGATTGCCTGCGCAAGGGGCTTCGTCGGACGGCGGTAGAAATCGGCAACGACGGGAACGCCCGACTCGGCCAGCCTCGTTGCATCGTCGTCGTTCATCACATGCGAGACTATGCCGTCGTAGCGGTCGAGCGAGGCGCCACGGGAGACCATCTCAAGGCGCCAGTCGTGGCGGACCTCCGTGTACGAGGCGAACCCCTCGCAGAAGCCGCGCCCGTAAGCTCGCGCGCGGCTAAGCGCCAGACCTATGCGCAGTTCTCCCATGGAAGCCCTCCTTGTGCCTTAGCCGCCGAAGCGCATCAGCGAAAGATACCAGTTCGCGATCTGCGGACCCCAGAACATCCAGACAAGGCAGCCTGCGCAGATGTAGGGTCCGTAAGGAATCGCAACGAACTTTCCGAACTTCGCCTTCGCGGCGAGGATCATCCCGACGCCGACGACCGTCCCGAGGATGGACGACACGATCAGCGTGAACAGGACGGCGACGGGACCGAACAGCGCCCCTACCGCGCCCATGAGGAAGACGTCGCCCATCCCCATCGCCTCGCGCCTGAACGCCTTCGATCCGAGCCAGCGGACAAGCCAGAGGAGTCCGAATCCAAGGGCGAGACCGCCGACGGAATAGACGAGGAAGTTCTTCCAGAAGGCCTTGCCCCAGTGGAAGAAGCAGAAATAGGCGTTTGACGCCAGCCCGAGGACCATGCCGCCCACCGTGGTGAAATCGGGGAGAAGCTGGTGGTCGAAGTCTATGAAAGACCCAGCGATCATCAGCGCGATCCATATCCAGTAGACGAAAATCGCGACAACAGCCCACAGGTGCGTGTCCAGCGGCATGCCCAGGGGATTGAACTTCATAAAGACCGCAAGGAACAGCGCGCCTCCGAGGAGCTCGACGAGAACATAGCGCGGGGAGATCGGCGCGCGGCAGTTCGCGCACTTTCCGCGAAGCGCAAGCCACGAGAGTATCGGGAGGTTCTGCCACCACTTTATGGGAGCGTTGCACTTGGGGCAGTGCGACGGCGGGGAGACGATCGACTCGCCGCGCGGCACGCGCCAGATGACGACGTTCAGGAACGAGGCGATGCAGGCTCCGAACCAAAAGGAGAAGAATGCGAGTATCTGCGTCAGCGCCAATTCGTTTTTCATTTTCCTTCCTTCTTCCCGCAGGGGAACTCCGAGCGCAGCTTGCAGTGTTCGTTCCTGGTTTCGCCGCCCGTCTGCAGGAAGCCGCCCCCCGGAACGGGACCCGCGTCAATGGCCATAAGCGTATTGGCGTCGCCCGTGAACCTTGCGGAGACGGCATGCCGCATATCCTTGTCGCGCGCCGAGCGCGCGGCGAAATCCGTAAACTCAGCGCGGCGGACGAGCGTCTTGGAATGCCCGTTGCGCCAGAAGTCCTCGACGAAGGAGTAGACGTGGCGTATCGTGGAGGGCTGTCCGTGGCTGATGCGCGAGATAGCGGCCAGCTTCACCTCTTCCTTCCCGTCGCCGATGTAGCCGGTGAAAAGCGTTCTGTCCGCTCCGTCCGGCTCTGCCGTAAGGCGAAAGGTCAGCGGAACGCCGACGCGCCAGGGGCAGCCAAACATAGTCCGCGCGCCAGTGCCCTCCCCGCCGAAGCGAGACACAGTCACGTTCTCGTTGGTGTACCTGACCGTCGCCCTGATCTTCGGATCGACGTCGCCTTCCCTGGCCTTGGAGTCGTACTCGTCTTCCGCCGGATCCCATATCGAAAAGATGCCGACGTGCTGTCCGTTTAAATTCTGGATCCCCATGTATCCGCCGTCGAATCCGATGACCATGTAGTAGGAATTCGTCTGCTCCTCGGTCACGGTGACAGTGCCCACGACCTCGACTGCGTCGTCGGGAAGACCGCCCCAGATCAGGTGGACGCTTCGGGCCTGTCGCTTCGCCTGCTCTGCTCCGGAATTCGCGCACGCCGCGAAGGACAAGCCCGCCACGGCAACCGCAACTGCGACGAAACGCAGAGCGAAGCGTCCCGAACCGCCGATGGCCTTCTTCATGCAATTCAGCATTATCTCAACCCTTTCGTTTCGTTTTTCATGCTCCAGGCACTATTATAGCAAATATCCCGCGTCGGATGTCCCGCAATCGCGCGCGCGGGGCTTGGCAAGCGCGGGGTCAGTTCTCGACAATCACCTTCACGCCTGGCTTGACCATGGAATACAGCCGCGCGGCGTTCCAGTTGGAAAGCCGGAAGCATCCATGCGACTCCGGACGGCCGATTGTCTCGGGATTCGGCGTTCCGTGGATGCCGTAGCCTGGCAGGTCGAGCCCCATCCACGCGACTCCGACTGGACAATTCGGGCCTGCGGGCCAGACGTAGCGACGGACGGGGCGATTCTTCGGAGCGCCTTCCGGCGTGTAGGTGTAGTTTGGGTTTGCGATCGTCGTGACTATCCGCAGCGCACCCTTCGGGGGCAGCTTCGACTTGCTCTGGGCGATGGAGCACGGGAACGTCGCAAGAAGTCCGCCGGACGAATCCCAGGCCGTGATTTCGCAGCGCGACAGCGAAATGCGCACGAGCGCGGCCTCGGGGAAGTACGTCGCATCAGATGGATTGCGGGGCCACGACGCAAGATATTCCTCTATAGACGTGAAATGGGGGATCTTCACGACGTCGCCAGCCTTGACCCTGCTCCAGTCGACCTTGGGGTTCAGCCTCTCAAGCGCGCGCTGGGAGAGGTGCCCCCGCTCCGCCATCATCTCCTTGACGCTCTCGTATCCCATGGACGCGAGCTTCGAGCGATCCGAGGCGCTCGCCGGTATCCGCGCAAGCGACGCAATGTCTGAAGCCGTGACGCGGACAAAGCGGAACAGCGGCTCGCCGGACGCGAAATACTCCCTGTAGCAAGCGCTTCGGAAGGCGGGCTCGCCCCTGCGAGGCGTTCCGCCCGCGACGTTCGACTCGAACCAACGCGAAAAGGCACGATCCGACTTCTCCCCCCAGGAACCGTCGATCGTGTTGCAGGAAAACCCCTCGCGATCAAGCGCAATCTGCAACGCCAAGTCCTTCGACTGCGCAAACACCGCCAGCGAGGCCGCTAGCAGAACAGCTGTCATGGGGATTATTATACCATATCTAAACATCCCGCGTCAGTTGGAATCGGGGGGGCGCTACGGCCAACGCATTAAAAGCCGATCCTTCCCCTTCGGGGCCCCTGGATCGTTTTTTAATGCGTTGGAAGTGTCTCAGCAACCAGCAGCCGTATCCGCCCCTAGCGGGGGCGCCCGTTTATAGGGC
>SUWC01000071.1 GCA_015061665.1 Lentisphaerota bacterium
ATCTCCTCGCCGCTCTCGGCGTCCGTCAGCCTGTTGCCGCGCACCTTGATGGGACGCGACGTCCACTCCGGCTTGACGCTCAGCGTCTCGCTGCGCTTCACGCCGTCCAGCGCCGCGTCGATCGCGCTTATCGGCTCAAGGCTCATGTTGCGCACCTCGAAAGATCCGGCCTTGACGTTGAAAAGCGCAGGCATGAGCGCGATTCCGGCGGCACCAGCTGGGACCTCTATCGCCTTTCTGACGGCAAACCAGTCGTTGGAGCCGGTCCAGCCGCCAATCGCAGGTCCGCCCTTGACCTTCTTGACTGACGAGTCGATGAAGTCCGTCATTATCCGCGCGTTGAACCACTTCTGCGCCCCCTGCACTACGCCGTCGTGCTTGGCCTCGCACGTGAACAGAAGCGCCTCCGTCCCCTTCGGGAAGAACACCGGCGTATAGACCATCGACATCTTGCCCTCGCCCTTGAACGGAACGACGACGTCTCTTTTTCCCTCGGGAATGAGGTTCGCGGCAGACAGCGACGCCGCTGCCAGGGCCGCAAGCGCGGCGATGACTATTTTCCTCGTGGTCATGGCATGCATTCCTTTCGACTTGTGTTTATTTTGACGCAATCGCAATGACGAAGCCAGGGTCGCGCGGCTTCGCCCAGAGTTCGGTGCCGTCCTCCCTCAACTCCACATATTCTACATTATCGCCCTTCGTGAAGGCAACCCCGGCAAGGGACGACGTGGACTTTACGAAAAGACGCGCCTCCGCAGTCACGCGCTCCGGGAAGTCGATCACGAGCGACGCGACGTTCGCGACGTTAACAGACTTCGCGGAAAGCGTTCCGGTAAGGACAACTTTACCGCCGTTTACGGAAAAGTCTCCGCCAATCGTCACAGGCCCGCCAAGCCGCTGCGTCCCCTCGCCGATCTTCGTGAAGCTGAAGTTGCCCTTGCTGTTCAAGAGCGTTCCCGCGAAATCTCCGTCGGCATTGTTATCGCCAACGACAAGCGTGCGCGTTCCGGTGTACGGCTTGTCCACAATGCCGTTGCCGAACAGTCCGTTGATTGTGCCACCGTCGATAAGCAGCTTGCCGTTCACCTGCACGTTGCCGCTGCGCTGTCCGCACGGCATAAACGATCCGAAGGGGATTGTTACGCTTCCGTTGACGTAGACGTCGCCGGTAAAGGACGCCGTTGCCTTGACGACCAGCAGTCCCTTGCCGGACGAGGCGTCGAGGAGATTTTCCGCGAAGACGATGTCCCGTCCCGAAATCGATCCGTCGAGCGTCGCCTGTTTCTGTCCGCAGCTCGTTATGTACGCCGTCGCGTCGCCGAAGTCGAAGTTGCCCTTTACGGACACCGTATTCCAGACAGACAAATCGAGCACGCCCGAGGCGATGCGCATCGTTCCATTCGTTACGTAGACCGTCGCAGCGGCAGATGGGCTGGAAAGCATGGCGAACGAATTGACGCTGCAGTCGCCCGCAAAATCTACGACGCCCGAAGCTGTGACCCGCACGTTCGCGCCTGACGTCGGGACGACGCCAGTCTGCGCAGAGGCAAGCGTCTCGTATTCCGTCTCAGGGTCTAGGAAGCGGAACCCATTGTCGCCGAAGGTGACAAGCTGCGTCCAGGCGGCGTCCTTGTCGTCGGACGACAATGCACCGCGCGCCCAGGGGACAACTGGTGCTGACTTCGTTCCCTCAGAACCCGATCCGACAGCAGTCACACCGTATGAGCATGTAATGTTCGCAGTGCCAGCCGTGCCGAGCGCCGCATTTCCGAGGAGGTTCTCCGCCGCATGGATATCAAGCACGGCATTGCCTTCGCGGAAAAACTCATGGATGTCCAGGTGGGCATTTGCATAGCCTGCGCCCCCCTTGGCCACAATGCGATCGAGTCCGCCCTTGTCCGCGCCAGGCGCAATTGTGAATGTCTCGGCATGGTCCGTCAACGGGCCAGTGGCGAGAGCCTGGAGCGTAAAGGCCTCGCTCTCAAGACGGACGTCGCCGAGATCGTTTTCCGTAGGCCCAAGCACGGGCGTATCGCCGCCGCTGCCGCCGGACGCCGTTGTCTTGGTCTGCGCGAAGAACCACTTGAGTACGTCGGCATTCCTGTAAGTGCGCGACCAGACGTCATGCGGCGCGTCGGGATACTCCCAGTAGTGCGCATCCGCGCCTGCGTTCCACAATGCGCTCATCATGCTGCGGCTGCGGAACACTGGGACCGAACCGTCCTTGCTCCCGTGAAACGCCCATATAGCAACGCCGGTCAGATTCGGCGCCTGCGCGACATCCGCTCCGCCGCAGATCGGAATCGCGGCGGCGAAGACTTCGGGGCGACGCGAAATGGCATCCCATGTGCCATAGCCGCCCATGGAGAGGCCTGTCGCATAAACGCGTTTTGTATCGACCGCCGGATCTTCCAGTAGCGTATCAAGAAGCTCAAGCGCCAGTCCCATCGACTCCGAAGGCACGGGCGACATGGTGTGGGCAAGGGAATTCCAGTTGACGTCGACCCAGAGCTTGCCGGACGGCACCTGCCCTGCAACAATCTTGAAACCTTGCTCATTGGAGTCAAGCCACGTAACGATGTCCGGCAGGTTGCCCAATTGCGCCGTATTGTCGTCGCCGCGCTGCCCCGCGCCGTGGAAGAAGAACAGCAGCGGAACCTTTGAGCCGTTGGTCGGCATTTTCTCCACCAGCCGGTATTTCAGCACCTTGTTGTTGGAACCTGTGAACTCAAGCGCCTGTGCGCGAGACTTCAGTCCATTGAGTGTTTCTCCGTATGCGCAAGATACAGCTAGCGCTACGGACAGAACGAATCCTGTCTTTTTCATTGTATACTCCTGGGAATTTCAAGCAGAATGATAAAGTAGGTCAGACCTGTTTTATCATTTTCGTCAGCGTATGATTATCGTAAAGCCAGGTACTTTGGGCGACGCCCAAAGCTCTGTGTTATTGTTTTTGAGTTCAAGCGCGCCAACGCCCGTGCCGCGGTTGAATGTCGCGGTGATTGCGACATCGCTCTTGAGAACGCACTGCGCCGTGCGCCACTTTCCGCTCGTGACGTTCGCGTTGATCGTCACGGGACCGCCAGTTACCGCGCCTGCCACGTTCAGACATGTCGCGACATCGTCCGTCACATCAACATCAAACTTCACGCCACCATCAAACGTCAACGTCGTCGCAATCGAGCCGTTGCCGCCGATTGCAGCGCCAGATGCAACATTCACCGCGCCCTGCGTCACCGTTCCGTCAAGGATAAAATTGCCACCGCTCACATTGAGTGCCGATGTGAGAACTGCCGTTCCCGCAAATAAGCTATCCGAACCATCCTCTCCGACCGTCAGCGTCGTGCCGCGCACAGCACCCGTGCCGTAAAGACCGTTGAGTGTGATCGAGCCAAAGTTGAGCGAACCGTTCACAATGGTGTTGCCGGAGCGCACGCCGTGCGGCAAGAACTGATAAGATCCAACATTAACAATACTCTGGATCCAAGTGTCGCCAGTGTAGGAGCTGGAACCTGCCGTCCCCTCAATGACAAATG
The DNA here is from genome assembly GCA_015061665.1 of Lentisphaerota bacterium. Taxonomy (GTDB): domain Bacteria; phylum Verrucomicrobiota; class Kiritimatiellia; order RFP12; family UBA1067; genus UBA1067. The sequence continues at coordinate 3,537 of SUWC01000071.1, forward strand.
AGTTACTTCCTGATTGAAAGTCCTGCGACACTCCAGCGACCTGCGACAACACTATGCCGGCCGTTCCTGTGATCGGTTTTCCAAGACGTACAATATAGCCAGAACCGATGCTTCCTGAACCAATCAGGTAACCTCTATTGCCCGCGAAGTCAATCGCAACGTTAATTTGCGGCGCATAGATATTCTTAACAGAGTCCTTAAAAGGCTTTACCATGACCATACCGCTAGAAACCTTCAACTTTCCATCGCCTGACACAGCACCAGGTTTGACATTATACCCTGTCGAATTGAGCAAGAGAGAATTCACAGTAAGTTCGTCGCTAACTTCAAATATGCTGTCCGCCGGGACAAGGAGATTAGCAGTCTCGGCTATAGGCGAAGAGAAATCTGAGACAAATTCGCTTTCTGCAAGAACTCTCAATCCATTGAGGGCATCATAAGTCACAAACATTGATTTATATGGTTCAAAGGATGTTCCGTCGTTGTCGTTAGCTTCAATCGTGCCAAGGACACCAGGGATTATTCCTCCAACAACAGTCGGCGCATTATCAAACATCAACGATGTCGTGTCTGCAGACCCTGGTATATTGGAGCCTAGCTTGTTAGATCCTCGAACAACCATTACGCCACCGTCATCAATCAAAAGGCTTCCAACTGAAAGTTGTTCAAAACATCCAGCCTTGGTATTCGTGACCCGCAAAAACGAACAAGATGGCTCGGTGCCAAGAACCCGCAATGCCCCCGTTATTGTATCAACGGCGTTAACCTGCGATGCTGTAAAATGAGCGGTTGAACGATTGATTGTCAAATTTGCCGCACGAGTTTTCGCAACAGGCGAAGATGTCCCACTAGTATAAGCAGTTTTGTATGTAACGCCGCCGGAAAGTTCAACATCACACGTCACCTCAGCATCTGCATCGCGAAGGTTGATGGTCCCTGTGCCGGTGATTGCGAGCGTTCCATTTTGCACAAGACCCTGCAGCATCCAACCAGCGGTGTTGTTGACAAATAAGTTTCGCCTTGCTCCACCAAGGTCAAGCAACAGTGAGTTTGCAAAGATAAACTGCGACGAGGAATATTGCATTGATCCGGCCTGAAAATGCATATCCCCGTCAATATTCAGCTTTTTGGCGCCGTTTTTCCCTGCCAAAGTAATTTCGTTGTTGATTCCACCATATACGTTAATCGTGCCTGTCCAATCATTTGCGAATTGCAATGTCTGCTTGCCTGCCGACCCCCAGTCGGAGCTAAACACGCCGTTAACATCCCCGCTCGCCCAGTTTGCACTATCGGTAAAAGTATAAGTGCCAGCTGCTGTCGGAAGCCACCCGGTCGTTATGTCCGCGCGTGCGCAAAACGTTCCCGCAAAGACGCAGGTCAAAAGTGCCAAAACTATATTTTTATGTGTCATAGGTTTGCCCTCTTTCAGTTTGTCGGGTGCGTCGGGATGAATCCCTCCTGTTTGTCCAAGCGTCTTTATTGTAGCATAGCGTCATTATCCTTTTGCGCACGGGATCGCTGACGGGCTGAGTACGGCGCGTCGGATGCCAGGCCTGACTGGATGCGCCAGACGCCTGGCGTATGGCCAGTCATTTCCTTGAACTCGCGGCAGAATGTCGGGACGCTGGAATAGCCGATGCGCCTGGCAATCTGGGGAAGAGTGCAGCGCGTACTGGAGAGAAGTACCTTGGCGGCGTCGAAACGGACGCGGCGTATCTCCTCGAGGATGCTCGAGCCTGTGACTTCCCTGAAAAGCTTTTCGGCGAAGCGACGGGATGAATGGACCGCTGCAACAACGCGTTCTACGCCGAGTCCGCTGCACGCCTTCGCGCGGATAAGCTCCACGGCCGCCATGATGCGGGCATCCTCGCGCAACGAGACGTGGGACGTCGTTTCGCGGCGAAAGAGTCCGAGCGGACGGAACGTCATGCGTCCGCTTCCCGAGACGCGGCGTCCGTCAATCAGCGAACCGAGCGCCGCGGCGACAGCATATCCGCCACCCTCCCAGTCCGGAGCGACGCTAGTGATCGTCGGACGCGAGCGCATGCATATTCGCGCGTCGTTATCGACTCCGACGAGCGCGATGTCCTTCGGCAGGCGCAACCCGGCATCCAAGGCCGCGCGGCGGACAAGCGCCGCTGCGGAATCGTTTGCCGCGAAAACGCCGCATGGCTTCGGAAGCGCGACGAGATACTTTTTCAGCTCGCGCCGACGGGCAGCGGCGTCCATGTCTGGGTCGGGTTGGAACGGTGCCGCCAGGGTTCCGCCGCGGTGGCGTATCTCGCGCGCGAAGAAGAGCTCCCTCGTGCGGCTCCATATAGGCACTTCCCTGGAATGCTCCATGTATACGCCGACGAACGCGTAGGCGGCACAATTCATCGAGGAGAGTTCGCGTGCGACCAGGTGCGCGGTGAATTCGGCGTCGTGGCGCAGATAAGGCGCGCCGCGCGCGACGGCGATTGCGGGGCAGTCGAAATACGCGACTGGAAGACCGTGGAAGACGTCTTTACCAGGGCGGAAGTTCAGCGACGATATTACGCCGTCAGGACGCACCTTGCGGACCGCTTCGGCAACCGGCGCGTCCGCCGCGTCGCAGCGGAGCGAGACGACCTTCCAGCCTCGGATGTCTGCATAACGACATATACCTGCGTGCTGACGCGCCCAGGATATGTCGTCAAGTTCATGCAAGGCAAGTATCTTTGCGGCTCCGCCGTCCATAACACCTTAATCATATCAAAAAACCTACCTGCCGCGCAACTACGGCCAACCCCCTTGACGCATGTGCTAAAATTTCCTGTGGCGGACTTTCGCCTCCAGATGAAAGGACTCGAAATGAACATCAACGACGTAAACGTTTACAAGGTCGAAATCGTGGAAACCCTACGACGAGAGGTCGCCGTGGCAGCGGCAAGGTCGTCCGCCTCGTCTCCGTCGAGCAGGACGGTGAGGAACGACGAAAAAGCGTGGCAGCAGCTTGCGTGGGGTGCGTCGTGCTCCCACAGAGTGCCGGTCGAGTCCGCCATCTTGAGATAATAGCCCTTGATCTCCTCACGCATCTGATCGCGGCGTCCGTCGCGCGCAAGAAGCTCCATGCGCATGAGGTTGCCGATGAAGGCGTTGGACTTCGCGAGATCGCCGAAGTCGCGCCTTACGAGGCGGTTCCATAGCGCGGCGTCGCGCTTGAAGTCGGCGACTCCGAAGTAGAAGGCGTAGTACTGGCACGTCTCGGTGCGGTCGGGACGCACTTCAAGCGTAGTGTCTGCCCTTTGTCCATCGCTCCGCGATGGCCTTTCGACTCGCACCGCATGGTCGCGGAAGAACTCGCCGTCGAAGGACTGCTCACGGACCTTCTCGCGCACTTTGCGCGCTTTGTCGCACCAGTCCATCCGCCAGCAGAGCCGCCCTGCGGCCGCGAGCGTTTCCGCCCACAGCATGTTCGACGGATAGTTCACGCCATCCACAAGCTTGTTCGCCTGCGACCATTCCACGAATATCCAACCCGGCAGATTCTCGAGAAGCCCGTCCTCGTTCTCGTAGCGGCTCAAGAACGCAATTATTCCCTCGACTCGCGGCTTGAGCGCATCGACGATTTCGCGCTCGCCGCCTCGCTTCATGTATTCCTCCACCTCCAGGACGAAGAACATCGCCCAGTTCGGAATGAATGTATGATCCCCCTTGACGATGACATCGGACGGATAGCACATCGGCACCATCCCCTCGGGAAGTCCCGGAAAGGACGTCGCACGCGCATAGTTCTCGAGGAATAGCGTTTCATGGTCGTGTCCGCCGTTCCGCGCGACAGCCGGCGCATTTCTTTCGCCGTAACAGGTCCCGCAGAGATCGTCGCAGTCGGGAACTCGAATCCGCGCGGACTCGACAGCTTCAAGGATGTCGCCTCTCATCCTCTTTGCAACGGCCGCGCGGGACTCTTCATCCGCAGAACAGGTCTGGGCGAAGTTACGCTGACCGCCTCCGCCCCGGGCCTCGCCCCGGCCTCGCGCCGCTGGCGGTAGCCCATCCCAGCTTTGCCCATCGCACCAGGAGGCCATCGCTCCAGGGGGTCCATCGCTCCGCGATGGACTTCATTCACACATTCCTTACTTGATCACAATCACCAATCCCGGCTGCTGTGCCGATAATATCCCACATCGTCGTGTCAAAAACATAGTCGCTCTGAATCGTGATATCCGTCGTGTTGATTGTCGCGTTGACGATTCTGCCGTTGCCGCCGAGAAAGAGCGGACCGGTGATTGTGCCGCCGTTCAGGTCGAGCGTGCCGCCGAGAACCTTCGTGGGGCCGTTCCAGACCTGCGCCGCCTGAACAACTGCAAGCGTCCCATCGCCTTTCTTCGTAAGGCCACCGTCAGTCGTGACACCCTCCGCCCTTGCAACAGTCGTTGCGGCGAAGGTGATGTCGTGTCCGTTAGAGTCTATGACGATGCCGACTTCGCCGATCTCGACCTTCATCCACGACGGAACGAAATTTGTATCATTGTCATGTGAAATTGGCGCAGGTCAGCGCGACATCCTCGAGTTGAAGAACTGCAAAGTGTTCTGTATTGTTGCCGACAATGACAAGACTTCCTCCTGCTATGATTGTTCCGTTGGCAAACGTTATCGGGCCGCCGTCATAATTACCTCCGCCCCAGCCCACTCTTCCATCATACGAAGATATTATATCACCCGATACTTCTATTGGCTTTGCGCGCCGCTTCCTCGCCTGCGCGTCGGCGAACTTGCGCCCGGCGTGGAAGGCGTCGATTATCTCGGGATGGGACCACTCTACCTTCGCGCGGTCGATGAGGCCCATTCCCTCGTAGCCGCCCGGCTCCCAGATGAAGCACGGACACCCGAAGCGGCGCGCGACGTATCCGAAGTGCTTCGCCCACTTCACGCGGTCTTCGTCGTTGGGCTTCGACTTGTCGCCGCCATGGTACCGCCTCTCCGCGTTTACCTCTCCAATTACAACGGGAACGCCTTTGTCGAGGAATATGCGCTTGTGCTGCGCGAAGACCTCGGCAAGGCGCTTCTGGAATTCCTCGCGCTTGTATTCCGCGCTGTCGCCCCAGAGGCAGAACCAACCGGGTTCGTATATATGAAGGTCGACCATCACATGGTTGTCGGACGGATTCGGATGCTCCCACGCGAGGCAAGACGACTCAACTCCAGTGGCAGCATACGTCGGAATGACGAGATAGCGCTTCGCATTGTTGCCGCCCGTCGCGCGCACCGTGTCGTAGAAAGTCTTCGCATAGCGATTCACCGTTTTGCAGTAGAACGCATTGCCGCCCCAGTCGTCCTTCCCCTCCTCGCCTCCGTCCGGACCGGGATGGCTCTTCGCCTTGCGTATTTCGTTGAATGCCTCGAAGACCAACTTATCGCCGTAGTTCCTGAAGCGCGTCGCAATCTGGCACCACAGGTCAGCAAGCACCTGGTTGGCGCGGTCTTCGTTGACGCCGTCGATCGTAAGCCATTCTTCCGGCCATCCTTCGCTGCCGCCGTCGTGGTGGATGTCGAGGATCGTGACCATCCCCTCCTCCATGCACATGTCCACGACCTCTTGCACGCGGTCGAGGAACGCCGGGCGTATCTCGTGCTTCGGATCGTCCCTGTCGAACTGACGCCGCCACGTGACTGGAAGGCGCACAGCGTTGATTCCTTTGGACTTGTAGAGGCGCAGGAGGCTTCGGGTCACCGGGCGGTTGCCCCACTCCGTCTCGTTTCCGCTCGGACAGTCCAGCGTGTTGCCGATGTTTATGCCAAGCGCTATGTCCTTCACGAAATCCGCCGCGCTGCGCGAAAACGGCGCGGCAGCAAAGAGCCGCATCGCGCAGGCGAGCGCACAGACGGAAAGTGCGATGGCGAATTTACTTTTCATTGGCAATATTCTATCACATATACCGATATGACGACATCACCTTGTCGGATGATATATGAACGCAACCATTCGCAATGAACACAAACAACGGACATTGACAATCGCTAGGCGGCGTGCGAAAAGAGTCGGAGCACCGGCAATTTCACCACCGCCTGTAGCGTCAGCGCACTATTATCATCATAGCCCTGTTTCTGATGACGGCGACAACCGAGACCGTCCCGTTGTTGTTGTCTACGGTGCGCAGTCTGATCGACTGGCTTGGGAAGTTCCAGTTCTTTATGGCTGCCTCGCCCGTGAATCCAGTGCAGGTCAGCAGCACAATGACGCCTGGATCGGGCTTTTCATGGATCGACGAGAAATCAAAGCCCGCATTGTCACCGAAGTCCACCGTTCCTTCCACAAAGAGACCGGGCTCGACGCTGTCTTCGACGGTGACATTGGCATTGCCGATCGTTCCGGCACCCGTGATCTTGTCGAACGTCCATGTGCCGCCGCCAAAATCGAGCCTCGCGTCGTTCTCGAGCGTCAGATTGGCGGGAATGTTCGACATGTCAGCCGCGGTGTACCACTTGGTATAGAGGTAGTCGCGAACAGCCGCCTGCTCCTCGTCGGTCAACTTGCGATTGAAAATAATCGATTCGCCCACATAGCCGGACGATCCGGCAATATTCTCGCGGCGCATGCCAAGGAAGACCTTGCGCTTCCCGTTTTCGTGTTCTGACACGCCAAGGCTGTCGTACTCAAGCCCAGTCCCGGTGACTACAGCCATATTGCCGCCTGCATCCTTGTAGGCGCCGAATCCCGCCGCCGTTGTCTGATCGGCGGCAATGCACCAGATGTACGGCTTCAGGGCGTCATTCTGAAGGTCTTCTATGACCAGAAGACCTGGGGCATTGTTGGTGATGCAGTCCACCATAAGGCGGCCACTGCTCCACCACGGCCACTGCGCGATGCCCGCAAGTCCGCGCTCTTCCCAGTCATAGCCGCTTTGCACTTCAACGCCGAACACCTGTCCAGGTCCTTCCTCATGACGCTCCAGCACGCTGAACAACGTCAAGCCTTCCGTTCCGAAATCATAGAACTCCCGCGACGCGAACCCCTTCTCGTCGTTGTAGTGATTGAACACCATTCGGGTTGCAATCATGTGCTCGGTGCCGTACGTCGGCAGACTGTTCTCGTCGTATGCGTCCAACCCCAGCGCAGCGCCTGCCGTTCCCTTGTTTTCAACCGCCACGACGCGCCCCGACGAATTTGTCGATATTGTCGCAACGTCGTCAGGATCGTACCATGCCACAGCCGTCTTCACGACTGCCGGTGCGGAGCAGTCTCCGCGAAGCGAGACGTCGCTCGTTGCGACAAACGTCACGCTCTTCGCGGGGCGCCCCGTCATGTCGGGGCGAGTCGCGCTCGACGCCGGAATCGCGACATCGGTATCCGCAGTCGGCAGGACGCCGTCAAGCACCTTGGCGAAATCTTCCTTCTCCGTCCCGTCTTCCAGGAAATACTTGACGTCAGACCGCCAGTTTGCCGCGTTCGCGGCGCTGCCGTCGCCAGATGCATTCGTCCAGGTCGAGGCGACCACCTTCTTCGCGACTGTGACGATGGTCGAACCGTTCAAATCGAGCGTGGCGCCGTCGGCGACTTCCGTGCCCTCGCAGTAGATCGTCTGGTTTTCTGGCAGCACCAGCGTACCTGCCTCGACCTTGATCTTGCCGGTCAGCGCGTAGGTGCCTTTCAGCGTCAGGGTGCCCTGCCCCTTCTTTGTGATGCCGCCGTCGCCGCTATACCTTGCACCCCAATAATGAGCCACGACATCATGGCCGTCCGTATCGAAGCCAAGCCCGTCGCCTGTGATTACAAGATCTCCGCAATTCTCGAAATAATCCTCCCTGTCCGCCTTCGCCTTGAACGTGCCGCCGTTGATATTGAGAACGGTGGTTGGCTTATTGCCCGAATACGTCTTGAGGATGCGCTTAGCGAAAAGCGTCCCGCCATTGACCGTCAGCGTAGTCGTGCGATCTGCGACCATATCATACTCGCCGATGACAATCGCCCCTTCAGCCTCGAGAAGACCGCCGTTGATGACCGTATCCGCAGAAGTCCATGCGCCGGCATAGATGTTCGTATTTGCGTACACGGTGCCGTCGTTCATGACAAACTTCGTGTATGTATTGGCGTTGCCTGTTTCGACATATCCATTCCAATCAGCAGCCGGAATGCCGCCGCCGATGTATATGTGCTCAACGAGGTTCGATACCGCGCCGCCGTTGATCTCCACATAGGTTTTCGCGGCATTGCTATGGCCGAAGCTGATTCTGCCGGAATTGTTCACGAGCGCGCCGCCGTTGACGACGACGCGTGCAGTTGTGCCGGCGCCTTCACCAGCTCTAAAGTCCCCGTCATTCTCCACAATCCCGTCATATATGTTCAGCGTGCCTTTCGATCCGTCTCCATATGCTACGCGCACGCCGCCTTTTGAATACGTCTTCCCCCAGTTGTTCAGCACCCCTTCGGAGATGATGCCCTTCTCGGCTTTCTTGTCTGCAAGGGCGATGAGCAATCCGCCCTGGTAGTTGTCCCTCAGCGTTCCGCGGACGTTCACCTCGCCGTAAGTGCCTGCATCGCGGCAAATGCGTATGCGGTTCGAGTAGCCAGACTCGCGTTTTACAGTCTCAAGCACCGCGCCTTCTGCAATGTTCAGATAGCCTTTCGAGCCGCTGTCCTCCCCCCAACCGAGGTTCAGACCGCGATACCAATCTTTCCCGTCGGGCACGACGGCATCTAGCCTCGTAGTGCCGGCGTTTACATTCATGATGCCCGTTCCGCCATCGCGCCCGACATGAACCGTCTTGATTTCGACATTCTTGTTGATGTTGAATACGCCGATCGCGCCTCCGTTTCTGCCGACATGCGTCTCGTCCGGCGGAACAAATTCGCCGCCATTGAAGTCGTAAGTGGCCTTGCCGTTATGCCCGATCGTAAACGAATGCTCGCCTTCGCCGCTTCCCGGCGCGAAAGTTCCGCCCGTCTGCAGAAGCGCGTTCGTAGACAGGTAGAAGTTGCCGAGCTGCATATTACCGGTCGTGGCGAGCGTCCCGCCGGAAAGATTGATGGCGTTCACTTTGGGGTACCCAACTCTGTCGGCATTGGACGCGCAATCTCCCGTGAACAGTTCGGCGACGCGCATTTCGCCGCCAGATATGTTGAGGATGCAGTCCATGAAATCGGAATATCCGCCGCCGACCCAGACACGGGCCGAAGACGTGAACATGCCACCGTTGATATTCAGCGTAGCACCCTTGTCGTGGTCCGTGCTGTTGCTCAACCCCCACTCGTTCTGGTCGTTCTTGGCGTATCCGCGACCGACGTAGAAGACCTTTTCGCCGGCGTTGAACGATTCTCCTTCGCCAAGCGTAGCGGCGTTCGGCGAGTTCACGAGATATATGTCGTCGCCGCTGCTGTCGACGGTCCAGTTTCCGTCTATCGCGATCGAGGAGCCGCTCTCACCTGTCCATTCGGTCACGCCAGCAGACGCAGCCGTGGCTGCAAGCGCGATGAAAACGAAAACAGAACCAGCAAACTGATGATGTTTCATGTGTATCGCCTTTCGGTTTCTTTTTTTCAAGTTTCGGATTTATTTTATCAAACGGCGCCCGTCACGCGGTATCACCCGACAGGATGATAGCGGAGCCATGTCAACCTCCACTATTGCGCGGCGATAGGCGAAAAGAGTCGGCGCGCCGGAATCGCGCACGCGGAGAATGACGTGAATAGATCCCGACGCCCCCTCCGGAATCGCCGAAAGATCGAGAACTGCGCGCGCGCCGTCGGCGCGGAGATCTCCGCCCGCGAGCGTCCCCGCTTCACGATAGACCGACCACTCGCATGCAATCGAATCGCCGTCGGGGTCGCTCGACCCTTCCGCAGAAAGCGCGACCTTGTCTCCGCGCTTCGCGGCTATCCTGACCACGCCCTTCGTCCTGTCGCCGTTCAGCACGGCGACGGGATTGTGGTTCGCGTCCTCGTACTTCGGCGTGACGGACCACTTCATGCGTCCGGCGAAGTCGAGCTGATATCCCTCGCGCCAGCGCATGACCGAATGTCCCGGGGAACGCAATCCCTTTAGCTCGTCGGCAACCTCGGGAGAAGTCCAAATCGGATGCGACTCGCCCTCCGGCGTGCGCCACTCGTACCGTCCGCCCCATCCGCCGTATGCGGGCGACTCGGTCCATCCAAGCCCGTTCGCGATAAGCCCGAGGAACGACGGCGTGTCGCCCTCCATGCTGTAGATATGCGGCGGGTAGCATTTCCCCAGCGGTCCCATGTCCATGACATGCGTCTTCAGCCACTCGTTGTCCGCTAGTTCCACGAATGGAAGGTTCAGCTTGCGCCCCTCTCCTCTCACATCGCCTGCCATGCCGTTCCATGTCGACTTCCAGTAGTCGCGGTAGTCGAACGGATAGCTCGGGTCGACGATCCACGTCACGGACGGAAACTCGCGTCGCGCGGCAGGCCCCGCGTCGTCCTGGTCGGATATCGAATAAACGCGAAGCTTCGCAAGCGCGGCGGCAAGCTCTTCGTCTTTCATCTCCGCACGGCAGTCCCTGAGCGCCTGCAGAAGCGTGTTCGCGCCGCCCCAGATAGACACCCACAGCGGACGCGGATCGCCGCTTTTTATCGACTTCGCCAGAAGCCGCGATCCAGGCGACGGCTCGCCGACGCCCTCTACGCCGAAACTCGGCTGACCGGAAGCCGCGACTGCGGATAGCCTCTCCAAAGTCGGATACCCCTGCGCATGAACGTTCAGATTTGTCCACGCTTCGCCATACGCGGCGATTGTGTGCCGGAGAATGTCCTCGCGCGGATTTTGCCTGAGGTGGCATGACGTGGTCGCGGCGATTCCTTCGATGTCGAACTCGTTCGCGTACGCGAGTAGCCTGACGAGCGACTCCTCGTCGTCCGGCTCGTTCGCAAGGTCCGTCAGGACAATCAGCCGCGGCTTCGCATCCGCAGCAGCGGTCAATGCGGTCAATAGCGCAAAAGCGGCAACTGCAATATTCTTCATCTGGACAAGTCCTCCTTATTTAATCCGGAACCAGTCGAAGTCGGCGTGTCCGCCCGGCTTCAGCGTCGAGTACATATAAAGCGCAAAGCGGTAGCCAGTGAAATGCGGCGCGGTGTACTCAAGGTGGAACTTGCCGCCGATGGGCGTCCACGACTTGCCGTCCGTGGAATACGCGAACCACCCTTCGTCGCGCCCGGGGAAATTCCACAGCTTGTCCTTCTCGCTCTCGCGCGTGAAGTCGCCGTAGGCACGCACCCACACGGTCCTCGCGCAGGGCGAGATCTGGACGCGCGCAGCCTCCCCGACCTTGCCGTCCTCCGCGCGCCGAAGGACGAGGTACGACGTGCCGTTCTCCTTCGTCGCCGAAAGCGAAACGTAGTCGCGCTGGAAAAGCGCGAGCCCGGCGTTGTCGCCGTTGGCAAGTCCGCTGATGTCGATCTTCGCAGCCGCGGAGCATGTCGGACCCCAGCAGCGCTGCGTCAGCGTGTTGCGCGCTGAGAGCAGATCGCCGTCGACCCTGTCGGTCTTGAGACGCAGCCACCCGCGCCTGTCCGCAAGAGACCAGAGGCCGTCAGCGGGATTGTGGTTCCACTGCCAGACGAGGGAAAGTTTGTCGGACGCGAAATCGTCCGCCGACACTATGCCGGGCCTTCCAGACGCATGCGGGAGGCTTTCCTCCGAGATCACCGGCCAGTCGTCGCTCCATGTCATCGGAAGGATGTACGGACAGCGTCCGACGGCGCCTCTGTCTCCGAAAAGGTACGCGTACCACTTACCGTCCGGCGTGTCGATGAACGAGCCCTGGGCGATTCCGGCGTGCTGGAACACGACGCGTCCCTCCCATGGTCCCTGCATCGAGCGCGAGCGATGAACTACCACAGTGCGGCAGCTCCCCGCGGGCCAGCAGATGTTGACGATGTAGTACCAGCCGTTGCGCTTCATCACCTGCGCGCCTTCGCCGAGCCCCTCTCCGCCAACGCAGTCGGTGACGTTGTCGAGCGTTATCATGCCGTCGTCGACGAAACCGGAGAAGTCCGGCTTCATTTCCGTAAGGCGCACCTTGTACGGCTTGCCTGCCACCGTGGCGAAGACCCAGAAGCGTCCGTCCTCCACCCAGATGGACGCGTCGTACTGGTTCTTCTTCAGGCGATGGAACTCCCAGCCGCCCTTCTCCGGGTCCTTCGTCCTGAAAAGATACGTGTCGTCGATCCTCACGTTGACGCTGATGACGTAGAAGTATCCATCCGACTCGTTGTACCTTATCGAGGAAGCAAAAGTCCCGAAGGCGTAGTCGTTCTCGCCGTTTTCCAGCCTGTCGCAGGGACGGTTCTCGACCGTCTGGTAGCAGTAGCTCGCCATCTTCCAGTTTACGAGGTCCTGCGAGACCATGACGGGAATGCCGGGGTTGAAGTGCATCGTGGTCGAGACCATGAAGTACTTTCCGCCCTTGCGGCACATTGAGACGTCGGGCACGTCCGCCCACAGAGTCGGCTCCCTTACCTCGCCCAATGCGACAGCGGAGCAAGCGCTGAGCGCGATTGAAAGGGCAACGACGGCAGTTCTGATATGTATTTGCATGATACATATTTTACCATGCCTTCGCTTGACCCGACATCACCCAGTAGGATGATTTGCAGGCGAATGGAGAATAGGTTATAATAGCGGCATGAAAACGAAAATACTTTCCACAGTTGCGGTTGCAGCCGCCTTCAGCGCCTTCGCGGCGCCGTCTCCCAAGTTCGAGAACGGCGAGTTCTTCGGGAATCCGCTGCTCGACCACCACTTCTGCGCGGACCCGACCGCAGTGGAATACAACGGACGCCTCTTCGTCTACGGAACGAACGACCACCAGCAGTACGACGAGTCGCCCGTGAAGACGAACAACACATACGAATGCATCAAGACCCTCTCCATTATGTCAACCGCCGACATGGCGAACTGGACCTACCACGGCGAGATACCCGTAGGCGAAATCGCCCCGTGGATCGTCAACAGCTGGGCGCCGTCCGTCATCTCGCGCAAGGAGAAGGACGGAAAGACGCACTTCTACATGTACTTCT
>SUWC01000072.1 GCA_015061665.1 Lentisphaerota bacterium
GCTTAATTTCCATGGCCCCTCCCTATTGACTGCTTTAGCCCATTTGGGCAAAAGTTGACAATATTATATCATGGAGCAGAACAGACTTCAACCCTACGTCTGTCGCCTCTCCCGCCACCGGCGCGAAACCAGGGTCCGCCACGACGCCGCGCCTGTTTCAGACCCCGCCCGGGAACAGCCATTCGCGGGGCTTCTACCCGATTCCGAGGTCATTCAAAGGGTTGAAATCGCAGAAAGCCCCGTAAAACGCACGTTTCGCGGGGTCTGTCCCCCGTCGGTGCTTCCAGAGGCGACGGGCAGGACTCTTGTTTTTCGACAATGACGCGGCCCATGTTCGCCGCTTTCGTGTCGAGGTGAACGTTTTCAAGGACGTTGTTGACGAACCTGAACTCCACGAGCGCCTTGACTTGCGGTCTCGGCGGGCAGCCCCGCAGGACGACCGTGCCAACGCCCCTTGCCGAACTGCCCGACGCTGCACTCCGAAACTACGAACGAGGCATTGGCCGGCATGGCAAACTCTGAACCATAGTCGATGTACATTCCATTGCGGACTGCAAGGCACCCGCTTTCAGCGCGCAACTTGCCCACGCCGTTCGAGACGAACGTGTCCACTACTGCTCGTCCCTCGCCCCCCTGTACTATAAAGGACGCCGACCCGCCCTCCGCGAAAGTCCGGGACGTCCATGTCTGCGTTGACATGAACCGGCTTTCTCCGGCGTCTCCCGGTTCCAACATGATGGATGCGGAATCGTCAATGCCGTTCTGCCATGGCACAAGCTGAGCTAACGCTACATTCAGCTCCGAACCTGCGTCCTGCCTTGCACTGAAGCACCTTACAACCGTATCGCATCCTGGAAGCAGCATCTTGATGTTGCTTCGCCCATCTATGCGCACGCCTGTCCTCGCCGCAAACGCGAAGATGCCGCGCACATGCTCGTCGACGCAATCCGAGAAGGTGTATGCTTCGAGATGTTCGCGCTGCCAGGCCGAAAGCCGTTCGTCGCCTGTGGGTATTCTGCGGAACCGTACATCCTTGCATTCTCCCCATCCGTAGGGAACACCCTGCCGTCTGCGCGTAGTGTAGTGTGTGTTCATCATGACATCTTCTATCCAGCCGCGCGATGCACATTTCCCGACTGCAAGTCCACGGCGCCAGAAACCACCGGAAAGATACGATATGATGTGTCCGCCCGACGGATGCGACGCGAAATCGACGCCGTTCCAGCAGTTGGCGATGTTGACATCCGCAATCCAGCAGCCTTCGCCAAGCGCGCGTACGGCCCATGGATACGGCACGGGATCGTAGAACATCTGCTCGGGATACCACACGCCGAGCCCACGCAGCCCGGAGCGTGGCTCAAGCGAAATCAGCGGTGTGGCTTCTTCGTCGCCGCGTCCGGAATATGCCAGCAGCACAGATCCACCGCTGACGGTATGGTGCGGCACATCCGAACAGCCGCGCAACTCCACGCCTGAAGGGACACGCAGCGATCCGCGTATCTTCCAGACGCCGGCGGGAACATAGACCGTCCCGCCCTTTCGTCCGGCCTCCGAAAGCGCGCGCATGAACGCCGCCGTATTGTCCTCAAGGTTGGTCGCCGCGCCAAAGTCCCTGACATTTTGGACGAAATCACCGGCCGGACGCGGTCGCGGAGGCGGTTCCGGACGCACAGGGAATCTTGACGCCTGCAGATGCGGCGAGAGAAGATGCCCGCCCCATTCGTACCCGTCCTTCATTGGCTGTTCTGGCGCGGAACCGACAAACATACAGGAATTGAACTGTGCGCATGAGCTATGCCAAAGAGTCGAGAATGCGACGTTCGTATCGGATGAAAATGTTGAATCATGGACTGCGAGCCCTACTGGGTTCAGCATTTCAAGGCGAATGCCCGTAACGCAGTTCATGAACGTCGATTCCGCAATTGCCGCGTTCGTCAGCTGCGGCGTAGTTCCCTTTCGAAAACGAGCGCCGACGTTGTATCCATCCACCTTGAGGCGCCAGATGTACTCCCAGTCGCTGCGGCCGTAGTCCGCGCCAACCGTCTCGTGCGTCCGAAGCCATTCCCGAAGCTCGTTTTCTGACGGCGCGCCGGGGAGCCCGCTATCAGACCAAGCCTTCGGCGAGACCAGGACTTCGCTTGTGCGTCCGATATCGGTGGTGCGGTCCACTGCGATGCCCGTCGAAAGGGCGCATATCGAAAGTCGCCGAAGCGTATGGAGTTCGTTCCACTCAGGCCCGATGGCAACCGCCTTCCATGAATTGACAAATGTACAATCCGTCACTGTCTGGTTTTCGTTCATTAGAGAGCTGTCAATCTTGGATTTTGCCGTCCACGGATACGGCACGGGGTTGCCGAGCGTCTGCTCGGGATACCAGAAGACAAGACCCATGAGTCCCCCGCCGCAGTTGACCGTAAAGGCGGCCGTCCCGTCTGGTTCGCCGCGTCCGCACAAGACGCAAAGGACGGTGCTTTGGTCCGGCCGCGCCACCGAATAATCGCCGCGAAGGGTGACTCCGACGGGAATCTCAACGGGCCGGGCTACCGTGTAGAAACCACGGCGCAGGAACACCGTTCCCCCGCCGCGCGACCCGACATCGTCCAACATGGACTGAAGTTCTGCCGAAAAATCTGCATCACCGCAAGGGGCTTCGGCGACACGCTCGGCCAGCACGACGTCTGGTGTCGCATGAAAAGGAGACGTCTCATCATTTTTCGGCGGCAACGGGCAGAATTCCTTGATTGCGTCAAACCAAATTCGATAGCCGGCTTCAAGAGGGTGCAGCAGGTCGGGCATAAGGGTCGTATTCAGCGTTCCGTCGGCATTTAGGAACCGCTTGTTGAAATCCACCCAGACGATCCGTTTCCCGTCGGCATAGCCCTTGATTATGGCATTCGTCTTGTCCTTCGTGACACGCAGCGGATCGTTCGGCTTGGCACCGCTCGGGAATATCGGCGAAAGGAGAATCGTCGCCTGCGGCTGCTTTTCTGAAATTTTGTCGAGGACCGCTTTTATTCCCTTCGCTCGGTTTTCCGGCGTATCGCTTCCGTTGTTTGTGCCGATCATGACAAACACGAACCGCGTGCGGTAACCGTCCATCTCTCCGTTGTCAAGCCGCCAAAGGACGTTCTGCGTGGTGTCGCCCGCCATGCCAAGGTTCAAGACGCGCCAAGTCTTCTTCATTTCAGCCCAGACGGCACGTCCGGGTCCGTTCGGGAACTTGAGCCCTCCATTGGCGTAAAGCCGCTCGGCGACTTCGACATCCGGCTTCTCGCTCCAGCCCTCCCAGTTGTGCGTAATGGAGTCGCCGACAAACACGCAGTCGTATTCTTTCTGACCGTCGGCGATTTCCTTTAACTTCGCCTCGTGACGCCGATCCCAGAAACCGGCCCCGGCCCAACGCGGTTTCTGCGCCGACTGCGGCCTTGGCGCTGGGCGAGCGGCGGCGGGAAGCGGTTCGGGCGGCTCGCCGCGATATATCCGCATCGGTCCCCTGACGCCGTGCGGCATGATGGGCCACTTGGAGGCGTCGAGCGGACGGTAGTGGATGTCCACCATGTTTATGTCGGAGAAGTTTTTCCACTTGACGCCCTTCAAGTCCATTTCGCGTATTCGGTTCGCCGCCCGCTCGCACACATCCACGACGATGTCGTTGTCCTCCACTTTCGGCCCTTTGAGAACACCATGCGGAACTTCTACTATGTACGGCGGCATGATGAGCGTCCCGAGATACGTTCCGTTCACCGTCACCCTGACCGACTCGTTGCCGATTACTTCGCCAAGGTCTAGATATGTCTTCTCGCGCGGCGCAAATGCCGCGCTGCACTCTACGGCCAGCGGAGAACACCACAGGAAACATGAGTGACCGACATCAAGGGAAATGCTGATGCGGCCATCCTTTACCTCCACAGGCGTAATCCCGCCCGTAAGCGGATTCATGAGCCACGCCGACTTCGGCCTGCACGACGGCGCAAACGCGCCTGAAATACCGCCGTCCGTCTGGTTGGCGAGGAAATACACGGTGTCCGCGCCATTGCGGAAGCGCGTGAACATCAGCCCCGCCGCCGCGAATGGTTCGCGCCGCGCCTTTGAGACGTCGGGGAGGCCAAGCGCGGCAATCGCCGCCTTCGTTTTCTCAGGCATGTGCCGACATTCCGGCACGGCGAGCGCGGCATATCTATTCCTGAGATCAAGTCCTTCTGCATCCTGCAGCATCCTGTCGGACACATAGTCGAAAGCATACCCCTCTTTGTGCAGACGCCCCGCCATCGAGCAGATTGGCTGTCCATAGAACCAGCCCTTCCCATCAACGCCCATCATCTTCGCATATCCGTCCGCATTCCACCAGTAGTCGCGCAGCGGCCAGTAGACCAGCACGTCGTTGTCCGGTTGGCAACTCTGAAAGACCGACTGGCAGCGCGTGATGTAGGCGGTGAGCGTTCCAACGTCGCGCCAGATCGGATTGCGCGGATTCATCTGCATCGAAGCGTAGAAGCACCAGCCAGGCCAAGGCGCCTCGACAGGCGAATACGCACATCCCTGGAAGAAAATGCGGTTGACGCCGGCGAGAAACAGCTTGTCGATGAACACCTTCGTCTCGGCGAGGGTCTCGTGAAAATGCTCCGCAATCCATGTGCATGTCTCCGCCGACACAAACCGCTTGCGCGTGACGTTCGCGGCAGACGAGGCGAACTTGGAAATCAGTATGTCGCGGAAGCTCCCGAACATCTCCGTCTCCGGAACGTCCGCAAGCGCGTAGAGGTCGAGCCAGTTCGCAGGAGAGCCGTGCGCCTCGTTGCGCGTCTTGACGCCGCGCGCATGGCACCATTTGACCCACTTGGGGAACACTTCCTCCACCATCAGATCATCCAGCGTCTGGCGGTAGTCGCATTTGACGCGCGCGATCTCGTTGGAATCGCCCTTGCCGCTGAAGATGTCCCATTTCTCCATCAAGTCGTATCCACGCCGCTTTTTGAAAGCCGCCGGAAGTTCAGGGCTCCACGCCGCATTGAAGTATTCGTAGCTGTCATGGTAGAAATGCTCCGGCAGCGCCGCGCCCGGCTTGTCGAACACCTCGAACTTCTTGAGAAACGAATCCATTGCACCGGGAGAGAACGGATTCATCATCGGTCCCTCCCCTCCCGGCGCGGCACGCTTCACTTGCTGGCCAGTCAGCTGCGGCACGAGACGCCCCTCCTTGTCGAACACAAGTTTCCAACTCCCCTCTTCCTTCTTGAGCCACGGTCCGCCGAAGCACCAGCCCGTACCGGACGTCAGGTCTATGCCGAGTCCATGCTTTTCGCCGATGCGCTTGGCGAGGGCAAAAGCATCCATCCACTCAGGAGAAAGATATTTCTTCCATTTCGCCTCATACCCTTTGGCGCCGTAGATCGGGATTACGTGAAATCCCCCGAAGCCCTTCTCCGCAAGTTCGCGGCTCTGGTATTCCAGTCCTGGCTCGTCCATCGCCGAGCCCATGCACCAGTTGTAGACCCACGGCTTCGCCTCCCGCGTCGCCTCCGGCCAAGACGGAGCGGCACCGTAAACTAACGATGCCGCGCACAGCGACAGCGCAAACATCGTTCTCCGCCGACTATACACCTTCGTCTTCTTTCCTTTATCACCGCAGCATGATAAACAGGCCTCTGGACTTCAACTTCAGCACATCGCCGCCTTGGGTGTGGACGACTTCAAGCAGGAATCCCTTCTTGTCCGTATCGAGCCCCGGAACTGTTCCGGTAAAACTACCCGTCGTCCGCAGAACCTCCCGCGTTCCGGCGCAGAATGCCGCTGAATCGGGAATATGGACGGATGCGATGGACGAGAGGTCGAATGTCTCGCAGTCCACCGTCATCGCCGCACCGTTCGTACGCCGAAGAACCCAGCCAGCCGCAAATTCGACGTCAGACGACGCCGTGAGCGCACCTGAAGTCTCCAGCGTACCGGACACAGTGCCGGAAACGATCCGCCCCGTTCCGCAAAGCTTGAGCGTTCCAGACTCGCCTACGAACACACGACGCAGATCGGACGAGTCGTTGGCAGTCAAGGCCAGCACACCTCTCGTCACCGTCGCCTGCCGCAACTGGGAGCGGTCGCCCGAGAAGGTCAGCAAACCGTCATACGTCTTGACGATTGTTTCGACCGTCAACGCAGACGCAACCGTCACGTCGCCGCCCATGATTTCGCCCGTTAGCGTCGGGTATCCGTTCAGTGTCAACGCCCCCTGCGCAATCAGATTGCGCGCCGTCACGCCGTCGGAAACCGTCAGGGTCGTTCCATCGCCGATGACAGCATCGCGTGCCACGCCGTTCTCCGCCGACCATGGGTTTGCGGGGATGTCTCCGCTGCCAGTCCATCCAGCCGAGCTGGCAGACCAGGCGCCGCTCGCGCCGCCACTCCAGACGAGCGCATCGCCGGTAGTCTCCGGCAGGCGGCGCACCTGCACGGCGTTCACCTGCGGCGAGATGTTGCCTGCCGCGTCGGCCGTGTACCAGAGGTTCAAAGTGTGCGATGAGGTCTCGGGACGGACAACAAGCGCGCAGCAGCTTTGATAGTTCGTGAACGTGCCGTTGTCGCCGAACTTCACGCGGCGGTCTTCTGTTCCCTCGCGCGAATCGTTTACAAACACCTGAATGAGATACGGACTGAGCGGCACAAGTCCGTTGAAGGTCAGAGACGCCGGGGCGGGATTCTTGTTGTTGACCTCCGATGCGCGGGCAAAAACGCCAGCCGCCAGAAGCTTCTCAAAGCCCGTTGATGCATTGGGGTGGAACACAGAATCATTGCGGGCAGTAAAACCGGTCAACTGCACGTTGCCGCCCCCCCATGACGTCCATGAAGACTGCGCAGCGAACGCCACTCCGTTCACAGTCAAGTCCGCGCTTGAGGCAGTATAGGCATAGACCGGTTCTCCGTCGGTGCGAACAGCCGACTCGGCGGAGAGGGGGATGACCTGTCCGCCTTCCGGGATCTCGGTAATATCCCTGACCTGAAACGCATTCAGGAGCGAATTGTTCCGCCACGACGGCGATATGTTGTAGCCTCGCACGCGAATCGTCTTGTTGGTTGACGTGGCGACGAACTCGCCCGTCACAGTCTGCCCGTGGTATCCGTTCGCGCTGTCGTAGGCAAAGAGCGAGCGGACGCCGTCGATCTTCTGATAGATCGTGCACGTCTCGTTCTCGTAGCGCGCATCGACGTACCACATCTGGACGGCGTACTTCCTTCCGGGGACGAGGTTCTTCAGCGTCATGTCGGTCCACGCTCCGCCGGCGGCGCTGACGGAGAGGTTAAGGTACAATCCGCACCCGAGGACAGTCTTGTAGCTCTCGGGCGTCCCTTCCGGATAAACCGTCTTCGAGTCGAGCATGCCGCCGTTGCTTGCCCTAAAATCGCGCCCTTCCCCGCCATCGTGCGACAGCCCGACATTCGCGGACATTTTTACGCCGCCGTATCCGCCGTCGCTGAACGCGACTCCGTTCACCACGTAGCTGGGGTTGCTGTCGTTGCTGAATGCAAAATGATAGGCGTACAGCGTCGTGCCGGAATTGTTGACTTCCGAACCGTCGCCGGTCGGCTGCGGCTCGCCCCACGCTATCGACGGCAGCTTGCGCACTTGGAACGCATTGATGATGGGCGATCTTGTGCAGAAGATGGAAATCACCTGCGAGGACGAATCGGCGCGGAAGCGTCCGATGGCATACTGACCGTAGTCGGCATTTTCGGGATGCGTCTCAACGGAGCACCTCCCGTCAAGAACCATTGTGTAAGAACGAACATCAATAGTCGAGCGATTGTCGTTGATCCAGACCTGAACGAGATATTCCTCGCCCGGCTGGAGACCGAGTAAAGTTACCGTTCCTGTTGCATTGGCGTTTCTGTTGAACGCGGCGCCGGCGAGCAAGTTTCTGTACGGCTCAGAGAAGGATGCCGAAGACGCAAAAGCGCCAAGGAACGTATTTGCGCGACTCTCGCCGAAGGTGGCGAGCTGGGCATCTGGTTCCACCGCACCGACCGGAAACAGCCCATGAGAGGTATATCCCCTAAAAAGGACACCGTTGACAGTTGCATCGACACCATTCTCGTTGTAGGCGCAGATGAGTTCACCCTCGGTCGAGACGTCGGCATCCGCGCCGATGTTCCGCGCCTCCTCCCACTCTATCGTCGCGGCGCGCAAAGGCAACGCTGCCAGCGCACCGAGAGCGAGAACGACCTCGAATTTCCTGCATCCTCTGCCTATCTTCATCATCATTTTGCTCCTTTCTTGTTTTTGCCGTCCAAAGCCATGCCAAGCCCTAGACGGTTCAATAATACCATATCCACCACCTTCACTCAATACCTGTATAGACAGGTTAAAGAAGAGTCATCCGCCTACTTAAGAAGATCCACGTTGCTGCGGTCGGTAATTACTCTGTCGGACATTAGAAACGCATTCATGTCGACCTTGCCGATGTCTGTCGCAGGCCAGGTCCACGATCCGTCGTATGTCGCCGCGATGGCAAACTTCACGCCAGGTGCCGTCATCACCTTGAGCATTTCAGCATAGAAAAAGTCAACCGACTCCTTCACCCCGCTCTCGAAAAGTCCGCAGATCTTTCCGCGCGCCATGCCGACCTCCGTGACGATCCTGGCGCGCCGAATCACATTCGCGGACGTCTTGCCGGCGCATTTCGGAGCGTTAGGACTGTCGTAGTCCTTGCCTAGTTCATAGTCGTCGAAGCCGATCATATCCACCCATTCGTCGCCTGGGTAACGGGCGAGAAATCCGCTTTTGCCGACTTCTCCCGCCGCATCCCATCTCCTGTCTGGGGAATATGCGAAGAGTACGTTGCTCGGCCCAAGTTCCGTGCGCAGGACATCGACAGTCAGTCTGAACGCGGCAATGTAATCCTCGCACGTCGCCGACTTCGCCCCCCACCAGAACCAGTCGCCGTCGCACTCGTGGAGCGGACGGAACACAATCGGAATCTGCTCGCCGTTCTCGTCCTTCAACGTGCGGCAGAAGGCCGCGGCCTCCTTCAAGCACCATTCATACCACGCGCGCGGATTCGGAAATGTCATGTCCCCTGTGCCGTCGATCCGTCCGCGACCGCAGGCTGCGCCCGATCCATCGACGATTTCACGCAGGACGAAGCGATGATTCTCCGGATAGCCGTCCACGCCATGTCGATAGCGGAACGCGGCGTTGGCATTCCAATTGGAATCGCGCCATCTCGGCGGAACATAGGGGTTGTTGAGATGCCATGTAACCATCGGCACGGCATGGCGCTCGGCATATTCGCGCCTTGCAAACGCAGCAAGGTTCTTCCTGTTTACCGCGTATTCCTCCGGCCTCAGCCATGTTCCTGCTATGTCGCGAAACTCGACGAAGTAGAGAAGCGGCGAAACGCCAGTCTTTGCCCCGAAGCCCACCGTGCCTTCAGGCTTCCAGTCCACTGAACCCGTGGAAGCCGCATAGACAAAGTTCGACCCCCGTCCAATTTCCAGAAGATTATCGCGAAGCCGCTCCGCCGGCGAAGCGGCATGGCCGAGAGCCGGCGTATCCATCGCCCACACACATACCATCGCCGATATCACCGAACGCATCACCATAAACTTCCTTGCTATGGCTCTGAAAGCTCGCCCGCCCGTACCACGCTCGCGGGATCGTTTGGATTACGCGCCTTGTTGGCGTTGCCTTCTCCCGTAAGAAGCGGAGCATCCATTACGGCAGCAATCTGTAATGGCGTTAGCGTTTGCCTCGGATTGAAGGCGTCCGACGCAGCATATTCCTTTAGCCGCGCCTTGAGCCAGACCGCTGCGGGGTCGTTGTCGCGGAAGGCAAACGAACAAACGATGAGTCTCCCCTCGCCGACCCAATATTCGAACAAGGCAGACTGCCGTATCGGAAATTTCTCCGACGAGGCAATGTCGACAATCGGATCGAACGGAACGTCCGCTTCAAGCTGCACGGCTCGGCCTCCTTCCATGAGCCGACGGAACTGCCATCCGCAGAATCCTTCGTGCGGAAGCCCGTCGAGCGCGGGATGCCCGCTCTGTATGACCGTCGCATAGTTTCCACTGCACCGTCCGGCAAGTCCAATGCGGTAGGTCGTCGGAAGAGACTTGAACGGCCCTACGCCGAGGATAAGAACCCTTTCGCCGCGCTTCATTGCCGCCAACAGATCTCCGCGCGAAATGTCTCCACAGATTATGAGATTTCGAACTTCTGGAATTGCTGGTTCACGGACACGAGGAAATGCATAGAGCTCCCATTCATTTTCAGCCGAAACGGCGGCAGAGGAGAACTTCGCCCGCAGAATATATTTCCGAACGCGATTCTCGTCAGGCACTGCGACGTCACATTCACACAGGTTCTTCAGGTCGCCGCACCGCACCTCTCCGACATTTTCGCGCATTTGCCATATTTCCCTGTTGCCGTCGCAATCGACAAGCTCTACGCTCAGGAGCCCGTTCGTGACATCGGCGGAATAGTTGGAGATTGAAATCCCGATGCTTTTCCTGTCCCCGGCGCGAACATTGAAGTCGCTTCCAAGGTCGGACAAAAGCACGGCAGCAGAATTGTACCGCCTGACGTTCTCCGCTGTCTCGCCCGGCTTAAGGCGCAGGAATTCATCCATGATGCCGACAAAGTATCCGAACGTATGCCAGTGCGAGTTGATGTCCCCCAAGAAGTCGTAACCTGCCGTTCGGCGCGACGAGCGCATCTTCTCGAAAGTAAACTTCCTGATGCGCCTCATCCATTCACATGAACTCCGGTAATATGCCGGCGCCCTGCCCAAAAGCCCTTTCTCGTCAAGCGCCCGGCGAATCTCTGAAAAGACCCCGGCTTTGAGTATCGGAGAATCTTCTGGATACTCTCTCTCTATCGAAAGGTCGGCATAGCTTCCGTCAATGCATATTTCGTGCGAAAGACGAGGTTTTTCGCAGTAGGCATCACTCCATGCATCTATTGCCGCCGCCGACGCGCCGTTAAGGGAATCGTAGCTAACCGCTCCCTGCTGGTAGGAAGTAAAGAGGTCGCAGAAGGCGGCAAGCCTCGCCATGCGCTTCGGATTGTGCCGAAACGGCGTCGACGCCACGTCGTCCTTGCCGTCCACGAGCATGTACTCCACTCCTCGCATCGCGCTCAAGGGGGAGAAAAGCGCGTCCGTCCCTGAATGTACGAACCGCGCGATATCTTCCAGATACGCCTCTGCCTTGCGATCAATGCGCGTTTCGTTGCCAGTGCAGTATATGACGACACATGGGTGCCGCCGCGCGAACGCGATAATCGACCTGTACTCCTCGAGCGGCGTGAAATTCGGCGACTCGATGTGGACGAGGATCCCGAGTTCATCCATGGCGGAAAGATACTCTTCAGGAGGAACCCATGTGTGGAACCGAACAAAGTTGAAGCCCAGCTCTCTGCGCCTTGCCGTGAGTCGCCGGTAATAGTCAATATCTCTCGGGGGACGAACCGTCTCCGGGAAATAGCAGTGCTCTGTAACACCTCTAAGGTAGACCGGTTTCCCGTTCAGGCGCAGCTTCTCGCCGACGGCAACAAGTCGCCGAAGACCGAACTTCTGGCTGTAGACACCTTCCGACGTTGTGATGCGAAGCGTGTACATCGACGGTCGCTCCGGCGACCAGAATTCAAAGCCATCTGTCGGCAATGAAAAATCACGATGCGCCTCGCCCTTCGCGACGACTTTCCCGTCTTTGCAAATCTCCCACGCAGCGCATTGCCTCTTCCCGTTTCCATATCCCCCCAAATGTACCGTAAACGTATTCAAATCCGCAGCTGTCGTAACATACACGTCAGCCAGGCCGTTCTTTAGAAATCGTAATTCCATGCGCCCGACTATGCCGCCAGCGGCGGCGAACAGTCCACGTGTCGCAAGTCCGCTCACTTCAGCTCCATAACACCCCACAATCGGTCCGTTCGAGACCGACATAACGATTTCATTATTACCCTCTTTGAGAATCCCGTGCGGAACTGCTATCTCAAACGGGGTGGAGAACCCCTCGTGGCGGCCGACGAATTTTCCATTGATCCATACTCGAACGCTGTTCCTGACACAGTCGAACGCAATTACACAGCGAGAATCCCCCGCATCTATCGGCTCTGAATCCGCCAGCCGAACAACGTCTGGTCTTAGCTCGACCGTCCGCCGATACATGAAACATCCAAGAATTCCGGGGATAGTCGTGTCGCGCGCCCCGCCTGCGAGTGGAAGCGACTGCCGGAGAAAATGCGGATTGTCGACAAAGTCATCAGTAATCCCCGCCGCTCGAAAGGAGTCGCCCATCTCATCCCAGCAGCCGGGAACCGCGCCAGAGACAACTCGCCCACTGAAGACGGGACATTCCGCAGCTGTCCAGGCATTCGATGAATACGACATCTCCCACGCACCTTCAAGAGGCACCGCCTCAAAGATGCAGTGACGGAATCCGCTGATTTGCGCCGCTGGCGAATACCAAATGACAAAAGCCTCCGCCAAAGACAGAATAATGCCAACGCAATGTCTCATGGCTGCCGGTGTCTGCCGCCTCTCAATCCAACTTTCATGCCGCGATTATAACAGAATAATATCCGCCTCGCAATACCTATATAGACAGGTAGGAAACTGGCCTCGTCTGCGCAGCCCGCGCGGCGATGCGGCGGCGCACGCCTGCATTCATTATTTCGCGTCAGTAACGTATATCCCTGCGCAAGTATTGCATTGACGCAAGCGCGGTTGGAAAAGCTATCGCGGCAACCCCATCAAGTCCTGCACGGGAACAATCGAATCGAAGAAATCGTCCGCCTCGACAATCGGCGCCAAATGGCCTTCGTACACCAGCGCAGTCCGCACCGACCTGCCCTCGTGTCTGCCCAGACGCTCGACTTTCTGCTCCACCTCGTGCTCGACTTCGCGGCCTATCTCGCGCTGCCGTTTAATTTCCACGACGTACATCGCACGTCGGGTCTGTATGAGAAGGTCTATCTGCAGCCCTGCGACGCCCGCACGGCGATATGGTGCTGCAGACTCTATCAGTGCGTTGCCGAGGTGAAGCGACGGAATCAGCTCCGCGTAGTTGTTCACAACGAGATTCTCAAACGCGAACCCCATGACGGACTCCCACCCTTCAAGCGCGGAAAGCGAGGCAAACGAATACGATCCGTCGTCTATCATCTCCTTTGACGGCTCTATGTATCTAAGGTAGAACCTAGCGTAGTTGTCCTTTATGCGGTAGCGGCGTTCCCTGATCTTGGTCCCCGTCTCCGGATTCCTTCCCGCATCAAGCGCGACGAAGCCTGCTTCGCACAGCTGTCCGAGGGCAGAGGAAAGCTTGCCCCCCTTTTCCATTCCAAGGACCGCCGCCAGTTCGGTCACCGTCATCGCGCCTTCCGCCAGGCACCTTATGACACGTCCGGAAAGACGCGGCTGCTTGGTTACTACGTCGGTGAACATTTCGTCAAAATCCGTCCTCAGCGTGCTGTTCGCA
The DNA here is from genome assembly GCA_015061665.1 of Lentisphaerota bacterium. Classification (GTDB taxonomy): domain Bacteria; phylum Verrucomicrobiota; class Kiritimatiellia; order RFP12; family UBA1067; genus UBA1067. The sequence goes on from SUWC01000072.1 coordinate 13,471, forward strand.
CGGAACGCCATCTTCCTTATGTTCTCCGCGGCAGAGAGGGATGGATCCACCTCCTCCAGATAGCGCGGCACCCCGCCTGTGACCGACAAGACATCCAGCATCTCGCGCGGCTCTATCCGCGAAGCGGACGCCCCCCAGAACTTGACGCACTGCGAAAGCGGAAGCTCGCCCACGACCATGTCAAGCGAACGGCGACCGTAGAATGCGCCGTTGTCGATGATGTTTTCCTTGATCCATCCCGATATGCTCCCGCAAAGCACGACGATGAGCCGGTCATGCTTCTTCCAGTAGTTGTCCCATGCAATCTTTGCCATGTCGGGAAACATGGCGTCGTAGTATCCGAACCACGAGATTTCGTCTATGAGCACAACTGTCTTTTCGTCGTCGCGTATTTCCTTGTCTAAACGGATGAATGCGCTTAGCCAGTTTTCCGGAGTAGTCCGCTCCGAGCCCGTCTGCGCCGCAAGCTGAACCGCAAAGGCGGAGAGTTCGTCTTCGTTTGTATAGCCATCTTTGGGGCGAACCCCTTCAATCTTTATGAAGCGAGCATTGGATATCTTGGCGAACTGCTCAATGAGCGTAGACTTGCCGATGCGCCGTCTGCCACGACATGTGCAAAGGGATGAAACGCGCTTCCCCCAAAGCCCCTTCAAGTCTTCCAATTGACGCTCACGGCCAAAGAACTTCATGATTCTTCTCCTGTAAAGTGCATGATTTGCATTTTCATAAGGGGATTATACCATTCTTCAGTCTTTCGGGTCAACGATAAAAGTGCACCTATTTACCGTTTTCTCAATTAGGTGCACTTTTTTCTCCGTCAAGCAAGGTGCACCTATTTGCTGTTTTCATAATTAGGTGCACTATTCTTTGTCAAGAATCGTACGACGCAATCAATTTGCTCACCGTTTATTTGCCGTCGGTTTAATTATGTCAACCCCCTCGCCTCGCCGTCAATGGCATCATACTACGAAACACAGCCGTACCTATCTCTTGCACATGAGCGGGACGGACGAGAAGCCCTCGGGGCGGTCGTAGAGCTCGCAGTGGCAGTCGCCGAGGTGCTTCACCCTGAAGCCGTTCGCCTTGTACTCCTCGTAGTTGAAGGCGTTGAGCTCGTCGATCGCGATCTGGTGGAACTTGTCGAAGTCTGGCCACCACTCCCATCCGCTTCCGAAGTCGTTGTAGAGAAATGCGTCCGCGCACTGCTTGCCAAGCTCTGGCGTCACGTAGAACGCGCCCATAGCGAGGACATTCACTCCGTTGCCGGTAATCGCGCGGAAGGCGGCGGGAACGGACTCGACCACGCCCGCATGAACTCCCGGGCACTTCGACGCCGCGATGTGTATGCCCATGCCCGTACCGCAGAAGATGAGAGCGCGCTCGAACTCCTTCTCGGTGATCATCGCGCCGACGCGCAGGCCGATGCGGTGGAACATCAGCTCCGTGTCGTTCGGGTCGGAATCCGCCTTGACGCCGATATCCGTCACCGTCCAGCCCTTCTTCTCGAGATACTCCTTGATCGCCTCCTTCAGCGGATAGCCCGCGAAATCCGCCGCCATCAGAATCTGCTTGTCCTTTACAGTCTTCATCTCTGACATCCTCCTTTTGTCTTTCCGTGTATTCAGTGTATTCCGTGTTTTTCGTTTTCATTCTACCAAAAGATCAGCGGACGCAACAAGACCTGTATAGACAGGCTCCTGCGGGCAGTGATATAATACCCGCATGACAGGAAGAGAAATAGTCGAGCAATTGACAAAGGACATAATGTCCGGCACCTATTCCGAAGGAGGAAAGCTTCCGAGCGAGGCGAAGCTTTCGGAGCGCTTCGGCGTCTCGCGCATGACGCTGCGCGGAGCGCTGGAACAGCTGCGCCAGCAGGGCCTCATAGAGAAGCGCAACGGAGCGGGCTCGTTTCTCACGAAGCGCGCGTACCGGCGGAGCGGGCTTATCGGACTCGTCATCCCGGACTACGAGTCGTACGAGTTCTTCGCCGAGATAGATAAGGAGGCCAAGCGGCACGCCGCGCGCCTCGGATACCGCGTCGAACTCGTCTTCACGCGCGAACGTACGCATGATGCGCTTGTGCGCGACATCAGGCGCAAGGTGCGCAAGCTTGCGGTCAGCCGCGCGGAAGGCGTTATCTTCCGTCCGTTCGTCTCGGAGAAGATGGTCGAGACGAACAAGGAGATCGTAAGCATCTTTAGGCACGCGGAAATTCCCGTGGTCCTGATCGACTCGGACATCACAAGACCGCCTAAGCGCAGCAGCTGCGACCTCGTCGCCGTCAGCAACGTGAACGCGGGGCGCATCATTGCAGACCATCTGCACGAGCGCGGCTACGGACGCATCGCATTCCTGATGGAGGGCGGGAATCCGTCCGCAAACGCGAACTGGAGCAACCGTCTTTTCGGACTCGCTGGCGAGCTGGCCCTTCTCGGATGCGAGGAAGGCGTTCGCAGTCTCGACTTTACCCCCACAGACGAACGCGAGCTTGCAAGACTTCTCAGAAGCCGCACCCGCCCAGACGCCATCGTGTGCGGAAACGACGAGCAGGCGATACTCCTGACCAAAACCCTCGCGCGCCTCGGAAAGCGCATTCCAGACGACGTCGCGGTCGTTGGGTTCGACGACATCGAGGCCGCGCGGCTCGCGAATCCCCCGCTCACGACTATTTCGCAACCAGTGAGAAAACTTGCGGCGACGGCGTTCAAGACGCTCCTCGCGCGCATGCGCTATCCGAACAACGACCCGCGCGAAATCCTCCTCGACGCGCCGCTCGTCGTCCGGAGATCCACCGCGGCGTCCGCCGCCTCGTAGCAACTTCCCCAAAAACGGAAACGGGGCGCGGCAGATGCGCCGCGCCCCGGTGTTTTCGCCATGCAGGCCGACTTTACTTCGCCGCCTGCTCGTCGAGCTCGGCCATCGCCGCCTTGCGCGAGAGCTTGATGCGCCCGCGCTCGTCGACGTCAAGGCACTT
>SUWC01000073.1 GCA_015061665.1 Lentisphaerota bacterium
AGATCCGCCTCGTCGCAGCGACAGGTCAACCGCTCTTCAACCTGGCCGAACTTCGCCTCGCTTCGATAGTGGATGTCTTTCACGCCAGGCGGGAGCCATCTGGCAAATGCACGTGGACGAAAACCGCCATCCATTTCGCCCTTGGTCGCATACCGACAGTCGATGACGCGGAATTGCCAGGACATCCACATGGCGGAAATGGATGCCATCGCGAACAAGGCAAATCCTGCCGCCATGAGAATGCTGCAGCAGGAATAAGCACCCCAGAGGATTCCGCGCAGCCACCGCTTCCTGGGCATTTTCAACCGCCAACCCGGCCAGAACACGATCATGCCGCATATCACAAGAAGCAGAAGCAGCACAGCACCGGCCAGCAAAAGCGATCCCCTGATCAGGGAAAAGAGGGCGAGGCCCATCATCCATGTAAAACCGATCAAACGGCAGCCAGTCAAGAGATCAAGAATCGCAAACAGTGGAATCATGCGGAACGCCCATGTCATGATGCCAACATTGCGGCGCCTACACCACGCCGGAATGCTCACAACTATAAGCAATAATAGTATGGCGACAATCATTTCGATTAGACCTTTCGGAACATGCACATATTACAGCAAAATCCAATTTGCTCGCCGCGCACCAACCATACGCAGCAAACCCCTGAAAATCAGCGTTTCGCGGGCCTGCACCTCATAGCATCCCCACTTTTATCGCACACGCAAACGCACGAACGCCATGTCGTCGGAATCGCCTCCCGCAGCGACTCTGAATCGTATATTCTTGCCGTCAATCCCCTCAACGGTAACAACAGGGATCATTTTATCAGGGCCATCCCAATCGCGTACATTTCCCGTCGCTTCAAACATCTCTTTCACCCTATCGGCCGCCACAGCCACTGCACGTTCACCGTCCCTCACAACGACATTCACCGACATTGCACGGCACTGTGCGGCATCGTTATCGACAATCTCCACATCACAGAATTTGATCATTGGCGTATTGACGAAAACATCTTCGGCTCCAAGCATGTACGAGACGGCGGCATTGGTGGACACGACAGCGGCAATTTCGCCTGCCGGAAGACTCTGCGCCCACAGCCTGAATCTGTTGTATTCCTCAACGTCACCCCCAACTGCCGTCTTGATCCCGTCTGCATCAGCGAAATTAACGGCATTTACGGCAATGTCGATGTCTTCTGGTGTTGCGCCTTCTTTCAACTCCGGGAGGGCATAGTCGTCAAGGTAACGCAGTGTAAAGCCCGCCCATGACGTCTGCGGGAGACCGTCGGGGTACACCGCGCGCCTGACATAGCAGTACCGCTCGCTATTTCCACCACTAATAATCAGAGCATTGCATTTTGGAAGCGGCCCATCACATATGACACGTTTGAGTTTTGTGCTGTTGTAGCATACTGCTTCATCGACACTCGTCACATTGGCCCCAAGCTCTAAGGTCTCTAGTTCAAAACAGGACCCTAATGGACTCATCTGAACGCTAGCGACCTTGCCGCTGATAGGCATGCCTTCCACATACTCCCTTGCATCACCCATGAGAGCGCGCATGCCATTCCCGATGCGAAACCGCCTCAATGCCGAGCAACGAAAGAATGAAGACACTTTATCAAGGTACTCAAGGCTGTCAGGAAGCGACACTGACTTGATGGAAGCGCAGTTCCCGAAGCCCAAGGCCCCTATCGACTGCACATTGGCTCCAAAATGCACATGCTCTATTCCCGTGCAGTTCATGAACGCACCATCAGAGATCGTTCTGACTGTATCAGGTATGGTCACTCCGGTTATTTTGGTGCAGGCCTCGAAAGCCCAACTGCCAATAACTGTGACTGGAAGTCCGCAGATGTAAGACGGTATGGCAATGTCTCCTTGGAGTTCCCTTGTGTCCGAAGACGCAATGAGACATACTCCATCGTCCAAGCTGTTGAGTTGGTAGGACCAGACATGCCCTTCATCGTCCGTAAATGTGCTACTGCCATTCCAGTGAGCATAGAAAGTAGCATTTGACAACACCTCCGTGTCTGCCGATATCTTCGTTCCACCGGCAGACGCCGTGAACCACCCTGTAAAATCCCATCCGTCGCTTGGCGAAGGCAGTACAGGCAGGGCCCCGACCGGGTCATCCTCGTATACGATGCGCGTAGACACTTCGGAAATCCCGTTTCGCGGGACGAAATGCACCGTGTACGCCGTGATTTCCGGCGGCGGGCCGTATGCGATGGCTGTACCACACCACACGTTGCCCTCTGGCAGGCCTGTTTCATCCTGAACACCTGTCCATCCTGTCGAATCATCGGAGACATAAATTGTCACCCGCGGCTTGTTGAACTTAAAAGGCATATAACCAGGGGATGTCGTCACAGATTTCCCCAGGTAGTTGACATAGTGAAGGCAAATGCAATTGCTGAAGGCGTAGCGGCCTATGAAATCCAGATTGCCGTTGATGGTGACCGTCCTAAGCGACGAACAGTCGAAGAACGCATGGTTCCCGATCGATGTCACGTTTGCAGGAATTACGACCTCAGCAAGTGCAGTGCATTTATGGAACGCGATATTCCCGATTTCCCTCAGGCCTGAGCCCCAGTTGATTGTCCTAAGCGATGTACAGTTGTAGAACATCGCGTTGTAATAGCTGCCTTGCAGCGATGTTGATGTCTCGTTGTTGTAATAATCACAATCCATGTACTTTCCGTTAATGTTGTCTCCTATCACAACTCCTGTAAGAGACTTGAGCGTGTCGCCAAACGAGACCTCTTCGAGGTTTGCGCAATTCGCAAACACCGCCTGGCCAAGCACTGTCTCGTCTCCATCTCTATTCGTAGGAATGGCGATGGACGTCAGGCCTGTATCGGCAAATGCCTGGAATTTAATCTGCCTGAGCGAAGTTGGCAGGACGACTTCCTCAAGCGAAGCGCAACCTTTGAAAGCCATATCTCCGATTGTCGCGACATTCACGCCAAGTTTGACATTTTGTAATTTAGGCAAAGAACGGAAGGCCATGCGCCCGATCTCGCTTACGCCATCGCCAATGCTTACGCTTCTGAGGCTGTTGCAGCCAAAAAACGCATGGCAGCCAATATTTGTGACCGAGTCAGGTATTGTGACGGACTCAAGTGATGAGCAATTGTAGAACACAACGTTGCCTATGTCTGCAACGTTGCATCCAAATTGTATTGTCTTAAGCGACGTACAGTTGTAAAACAGGGCGTTGTCATGACTTCCTTGCAGAGAGGGCGACGGTAACACGCCGTAATAGTCGTCATCCATATACATCCCATTCATGCTGCTCCCATAGACAACTCCCGTAAGTGTCGTGATCCCATTGCCGAGAGTCACCGTCTCAAGGTTTGTGCAACCCGCAAAAACCGCCTGGCCCAATGTGGTAATCTGATCGGGAATAACCAGTTCCCTAATGCCAAGGTTGTTCCGGAACGCCCCTGTGCCAATGGATTTCACGTCCATATCGCCTATTCTTGAGGGCACATGTGCGCTATACGCAGAAAAGTCACAGCTGGTTATCCTTACCCCGCCAGATTCTGGTTCATACACCCATACATTACCATGTTCGTCAGTCCAGCTGTCGGCTTTGGTGACGATAATTGCAATGCATGAGATAATTAGCGTAATCACTTTTTTCAAAGGTATAACGCGTTTCAGGATTACATCCGCCATTTTAGAACTCCTCTCGTTGGTGATATTCTACCAAATTTCTCGCATCTCCGCCACGGCAAATCCGCCGCGAATCTCAAACCCAAAGCCAACTATATATCAATGCCACTATATCAATAAGCTCAGGCCATTCCTTCGTTATAGCAAAATCCACATTGCTATAGTCCGCAAACCGTGAACGAATCGCGGGCAAAGCGACTTCTTGCATTTGATATTTTGATATAATATGCCACATGGAAGACTATACAATCTTAGAGCAGGACAATCCTGCGGCGGTGAAAAAACCGAAGTTCTCCGTGATGAGATGCTTCGCGCTGCTTGTTTTCGTGCTCGCGAGCGCCTTCGCCTACTGGAGATACGGAATCGATCGCCCCGAGAATGTCATCATTGAATTGTTAGAACGCTACCATAGTTTTCCAGAAGCCGCGTTCGAGCAGATGGTGGAGACGAACATGGGAAAGGATTGCCCGCTGGCCGTTGTCTATAAGGGCCAATATATGCCTTTGGCCTTGGAGCAAATGAACGGCGCGGTAATATTCGCAAAGGACGTAGTTGTAGACGGCGACAGGGCCACAGTAACCATCGGCACAACGAAAGGGGATTATTCCTGGGCGGACAGGATCTTGATGCGCTGGTTCAGCATTGAGGCCAGGTGTCCCAAGGGCGGAGCCTCTGGATTGACAGACCAGTACTACGAACTCGCCAAGGTCAATGGCAAGTGGGTCCCAGTAGTAACCGAAGCCGATTTCGCAAGAGTCTGTGCAATGCAGAAACAGCGGTTGGCGGTCGCGGCACAACAGTATCGGATGCGGCATCTGTTCGAGCCGAAGACCATGGAAAAAGAAGATAACCTCCCGCCTAAGAGCGTCGAAGAACTCCGCGCGACGAAGCTTCTCAACCGCGAAGTGAAATGTCCGAGCGGCGGGACATATTCGTTCGAAGCAATTCCTGATGGAAAGTTTGCCCACGAACAATACCGTTGCGTAGTCAAGTGCAGCAAGCATCAATGAACAGCGGCAAATCCGCCGCGGATCTGCTATCGGCTCAGCTGCCGGTAGCACTCGTAGGCCGCGATGGAGACGGCGTTGGCGAGGTTGATGCTGCGCGCGTGCTCGCCCGGCATCGGAATGCGGAAAAGCGACTCGCGATAGCGTTCGTAGAAGTCCTTGGGGAGTCCGGACGACTCGTTGCCGAACACAAGCGCGTCGCCCGGCTCGAAGCTGCAGTCGTAGAGCGACTTCTCGCCGTGGGTCGAGAGGAAATGGAAGCGCCGCGGCTGGACGGACGCGAGATAGTCCTCCCATGTGTCGTGTATCCTGAGGTCGAGATGCGGCCAGTAGTCCAGCCCCGCCCGCGCGACATAGCGGTCGTCGAGCGCGAATCCGAGCGGCCGCACGAGGTGGAGCGGGACGCCCAGCCCCACGCACAGCCGCCCGATGGCGCCAGTGTTGTGCGGAATCTCCGGCCGCAGCAGGACAATCGAGAAGTCAGCCTTCATTTCCCGCCGTGCTGCGCGCAGTAGCGCTTGCCCTCTTCGGGCTTGCGCGTGCACTGCTTGCCCTCGTAGGTCATGGCGCGGCACTGGGTGACTGGCTTGGACGGCTTCACGGACGGCGCATGCAGCTTGCAGTAGTCGCTCTCGCCGTCCTTCTTGTGCTTGCACCGCGTGCCGGCTTCCGTCACGGCCCAGCACTGTCCGTCGTCCTTCTCCTTTGCGTCGGGCTTCTTCGCGTCAGGCTTCTTCGCCTGGTCGGCGTGTCCGATGCAGAACTTCGAGCCCTCGGCGGCCTCGCGCTTGCACCGCTCGCCCTTCTGCGTCTTGCCCTCGCACTGCGCGGCAATCGCCATAACCGACGCAAGCGCAACCGCAACAACAACCATCAGTCTTTTCATTCCATGACTCCTTCCGTTTCAGCATACATTATACCAAATCCCCTTCTCCTCGTATACCCACGCGGCGCGGCAAGTCCGCACGCAACAGGGGGTCCGTCGCGGTACTTTACTATGGGACCCATAGTCCCCTCATTAGAGGTGCTGCCATGTTAGCCTCGCAGCCAATCGGCAAGATTCACGACACGGACACCTTCAAAATCCGTCTCGGGATTCCGCGTTCGGGCAATCAGCATCCTGGGATATCCGTCGCGTATCTTTGCGAAAGGGGCTATCTCCCGCTCAAATGTCTCGGGCGCGACGATGTTGTCGCTCACCTGGATGTATGTCTTTTCGCTGCCACGCATGGCGACGAAGTCGATTTCAAGGTCCTGTATCTTCCCGACATAGACATCATACCCACGTCGGCAGAGTTCGAGATAGACAATGTTCTCACATGCCCGCCCATAGTCCATGTTACGACGTCCAAGAACGGCATATCTGAATCCAAGGTCGCTCAAGTAGTATTTCTCGCTCGTGGCAAGATATTTCTTTCCCCGGATGTCGTACCGCTTCACCGCGTGAAAAAGGAACGCATGAAGGAGGTGGTCAATGTAATTTGACGCGGTAACGTGGTTCGTCGACACCTTGTTCTGTGCCAACTGAACACTCGCCCTGTGCGGAGACGTCAGATTCGAGATGTTGTCCATCAGGTATTCCGCGAGATGGCGCAGCACCGTCGGTTCGTTCAACTTGAACTTCTGGACAAGATCTCTTTCAAGAATCGTATCAAACACTTCCCGAATGTATGATATGCGGTCCGATTCGGTCCGATAGACATAGCTGCCCGCAAGCCCGCCCTCGACCAGATAACGGTCAAACATCGACTCTTTGTCCGTAGCATCCGAATAATACGCAAGAAACTCAGAGAAGGAAAATGGATAGACCGGAACTTCAATCTGACGCCCCGTAAACAATGTAGCCAAATCGCTGGAAAGCAAAAAAGCATTCGACCCGGTCAGGTAAATATCGTGTTTCCCCGCATTGTGCAGGCTATTGATGACACGTTCAAAGCCCTTACACTCCTGAACCTCGTCGATCATCAACACATTCTCGACGCCATCCCTGGTCTTCGCCAAAACATATTCATTCAGCGCATGATACTCAAGCAATTTCTCGTTCTCCAGACACGACAAGTCAATGAAAACGATATTTACGCCATCTTCCGAATACAGCTGATCCCGATAGGCTTCCAAGAGCTTGGATTTACCAGCCCGACGAACGCCAGTGATAATTTTGATATCTGGCGTCCCACGCAGATTCGCCAGTCTTTCAATGTACTTCGCTCTTTTTATCAGTTTCATGCAAGCCGCTTTCAAAACTTTTCATTTTTCTCTTTTTTGAAACCGCTATATATTACCATAAACTCAGCAATTCCGCAACCATCCCTGCGCGATAATGCTGCCCGGATTGCAGGGGTTGCGAACGTTCCAACTGCCTCCAGCCTAACCGCGAGGCAGGTGAAAACTTCGTCCGAGGCGCGTCGAATCGCGATGTTTCAGCCGCTCCCGGTTTTGCCATTCCCTAAATATGGGGATGGTAGGGCATGAACGGAAATGCTAAAATGTTCACTGGATTTTGCGAGATAGTTTGAACAATTCAAGAAAGGAACACACCGATGACGCAATCTGTCACAAAGGCTGCACTCTCCGCCGTTCTTTCGGCGGCTGTCGCGATTCCAGCCCTCGCGGCGGAGTATCAATGGACGGATAACGGCTCCTACAGCCTTGGTGCCGACGATACGCTCATTATTTCCAGCACAGGGCTTGACAGTACTCTGACTATGACGGGCGGCTCCATCGACGGCACGGGCACGGTCCAAATCAACAACTGTACTCTTGAACTGACGTACGACTGTTCTGCGACAAAGCCCTTTTCTGGTTTCACCGGGAAAATCATCGTCGGCGAAAACGCAAAAATATACTGCAACAATGCACGAGGCGGATCCTGGAACGAATCAGAGCCGCCGTGGGGGAAAGAGCCGACAATAGAGTTCCAAGGCGGCACGATACGCGGCTTCAAGCAGGGCAACAACGTCGCCGCGTTCAACTTCATCAATGTTCCCGAAGGCTGCAGCGGGCTTATCGACGATCGTGAAGCCGCTAGCGGCAATGGCTGCAACCTTGGACTTTCCAGAGATTTCACCGGCAGTGGAGTGTTGACGGTCTACGCTGATTTTCGCTGGGTCAAGCTTTCCGGCGACAACCGCAATTTTGCCGGCACGTTTTGCTACACGAACTTCTACAACAACAGTTATTCCGGTTTCTATTTCGAAGCGCTCAAAACCGGCTCCGCCAACGCCGACTGGGTCCTGAACACTGCCCGTTACATCCACCTCAAACATGGCGCGTCCGATACGCTGCAGCTCGGTTCGCTTGTCGCCGTAAACGAGGCGAACAACTCGAATACCGACAATCCTCTTGGATTCTACGTCGTCAATGCCGGTTCCACGCTCGAGGTCGGCAGCAAAAGCGACAGCCTCGTCAATCTGCCTTTTACACAGAACAACATCACGCTCAAGAAGGTTGGCGCAGAGACAAAGCTGACGCTCGGGAATAAAGTTGCGTTTGTGGAAGGATCCGCCATCGCAGTCAACGCCGGCACGCTCGAACTTGACGGCTGCGACATATCCGAAGTTTCGACAAAATTCGCAAGCGACACGACGCTCAAGGTCACATCAAACGGCGGCACGGCGGCGCCTGGCGCTGCTTTCGTGAATGTCGATTTGACAGATGGCGCCCTTTCCTTCCCGGAGGCAAGCAACTGGGAAAGCGGCAACACATATACGCTCTTCACCTATTCTGGCACGATGACGGGGTATGGGGACGGCAAGGTCGTTGTCAATGTCAGCGGCAGCTCGTCGGTTAAAGTCGTGGATGATGGAAATGGCACTGTGTCCGCAGTCGTTACCTTGCCGTCGCTCGCATGGGCCAACAACTCAGGTGCGAAATGGACCGAGCAAAACGCCTGGCTGAATGACGAGGCACCTTGCAGCTATGCTGAAGGCGACAAGGTTTCGTTCAAGGACGGCGATGTAGTTCTCCTTGACTCCGAGGTCTCGCCCAAGTCCTTCTCGATTCCCGCCGGTGCAACGGTAACTGTTATCGGGTCTGACGCTGCCAAAATTGCGGCGGAATCCTTCTCCAACAACGGGATTCTTGCCATAAGCGGCGATGTCGTGGTTGACGGACAGCTCGCGGGCAATGTTAACGTAGCGGCTGATTCGACCTTGACGTTTGTTGATGGTCAATCCCTTGCGGGACTGAAGTTCACCGGAACCGGAAAAGTCAAGTTCAACACCTCGGACACCATGGATTTTACATATCAGAGCCTTGTCGACAATGGGGTCTTTACTGGCTTTTCTGGTACTCTGGAGCTGACGGGCGGAGTGACACTGAACAATACTTCTAGTTTCAACAACGACTCCGCCGTGATATTCCCCTCTGCCATGACGATCCTTTTCAACGGCGGAACGATAACCGAGAATGTCAATTCGGTGAACATCCGCGTTCATGCAAAAGTCGTCGTCGAAAGCGAAGCGAATACCTTCCTCTCGCGCCAGGGCAATATCTCGTTCGCCGGACCTATCGAAGGCAGCGGGAAAATCCGACTTGAGACCTACCAGCGCGGCGTTCGCTTCTACGGCGACAACAGCAATTTTGAAGGCGAGGCGGATCTCTACGCTGGCGACAGGTATTGCTCCCTCGGATTTGACTCCAAGCAGACTGGCAGCGCCAAGGCCACATGGAACCTGAAGAACGACAAATACAGCACGTCTGAGGAATGGGGACACTTTACTCTGAGCTTCGGCTACGATTATAGCGATTTCACGACCGAGGAGAAAGCGCTCCATCTCGGTGCGTTCAATGTCGAAAAGCCGAATGCGATTTTGCGCACGTACTCGAACCCGACTTGGCTCGTAATCGGAGAAAAGAACGAAGCCTGCGCAATCGAGGGCCGTTTCACCGACGGATTGGAGACGACAAGATGCAAGGCGGTGCATATTGTGAAGAAAGGCACGGACGTCCTGACGCTTGGCACGAACACCATGGTGGTCGACGGTTCTACCGTGCGAGTTGACGAGGGCACGCTTGAGGTGAAGTGTGAAAATGAACTTGACGCCACAATCACCGTGAAAAGCGGCGCGGTGCTGAGGGGAACGGGATCGGTTGCGTCCGTCACGTTCGAGGATGGTGCCAAGATGGACTTCGCCTATCCCGATTCGCCAGAGAGAGGAAGCACGGTCGACGGCATTGTAGCCGCTTCGTGGTCCGGCAAGCCGACGCTTGCCAATGCATCCGCAGTCAATGGCGGAAAATGGAAGTTGCGGACAAAGACCGTCGAGGGCGGAACTCAGTTCTACGCCGAGTTCATGCCGAGCGGGCTCATGGTGATTTTCCGCTGATGAACACCGTCGCGAAGATAGTCTCGGCCGCCGCCTGCGCAGTTTTCTGCGCGGCGGCAGGCTTTTCCGCCGATGGCGACGCCGCGTCGTTTTCCGGCGTCGTCACGCTGATGCGGCCTATAGACGACTACTTCTTCATGCGCGCGGACGACGGGAGCGACTGGCGCGTTTCGATGGACGGGAAGCCGAAACAGCGCTTTAAGCCAGGTGACTTGATCTCAGTCGACGGCGTTCTCGAAAAGCTGCGCAACCGCCACACGACGCGCCTGTTCTCCGCGGACGTCAGGAAGACCGGGCGCGACGAGTCCTCGATTCCCCCGCCCGTTGAAATGACTCCGCGCGAACTGTGGGAAATACCCGAGGGCTCAATAGTCCCATCGTGGTATGCGCGTTCAGTCGCAGTAACTGGACTTGTCCATGACTTCTGGCGGCGCGACAATATGCTCGCTGTCGTGCTCGAAGGCGGCGGGCGCTTCGTGTATGCGCAGATTTCCGCGCCGCTCAGCGAGCATGCTCCAGAGAACTTCCAGGTCGGCGCAAGAGTCTGCGTCAGGGGCGTCGCAGTGTATTCCGCGAAATGGGATGCGGAACACAAGCTCGCCGGATTCGAAAACGTCTGCCTCCTCTCCCCGGGGATGGATTCGCTGAATGTCCTATCACATCCGCCTTTCTGGACCCCAGGGCGCCTTGCGGCGGTGATAGGCGCCCTTCTCGGAGTCCTTGCCGTGTTCGGGTTCTGGGTACTCGCCCTGCGTCGCGCGGTCGCCAAGCAGGCCCGACACATCGAGAAGGCGATACGTTCGCGCGTCGTAGCCGAGGCGACCATGCGCGAAAGGTTCAGGCTGGCAAGCGAGCTCCACGACGGCTTCCAGCAGCTACTCGCCAGTTGTTCCTACAGGCTTGCCGCCGCGATCAACTACATGAAGGACGGCGCGTCGCGCGAGGAGATTCTCGAAAGGCTCGCCGGAATCGGCACCGCGATAAACCAGACGCAGGCCGGACTTCGCTCGGCCCTGTGGTCGCTGAACGAAGAGGCGGATGGCCCCGCGCGTTTCTCGGGACTCGTCCGCTATGCCGCAGGAAGACTTGCCTACTGGGACAAGGTGGTCTCCTTCGAGTTCACCGGCAAGGAGACGCCAATCGCGCGGCGCCACGCCGGATCGCTGCTCATGCTGCTGCAGGAGGCCGTCGCCAACGCAATGCGCCACGGGCGCGCCACGAGCGTCAGGGTACATGTCGAGTTCGCCGAAGGAGAGCTTGTCGTGACGATCGCGGACAATGGATGCGGCTTCGCGCCCGATTCGCCCGAAATCGCCGCGAAGCGCGGCATAGGGCTTAAGGGGATGCGCGAGAGAACCGCCGCGATGGGCGGCACCTTCGTCATCGAAAGCGCCCCTGGCAAAGGAACGACAATTACGGTAAGGATGCCACTGTGAAAAGCATACTGATAGTAGACGACCATCCGCTTGTGCGCGAGGGGATGAAGGAAATGCTCCAGAGCGTCCGCTTCGACGTCAGCACTTCCGAAGGCGGCGAGGCGGCGCTTGAGCTCTGCCGCAAGCGCCAGTCCGCGTTCGACCTCGTGATCACCGACATCCGCATGCCGGCCATGGACGGATTCGCCTTCGCCGAGAGGCTGCGCAAGATGTATCCGGACGCAAAGATCCTGATGCTTGCGGGAATGCCGCTTTCCGAAGAGGTCGCGCGCGCGCGTTCCTGCGGAGCGGCAGGGTATCTTTCCAAGGCAACTCCGTGGGAGGACCTCGTGGAGGCGATTCGGGCGATTCTCTCCGGCGGCGAGTTCCAGGAGGAGCACATCGCCGAGGAGCGTCCGGGGAACCTCTCGCCCCGCGAGCTGGAAGTCCTGAAGTACCTGGCGCTCGGCAAGACGTTCGAGGAGATCGCCATAATCTGCGGCGTCGGCACGGAGACCGTGAAGACGCACACGAAGAACCTGCGCGCCAAGCTTGACGCCCCGACGTCCATCGCCGCCGTCAGCCGCGCATACGAACTTGGGATACTTCGTCCATGAATATCTGCATGCCCGTCATCGCGGCGATGTCCCTCGCCGCACACGTCTTTGCCGCAACGATCGACGAGGTGCGTCTCGGCGACGCAGCGAGCGAGAAGGCGCACGCATTCGCGGACGGAGCCGCAAGCTTTGCCGAGAATGGCGCGCGCGGCGAACCATGCCGCAGGCTGAGGAAGCCCGATGGCCCGGCGCGCTGGCGAACCGAGCCGATGCGATTCAGGGTCAAGGTCGCGAAGTTCGGTCCGACATACCTTACCTGCAGGCTGTGGGGCGGCGACGTTTCCCACGACCACATCTTTGTCACCGTGGACGGAAAGATGCTCGGGCAGATGCACCTCGGCGAATACGACCTGCTCGACTACGAAAGCTGCTGGCCGCGCGACTCGGAGCGGACGACGGCGGACGCGGAGCACTTCGGCGCGTTCACGTACCGGACCTTCCTCCTGCCCGACAATCTGACGAGCGGAAAGAGCGACGTGGAGATTGCCGTCTACGCATGCGGACACGTCTGGGGATACGGAAACGACTTCGAGCAGTTCCAGAAGCCCGTTATGCACGACTCGCGCGGACTGTACGCCTTTGCGACGCATACGGAGAGCCTGTGGGAAGGCGTTGCTGCAAAGGAGACGCCGAAGCCGAGCCCTGCGGCAAAGGCGTCGGCCAAGGATCCCGACGTCGACTCACTTCGCGCGCGCATCGGCCGTTCGCTTGCAAAGCTCATGTCGCCCGGAGAACTCGCGAAGAGGTGGAAGGACGCAGGCTTTCTCGCCGAGGCATACAACACAAAGGGCTGCTCGGCGTACAAGAGCAAGGACGCGCTTGAGGCGATCGTCGCATTCGTGGACGCCGAGTCGGAGGAGGAGAGCAGGAACCCCGGATTCTCCGCGAAGCGCGATCCGTGGTGCTGCTCGGGGTCGGCGGCGCTTGCCGTCGGACGCGTCGGCGCGTCGGCGATTGCTCCTTACCTCGAGGATCCGCAGCGGCGTGCGCGCTGGCGGGAATACTTCCTTTCCGGCGTCGACTACCTCTCGTCGCACAGGCGCTTTTTCGCGAACCAGAGCCAGATCGTGGACACATACGCGCACTGGTGCAACCGCGCGCTCAAGATATGCGACCCGAAGGCCGGTCCGCCGCTTGCCGAAACGCGCGGACGCCTTGCGGAGGCAATGGGCCTTAGGCCGATGCCCAACGGCTACGTGGCGCTTACGAAGGCGGGCCTTTCCAAGGAGGACGGCTATGTCGGGAGCTACGGCGAGTCCACCGTGTGGGCGTCGGCAAACGCCTACGAGGCGAGCTGCGACGAGGAGATGCCCGATGGCGACGAGGCCCTTCTGGCGCAGCTCAGGAAGGCGACGCGCGCAAGGCTCTACATGCGCTATCCGGGCGTGAGGCGCGACGGACGCCGCGTCGCGCGCCTGGAGGCGCAGACGAGCTGGCGCAACGAACACTTCCCTCCGCCTCCGACGTACCTCACGAACGGCATCGACCTGCGCAACGCAATACTTGCGAAAGATCCTGCCGTCGTAGGCGCCGTGAGGGACATGTACGACGACGGAGTGGTCGCGGAATATGCCGCGTCCGCAAAGGACACAGACATCGCAGCGCTCAGGTTCCTTTCGGACTGGCCGAAGGTCAGGCGCGCAATTGAGAAGTTCGGGGACAAACTTCCGCACATGCCGTGCTTCGGCGGGGACTTCGAGTGGTGCGACCCCGAGAACGCGCTTGTCGTCGTGAAGCGCGGGGACGAGATGCTGTTCGTCGAGGCGTACTGGCGTGCGCGCGGCGGGGTGAACGGACTTGCCAAGGTCCACTTCGTGTCGCCAACAGCGGAAATCTCCGCAACCGTCGAGTGCGAGCAGAGGTTCGAGGCGAAAGGCGGCAAGTTTAAGCGCATCGGCGACTGGTTCCAGTACGGATGGATGGACAAGCTCTACCCCGGATATCGCGACGACTTCGGCAGCGGCGATAAGTGGCCGCCGCAGAACGCGCTCGCAGGCGCTGAGCGCCCTGTTGCGGAAAACGGCGGACGAGCGGAGTTCTACGTAGTCCGGTTCGGGCGCTACACCGTCGCGGTAAACGATTCGTCCAAGGGGCTCGACTACTATTTCTCCGCTCCCCGCGGGAAGAAGGTAAAGGTCGCGCCTAAGAGCTTCAAAGTCATTATCGACGACGAATTGGCTGCGAAGGCGAAGGAGCCCGTCCGTGCGCCGCTGGCTCCGTTCGGACATTCCGCTATGGCGACTTTTCCGTACCTCTTTGCCGCGGCGCTCACAACGCGGACTTGATGGACGCCACGAGCTCTGCGTACTCGGCGTCGGAGAGAAACTTCCTCTTCGGGTTCATTGCGAACACCCCGCCCCACTCAAACTCGTCGTCCGCATACTTCGGCACGAGGTGGAAATGAAGATGGTGCCCAGTGTCGCCGTATGCCCCATAGTTGACCTTTGTCGGATGGAAGACGGCGTGAAGCGCCTTCGCGACGCGGTTGACGTCGGCGAAAAACGCATTGCGCTCCTCATCGGTCAGCGCTGTAATCTCGCTGACATGAAGCTTCGAGGCGACGATCACGCGTCCGCGATGGCTTTGTTCCTTGAAGAGGTAGAGCTTCGTTGCTCCAAGCTCGCATATCTTGATTCCGAAAGCGGCGAGATACTCGCCCTCGGCGCAATAGCCGCAGGTCTTCATCTCCTCGGCGTAAGGCATACAACGTTCATCGATTTTCATGTGCATATTATACCATATAACTTAAAGCAATAGGCGCCCCTCTGTCCCGTCGTGTATTGCAATATGTGACCGGGAGAGCAACGGCAAACAGCATAATGAAACTCCGACGGTTGGCAAAACGCCTTCGCTACCGCTGCGGCATGCGCTTCGCGCTCCTCAACCGCCCACATCCGCAGCAGATGGTCCGGAACGCTCAACGACCTCCCGAATGGAAATGTAGGGCGTAACATCCTTATGGAACGCGCCCTTGAAAACCTCCACCGGCAGGGACCCACTATGAACCGCTGCTTCGACACGTGCCGCCGCAGGAGTCCCAATACGATCGAGCACCGGAGCAAGAAAAGGCCGGACAAGTTCGCGATTCTTTCTTATCTTCGCACCGTCGATTTCAAGTATCTCCGCATACCTATCCCCCAGCCGATCTCTGAGGATCCGTTCGTCATAGCGAACAGTAATCTTACGGCGGTGAACAAGAAGAACCGTCTTTCCGTCGATCAAGGAATTCCATTTCTCCGGGACCTTCCCTTCAAGCCCGTTGACAAGAGAATCGCGAAGCTGCTCCCGCTCCTTCTCAAGCGCGGCAATTTCCTGTTGAATCTGCATATAGCGCCGAATTAATGCAACAGAGTCCTCCAGTGGCGGACTTGCGCCCTCCACATCACGTTCATCCGAAACACCAACTTCATTCATAAAGCTGTTCTCCTTCTGGTTTTCACAAGAACCATACAACCATCCTGTCATTCGGCAGTATATCAGCCTCGTCCCTCTTTTCTTTACCACACATCCCCTCTGTAAATCAAGCACACCGCCGTCAAAAGACTGCGGCGGAACGGTCGGGCACAAATTCGGGAATAAGCTTTTTGATCTTCGACCACACGCCGCCAGAGGCTACGCCGAGATCGTAGTTCGACTGAAGGTTCAGCCAGAACTGCGGCTCCATCTTGAAGTACTGCCCGAGGCGGAGCGCCGTGTCGGCAGTTATGGCACGCTTTCCGCGCACTATCGCGTTGATGCGCGGCGCGGGGACATGCAGATCCAACGCCAGACGAGTCTGGCTGATGCCCAGTGGCGCAAGAAACTCCTCCTGGAGGATCTCGCCCGGATGTATCAAGTTTCTGTTGCGCATAGTTACCTTCTAGTGATAGTCCACGATTTCAACATTCTCTGCATTAGTTCCGCTCCAGCTGAAACATACACGCCATTGGTCGTTAATGCGCACGCTCCACTGACCGGCCCTGTTCCCGCGAAGCTGCTCAAGCCTGTTGCCCGGCGGCACTCGAAGCGTCTCAACCATCGTTGCAGCCGCCAGCATGTCAAGCTTGCGCAGCGCCACACGGGCAATCGACGCAAACCTCCGGTTCACGCCTGTCTCGTACAGCTCCTGCGTATCCTTACACTTGAACGATGAAATCATGCGTATAGTATATTACGTGCCGCGTAATATGTCAAGGGGGTCAACATGAATACAAAAGTAAAACCGGCGCGGCAAATCCGCCGCGAACACTGCCGCCGCGCAACGGAAGCCCCGGAGATCGGCCGTATGGAGACGCGGCTTCCAGCCGCGTTAACATGTGACCGGAGCGGACAAGCAGAAACGCAATTTCAGTCCGGCTGCTGTCCGTCGTGCGCCTTCCATGCGCATTCGGTGATCTTC
>SUWC01000074.1 GCA_015061665.1 Lentisphaerota bacterium
CGCTCCCGCTAGATTCTTCCGATTCCCACAGCGACATGGGGCGCATACGGAATCTTGCTATGCGTCCAGTACCGGTGTGATGCATTTCATCGGTTTTCGGAGGAACGCTCGACCCCGTCAAAATGTATTGTCCATATTCCGACGCTCTATCGACATTGAAACGAACATCATCCCAAAGCGATGGAGCAAGTTGCCATTCGTCTATCAGGCGGGGATGTTCCCCTGAAAGCAACTTCACGGGATTGAGCTTGGCAAGCGCGATATTGGCATCTTTCTTGCCCGTCTCGTCCATGTAAAGGACTGATGCCGCTTGTCTGGCGGCTGTTGTCGTTTTCCCGCACCACTTGGGTCCCTCGACTAGAACGGCGCCCGTGCAGGAAAGGATGTCTTTCAGCGTGGAATCTGCAATCCTTGGTCTGTATTTCCCTTTTTTCATGCAGAATAGTATATCATAAAATCGTGGCGTTGTGGCACTTGGCAGGTTTTCGTTGTGGCACTTGGCAGGTTTTCGTTGTGGCATATGGCAGGTTTTCGTTGTGGCGTTTGACAGGACATGGCCGACACGGAGGTTGGCCTTCCCTTGACGCATTCCTATGTTTGGAATTTATGCGTAAGATTTTTCGCCCGGCATACGAGTTGTTTCCGGGTGGGGTCCTGGGCGGAAGCCTTCGGGTTTCGCGGAAGGATGTGCAGGGCGGCGGTTGTCGATTCGGCGGAGGGCAGATTTTCCGCACAAGAGCGGAAAATTGTGCTATACTACCGATTAGACAATTTAACAGCTTTGCGTTCGTCGCATTGTTGGCTCGAGTGAAACCTGGAAAGTTCTACTGAAAGAGCCACGATACGGTGAATGCGTCCTATCTTGGGCGCATCTCCTTTCGTGATTTCTTTCAGGGCTTTTCCAGGGCCTCACTCGGAATCCGGCAGGAGATCGCGCCCTCTCTTTCTCCCGCCTTCAACTGAGTGGAGGGGGTGAAGGAGATAGAAGAAATGGCAGACATGGCGAAGTTCTTTGAAGCGCTTTCGGAGCGCGCATACAAAGAGAACGATCTTTCGGATGTCACATACGCAATGTGCGAGGCGGATGTGAAGTTCAGACAGTTCTTTCTTGACTTCTTCTTCAAAGACGCACACTTGGATGCAAGCAAAGTGACAATCGAGCGCGAGCATTCAGAGGCCAATGGGAGGCCAGACTTTTGGATAAAGGATGAAGAAGGAATCAGTTACATCGTCGAGGTGAAGATTTGGGATGGAAACCACCATTTCGAACAATATTATGACATCTTAGATGGACGAGGTGAAGCAGAAGGAAATACGTCACCAAGAACAGACAATAAGATATGGCGGCGACTTGGATATATAGCGAATTACGAGTCGGTAAAGGATGTTAAGGTCGGGACTTTTGACAAGAAGTCAATAGAGGTGTGCCGAGTAGCAACATGGAAGGAGTTCTTGGAAGGTCTTTCACTATATGCATATTTTGACGACTCTGCAATTAAAGCTTATGCAGAGTATGTGAAGCATGTCAGCCCGTTTGATGATTTCAAAGTGCCTGAGCACTGGGTAATAGAGACGGAAGATTTCAAGGCGATAAAGACATTCGACGATAATTTAAAGGCCGTAATCGCTCAGAATGCTGGTGTAAAACTGTACACGGGGTCGCCTCGCAGATTTCGCTCTATGCAGTGGATGGGGCAGTTCTTCGAGTGGACTATTGGCGATGGCAACATGGAGCTTGCGGGCAAGAAGGTCTGGGGGTGGATAGGTGCGCGTTACACAGACAAAGGTGCGGTTGTATGCGTGGAATTTGAGGATATGTCAGGTTGGGGCAAGCCTGTATGCGACTGCTACAAGGGCAATGTCAAAGGCGGCATTTTGCGTTTCTACGCTAAAGACTCAGCTAGCGTCGCAACAAGGCCGGAAGAGCTTCAGAAGTTCTTTGGCGCTGTTTTGAATGCAGTCCAGAACGGCTTTAATCTTTGTGCCGAAGATGTTATATATTGCATGAGTGAAGCATACGTGCGCAACTATTCGACCCCGCTTCTATCGATGAAGTGCCTGCCGTTTGCGCTTAAGAACCATTTCATAGATAAAGATTTTACTCATAAAATGGCGGAGTGTGGCTACGACTTCGCCTTTGTGTATGGCAACGACCAGGAAATGCCCGACAGTCACTGCGGGCGGTACTTTGAACTGCGGAAGAAATCTGAAGATAAAGAAGCAGGAAATCGTACAATCTACCGCGGATGGATAG
This sequence comes from Lentisphaerota bacterium, assembly GCA_015061665.1. Classification (GTDB taxonomy): domain Bacteria; phylum Verrucomicrobiota; class Kiritimatiellia; order RFP12; family UBA1067; genus UBA1067. The sequence continues at coordinate 2,255 of SUWC01000074.1, forward strand.
GTGTGGATTACAACAGTAGTTGCTGCAAAGACAAGAATCGTGAAGACTCAGGAACGTACTGGGATGCACCTGTGTTCTCGATCGAGATATCAAAGGATCTTCCCGCCGCAGAATCTTTGCCGGAAAATTCGTGGGGTTGGAGATGTGTCGAGCTTGGCGAAAAGAAGGAATGGAAATTAGCCTTTGCGGAAGCGAAGGACAAGTTGTTGAATGTGGTTAAAAGGAATTCAAAGCAAGATTGTTGATTATGATTACAAGAAAGGAGATGGTCATGAAAAGGAATCAATTAATTGCGACTGCATTCGCAGCGATTGGGGTATTTCTGTCTTTGGAAGCAGTAGCCCTAACCGAAAAAGTGGATGGCATAACCTGGACATATACAGTCTCGAAAGGCAATGCCGAGATAGGTGATGGTCATAACAATGCTATATATTTGAAAACAACTGGGACGATTACAATTCCGACAACCCTTGGTGGTTATCCCGTGACGAGTATTGGAGTGTGTGCCTTCAGTAATTGTGAATATCTTGAAAGTGTTACAATACCGGATTCGGTTACAAACATAAATAAATTGGCATTTAACTCTTGTTGGAGACTGGAGAGCGTTTCGATTGGACGTGGGGTAAATACGATAGGAATAGACGCGTTTAAAGAGTGCAAAAATCTTAATGCCGTATATATCTCAGATCTTGCCGCATGGTGTAAGATACATTTTGCTTCCTCTGGCTCTGGTGGGGGCATTCAGTATTGCAGCAATCCGCTGGAATATGCTAGCGAATTATATGTGAATGATAAATTGGTCTTGGATTTGGTTATTCCCGAGGGGGTAACATGTATCAATCCATGCGTCTTTCAACGTTTTAGCGGGATATCCAGTGTGTCTATTCCAGAATCTGTGACAACCATTGATTACAACGCATTTTGTATGTGTACTGGACTCGTATCTGTTGTTATGTCCGACGGTGTAAAAAACATTGGTTGTAATGCGTTCTATGGCTGTAGCGGTCTTACAAGCGTGGTGATTCCCAATTCTGTGACGAACATCGGGACGGATGCGTTCACTGGCTGTAGCGGGCTTACGAGCGTGAGAATCCCCGACAGCGTTACGAATATCGAGTCTTGGGCTTTTTCCGGTTGTAGCGGACTTACGAGCGTGACGATACCGAATAGCGTAACGAGCATCGGACCTTCTGCGTTCTCCGGTTGCAGCGGTCTTACGAGCGTGAGAATCCCCGACAGCGTTACGTACATCTCTCAGGGTGCATTCAGTGGTTGTAGGGGTCTCGAGGAGATTACCTTGCCATTTGTAGGTTGGAGCCGCAACAATGTAGGGGCTTCGGAGCTTTTCGGTTATATTTTCGGAACTTCTTCCTATGCTGGCGGTACAAAAACAACTCAATATTGTTCATCGTCCTCTAGTTCCAACACATTCTACATCCCATCAAATTTAAGGAAGGTTGTAGTAACTGATGAGAAAACTTTAATGTATGGAGCATTTTACAACTGTAGTGGGCTTACCAGCGTGATTGTCCCAGACGGCATGACGGGCATAGGTGCTGCTGCATTTTTCAGTTGCAGCGGACTTGCGACCGTAACGATACCTGATAGCGTTACAAGCATAGGCGATAAGGCATTCGCCGGTTGCACAGGCTTAAAGAACATAGGTATACCTAGAAGCGTATCTTGGATTGGGAAAAACATATTTGATGGGTGTATAGGTCTAAAGGAGGTTTTCCTTGCGACTCAACAGCCGTCCCCATCCTGGGCTAGTAGTATGTTTTCTGGTGCTCCCTCGGATTTAACAATATATGTGCCGGATGCCTGGAATGAGAGTTCTTTGTTTGGGCTTGATGTAGTGAAGATACAATTTGAATTTGATTCTATAGTTGAGACATGGATGTGCGGAGGAGTTGAAAAGGCACGAGATGGAGTAGTTGCGTTGCCATATTTTCCTTCTAAACTAAGCACGGATGTGTCCGTAAAAGTGGATGAAGCGGTATTGCTTTCTTCATCCTCGGGTGGTAGTTATAATTGGCAACCGCAGACGAAAGGGATTCATACATTAAGCCTGGAGACATCCGATTACTCAATAACCAAATCAATAAATGTGGTCGAACTGGATTTTGCTACAGTGCAACCGCCAAATCCACCGATGGAAAAGGATTATAACGTTTCCATCACCCCAACAACGCGGAGCTTTGGCGTTAATGGCGGCGGCAACGCCATCCTCGTCTCCGGCAGCAGCGCCACCTGGACGGCGGCCGTGAGCGATCCGTGGATTACGCTTAACGCGACGGACGGGAACGTGGGCTATCCTGTCGCCTACACGGTCAGCGCGAACACGAACGTGGAACAGCGGACTGGCTATGTGTATGTGAGCGGATGGGTTCATACTGTGACGCAGGATGGCGTGGGCGGCACGATTTCGCCTGAGAATGTCACGTATGAGCATCAGGGCGGCAGCGGCACTATTGAAGTCTCGGCAGCAAATAAGATGGTGTGGCAGGCGCGGCCGCATGTTGACTGGCTTTCTGTCACGCCAACGAGCGGCTCGGGTGAGGGTAGCGTGACATATCAAGTCGCGCCTTACAACGAGGTAGCGACGCGGCAGGGTACGCTGACGGTAGCAGGGAACACATTTACAGTGTTCCAGTACGGGCGAAGGATGAAACTTGATTCCTACAGTACCACACAGAACTACGAAACGCACGTGATCCCGATTACGGTGAATGCGCTTGCGATTACGCAGTGGAACGTGACGCCGAACAACAGTTGGATTTCCATTGTGGATGCGGGTAACGGACAAGGAGGCGACTTGGTGACGATCGCCATTGCCGAGAACCCGAGCTACAAGGCGCGGACAGGCACTGTGACGATTGGCACTGAGACATTTACCGTCACGCAACAAGGGCGCCCGACGGCAGCTTTGTCGTTCAGTGTGAGTCCTACGGCCTCGACGGCGAGTGTAGAGGGTGCGAACGGCACTATAGCTGTTACTGCGACGCCAGACCTTCCATGGACTGCGACAAGCGGTGCCAATTGGCTCACGGTATACGCGGCAAGTGCGAACGGTGCTGGCAACGGGAATGTCGTCTATGTTGCTTCTCCGAACCCGACACTCTCGCAACGCACAGGGAATATCACCGTTACGCCAGAATCGGCGTCCGGAATGGCGGCGAAGACTCACACGGTGACGCAACCAGCGGCGCAGTCCGCGCTTTCGTCCAACGGATACGAATTCAAGGCGTCGGGTGAGCCATGTTCGGTGGAGGTTTCCGTTGCGAACATCGTGCAATGGGACATTGCCGAGTCGCTGGATTGGATCACGGTGAACGGATCGACTTCGCGGACTGGCCCGGGGACTGTCGTTCTTCAGGCGTCTGCGAACGACACCGTCTATCCACGCAGCGGCACTGTGATGATCGCTGGAAAGGCTTTCCGCGTTTCACAGAAGGCGCGTGGTGTTGAGCTTGAGTATGACACGAAGCTCTTTGGAACAGATGGTGGGTATGAGTCTATTTCCATCCATCCTGACGGAAACGTTGCATGGACGGCGGTTGCATCCGATACGACTTGGATCACAATTTTCCAGGGCGACTCAGGAACTGGAGATGGCGAGATACTCTACATCGTCGCGCCTTATGTTGGGAATGGCACTGCGCGGACAGGCTGGATTACGGTCGGAGACAAGAAGGTATACATCACGCAGCGCGCATACGATTTGAACATCAGTCCGAACGGCTCGCTTGTGACTGGCAACAACGGAGCGGGCGAATTCGGAGTGTCTGCAAGTATCGGTGACGTGTGGACTGCCATCGTTACCGAGCCGTGGATTACGCTTGTGAGCGGATACGATTCCGGTGCTGGAAGCGGCACGGTGCGGTTCCTCTATACGGAGAACACGACGGGCAAGACGCGTACAGGTAAGATTATCGTCGCAGGTGAAGTGTACACGCTGGAGCAGCGCGCCCGGACGATGGTTCCGATAACGGCGACGGCGGAGCACGGCGGGCATGTCTCGGGCGGCGGATCTTACGACCTTGGTGCCAATGTGACATTGACGGCACTGCCAGACAGTGGCTACAAGTTCGCGTATTGGACTGGCTCGATAGAGTCGATGCAGAATCCGTTGACATTTACGGCAGACGTTGCGAAGTCGGTGACGGCTGTGTTCCAGCCGATGCCGATAGCGTTCACTTCTGTAGAATCGTCAGAGGACGGAGTTTCGCTTGCATGGAACAATCTTGCGTGGGCAACATCGTATCGTATCTATCGCGGCATCACGAGTGTGCCTTCGTCCGCAGTTGTCCTCGCGGAACTGCCGAACGACGGAAACTGCACGTATGTCGACGAAACTGGTGATGTCGACGTCGAATACTGGTATTGGATCGAGGCGGAGGGGGTGTCTGACGATGTGATGTCTGATCCGATGACAGGCAGGAAGGAGAAGCCAATCGTCTATTCGTCCATCACATACGAGAATCTGCGCGGGGCGGCGAATCAGAATCCGACAACTTATCAGGAGGGGACGCTCGTTACCTTCGAAAATCCGGGGGCTGTGACGGGCTACACATTTGCTGGATGGACGCCTGCGCAGATAACGCCTGACATGACGGGCACGCAAACTGTGCGGGCTGCATGGACGGCGAACAGCTACTCCATCGTCTACAATGCGAACGGAGGCAGCGGATTGACGGAAGCGACTGCGGCGGTTTACGACAGCGAGGCTACGGTTGCGGCGAACGGATTTGTCTGGGTCGGTCACGTGTTTGTCGGCTGGGCTACGAAGCCTGACGGCGCGGTCGTATATGCGGCTGGGCAGCCAGTTAGAAATCTTACGGCACAGACAAGTGGAGTTGTTACACTCTATGCTGTGTGGGAGCCGCTTGTTGTTGCTGCTCCGACCATGACGCCGCCGGGTGGGGCAATGTTCACCGAGGGTTCCTGCATGGTCACACTTGAATGCGCGACAGCTGGGGCGGCCATCTATTTCTCGGCAAACGGCTCGACGCCGCGCTTGACGGATGTGTTCAGGTACACAGGGCCGTTTGCGATTACAGATACTGCTACGGTCAAGGCTGTCGCGGTAGTGGATGGCGTTAAGAGCGAGTATATGACAGGGACCATCACAAAGCGCGTGTTGACGCTTGCGGAGGCGACGGGCGCGGTCGATCTGGTGTTTACGACTGGCGGCGATGCGGTATGGGTTCCGATTGCCGACGTGACTGCACAGAGTGGGCTTTCCGCGCGAAGCGGCGAGATTGGCGACTCGGCTCAATATGGAGAGTATAAGACGAGCTGGATCGAGACATCCGTTTCGGGATCTGGAACTCTGACATTTGCGTGGAAGGTTGAATGCGAGTTCGACGATTCCGGCGACGCCTCATGGGATCACGTTGTGTGCATTGCGGATGGCAGAGAAGTTTTTCGTATGGATGGTGCCAGCGGATGGGAGAGCAAAGAGATTGAATTTGCGAATGCGGGGACGCATGTCGTGCGTTGGATGTTTGTCAAGGACGATTACAACGAGGATGCATTTGCCGATCATGCATGGTTGAGCGATGTTGTATGGACGCCGAATGGAGATGCCGGTGTCGTGGTTGACGCGGGCGATGGCAAGACAGTGACAGTGTCGCAGACGTGGTTAGCCGAAAAGACGACGCGTGCAGCGACGGATGTTGCTGCCAACGGACGCAAGGTGTGGGAGTGCTATGTGCTGGGGCTTGATCCGGAAGATGCCGAAAGCGAATTCAAAATTACCGCCTTCCCGATGAAGGCGGATGGGGCGCCTGACCTTGAGAAGATGACTGTTTCGCCAGCACAGTTTCAGTGGAATGTCGAAGGGGCGCACCCTGTCATCAAGGGCAAAGCGTCGCTCGGCGGTTCGGAGGAGTGGCAAACGGTGACGGACGAGAACAAGGCGGCGATGCGGTTCTTCAGGGTCGAGGTTCAGCTGCCGTAGCGTATCGCCTGTCATGTATAGTTGCCGAAACCCAAAATAGTCTGTAGATTCTGCGGCGGGATTGCGTTCTTATATGTGTAAGGAGATGCAATTATGAAGAAATCGATGATGACAATCGCCGCCGCAGCCGCATTCGCGGCCGCTTTCGCCGCGGAGGAAACCTGCAAGGACGGGATATGCCCGCTTCCCGCCTCGCCCGCCGAGGCCGAGTTCGCCGTGCTTTCGCCTGTTCCGGAGACTGCCGTGGAGACGGTGAAGCAGGGGCCGCGCCTAAGGTCGCTCGGGGGGAAGACGATAGCCCTCGTCGGCGGAAGCTTCATGGCGTCCGTCACGCACAGCGAACTCAAGAACCTCATTCTGAAGGAATTCCCGACTGCGAAGGTCTACCTGCTGAACGAAATCGGCTCGGCGGGGGTGTATCCGCGTCCAGGCGTCGTTCGTCGCGAGAAGGACGAGTTCCAGCGCAAGCTCAGGGAGTTCAAGGTGGACGCGGTGGTTGCGGGCAACGGCGGCTGCGGACTTTGCACGCCGAAGGAGACGGGCTCCTGCATTGCGGCGGAAGTTCTCGGAATTCCGTCAGTAATGGTTGCGGGCCCGGGCTTCGTCAAGCAGGCTAAGTCAACCGCGCGGGCGTGCGGCGTTCGCGCGCTGCGTGTCGCGGAGTACCCCGGCTCGTTTGCGTCGCATACGCGCGAGGAACTTGTCGCGAACACGCGCAAGGTCCTCTGGCCCGCCGTCAAGAAGGCGCTCGTCGATCCTATAACCGATGCCGAGCTTGCCGCCGGCGAGGCGGGCGCTGCGTCGAACGGCGTCGTGCTGACGGGAACCTACGCCGAGATCCAGCGCGCGTTCCTCGACTCGGGCTGGACGGACGGACTTCCCGTCGCGCCTCCGACCGAGGATGCGGTCGCGGAGTTCCTTCGCTTCACCGACTTTGCTCCTGACCGCGAGATCGGCGTCATACCGCCGGCGCAGCGAGCGGTTACGGTGCGGCATGTCGCGGTCAACGGAGTGATGGCGGGGTGCCCGCCGGAGTTCATGCCGGTCCTGCTTGCTTTCGCGGAGGCGATGAAGGCGGGGGATTTCCGCAGGACGCTCGTTTCGACGCACGCGTGGACGCCGTACTGCTGGCTGAACGGACCCGTTGCGCGCCAGCTCGGATTTGACGCGGCGCAGGGGGAGATCTCCGAGCCGAAGAACGCGGTGCTCGGACGCTTCATAAACCTCGCGATGGTCAACCTCGGCGGATACCGTGTGAAGGAAAACCGCATGGGAACGTTCGGCTACCTGATGCCGTTCACGCTCGTGGAGAACGACGCAGGGGCGATAGAGGTCGGCTGGAAGCCGTACCACATGCAGCAGGGATACGGACTCAACGACTCGACGCTTTCGTGCGCATCGGCGATAAACTGGGGCAACAACCTCGTGCCCGCGTCGTCCGATCCCGAGGTGATTAAGAACATGATCGCGTGGGACGCGGTGGAGAAGCAGCAGATGGCTGTCGGTAGCGGCATGCCGCGCGTCTACCGCACATTCCTCCTCACGCCCGACGTCGCGCGCGATCTCGCGAAGGCGTACAAGTCAAAGGATGCGCTCGAAGCGGCGCTTGTGGAGACGGCGCGCAATCCGCTCGGCTCGCGCGCCTACGCGAACTACTACGGCAACCCGGGGAGCGCGTTCGACCCCGCGACGTGTCCGCTTTCCCGCCAGGAGGCGGCGATCGCCGAGGCGGAGGGCGCGAAGGAGACGGCGACTCCTCCGTGGCTAGAGTGGACCGGGCTCAAGTCGATGAAGACCGTCCCCGCGATGCAGGACGGCAAGAGCATCTTCCTCGTGACGGGCGATCCCGCGCGCAACAAGGAGCAGTGCGTCCCGGGCGGAGGCTCGGCGACGGTGAAGATCGTCCTTCCCGCGAAGTGGGACGCGCTCATGGCGGAGAAGGGCTACGAACCGCTCAAAAAATTCACGCTCAAGAGCGATATGAGGCCCGACGTCCCGAAGCCGAAGGTGCGCGGCTACGACCGCCCCGGAGTGCGCGCCGACGTAGGCCCCGGCATGCGGCGTCCGCAGGGGAACGGCCAGGGCTTCGGCGGACAGGGCATGCGTCGCCGTCCGCAGGGAGGGCGCGGCCCCTGGATGCGCCGCCGTCCTTCTTCAGACGAGTGACGCCTCGCCGCCCATAATCCATTCTCGCATGCGGGCGGCGCCAACGGTCTCTGCGCATTTGACCGCGTTTGGGCCGTTGTAGTATAATATCGACATGCAGAATACGAGACCGATACTCTACGGCGTGGCGGACTATGCCGAATTCCGCAGGGCGAACGCCTGGTTCATCGACAGGACCGCGAAGATTCGCGACCTCGAGGCGACGCGCTATGCGGTGTTCCTGCGGCCGCGCAGGTTCGGCAAGTCGCTTTTCGTCTCGATGCTGCAGGCGTACTACGACGTGCGCCACAAAAACAGGTTCGACGAGTTCTTCGCGGGCACGGACATCGGCGCGAACCCGACGGTCGAGCGCAACAGGTACCTTGTCCTGAAGTTCGACTTCGCGTCCGTCGCAAAGGATGTCACGAAGGTCCAGGACGATTTTGACTACAAGACGTCGCTCAGGTGCGACGATTTCGCCCGCGACTACGCGGGCATGCTTCCGACAGGGCTTTCGGAGCGAATCCTGAAGGCCCCTGACTGCGGCAAGAAGCTCGCCGAGATAATGTCGGGGCTTCGGGGTAGCGGACTCGACCTGTACGTTATCATAGACGAGTATGACAACTTCACCAACACGATACTCGCCGAGAGCGGACAGGCGGCATACGACGCGCTTTGCCACGGCGACGGGTTCTTCAAGCAGTTCTTCACCGACTTGAAGGTGCTGACGACCGACCTTGACGCGCCGTTGAAGCGCCTTTTCATAACGGGCGTCTCGCCCGTCACGATGGACGACGTGACGAGCGGATTCAACATCGGGACGAACATCTCGCTGATGCCGCAGTATGCGGACTTGGTCGGCTTCCGCCATGACGACCTACGCGCGATCTCCGACTACTATGCGTCCGAGTGCGGCTTCGACGCCGATAGGGCGTATGAGACCGCGCTCACATGGTACGACAATTACCGCTTCGGCAGCTTCGACGCTCCTCAGATCGCCAATACGACGATAGTGCTGGCGTTCTTCAACTACCTTTGGCAGACGAAGCAGTTCCCGAAGGATTTGGTGGACGAGAACCTGCGCACGGACTACGCGAAGATTCGCCACCTGATAACGGTTGGACATCGCCTAAACGGCAACTTCCATGTGCTGGAGGACATCGTTTCGGGAACGCAGGTCTCCGAGCGGCTCGTGAAGTCGTTCCAGGCGAAGGAGATCACAGCGCGAGAGAACTTCGTCTCGCTCCTCTACTGGTTCGGCATCACGACGATTATGGGCGAGAAGTTCGAGAAGATGTCGTTCGGCATACCGAACGAGACGCTTAAGGAACTTGCCGCCAAGATGATTCCGGCGGCATATTCGGACGTACACAAGATAGACGAGCGCGTGTACGACATCAACAACGGACTCTGCGATTTCGCGGATAAGGGCGAATGGCGCGGATTCACCGACGTCCTCGCGGAAATCGTCAGGGAGAATTTCGCTGTGCGCGACGCAGTCGAGGGCGAGAAGGTAGTGCAGTCGACCCTTGTCGCTCTTCTCTGTGCGTCGGGCGGCCCGTATTATGTCCGCCACGAGCGCGAATCCGGCGGTGGCTTCTACGACATCGCGCTCAGCCCCCAGCTCGACCGCTGGCCGGATATCGCGCACGCCGCGCTCATCGAGATGAAGTACGTCAAGGCGGGGGAGCCCGCGCCCACTCCAGAAGGGCTCGCTGACATAAAGGCCAGGGCAATCACGCAGTTGGACAAATATTCGTCCGACCCCGCGCTCTGCGCCGCCTGGCGTCTGGCGGATCGTTCTTCAGCCGCAAAGAACGCAGAGGACGCTAAGGGCAAAGGCTCTGTGCAGCTGCACCGGCTCGTCATGGTCTTCCACGGCGGCGACTGCGTGCTGTGCGAAGAGGTGTGATCCGCATATAACGAATTCGTCGGCTGGATCGCTGTCTCCTGGCGAGTTGGTCCTTTGGTAATGACCCAAACGGACTATGGCGTCCTGAGTTGTCCATGGTGTATAATCTGTGCCATGAAAACGCAACTTATGGTTTCTGCAGTCTGCCTTGCAACTGTTACCGCCTTCGGCGGCATCAAGGACGCCTACACGGGCCGCTTCCACGTCGGTGCGGCGCTCGGAAAGTGGGTGTACGAACAAACCCCGAACGCGGAGTCCGATATCGTCGCCGCGAACTTCAGCTCCATCACCGCCGAGAACGAGATGAAGCCAGAGCGCGTGCAGCCCCGCGAAGGCGAGTTCCACTGGGATTCCGCCGACAAGTTCGTCGCCTTCGGCGAGAGGCACGGGATGAAGATCATCGGACACTGCCTCGTGTGGCACTACCAGACGCCAGACTGGTTCTTCAAAAACGCCGATGGTTCCAAGGCCGACCGCGAGACGCTGATCGCGAGGATGCGCGCGCACATCCACGCGGTCGTCGGACGCTACAAGGGACGCGTCCACGGATGGGACGTCGTGAACGAGGCTTTCGACGACGCGGGGAACCTCCATCCCTCGCCCTGGCGCGACGGAATCGGCGAGGACTTCATCGAGCTCGCGTTCCGGTTTGCGCATGAGGCAGACCCTGACGCGGAGCTCTACTACAACGACTTCAACATGTTCAATCCGAACAAGGTTGCCGGCGTCCTTAGGATGGTGCGCGCGTTCCGCGCTAAGGGCGTGAGGATCGACGGCGTGGGGCTTCAGAGCCACAACGGACTCGGCGGGCCCGCCGTAGCGGACTATGAGCGCTCGATTCAGCGCATCGGCGCTGAAGGCGTAAAGGCGATGGTCACGGAACTCGATGTGAGTGTGCTGCCTAACGCGTGGGGTCTCACGGCCGATCCGACGAAGCTTCACGACTACGAGGAGAAGTACAACCCCTACACGAAGGGATGCCCTGCGGATGTCCTTGAGGCGCAGGCGAAGCGCTACTGCGAGCTGTTCGAAATGTACCTGCGGAACTCCGACATAATCGACCGCGTCACGCTCTGGGGCGTCAACGACGCGACGACGTGGTTCAACGACTACCCCGTGCCGGGTCGCACGGACTATCCACTCTTCTTCGACAAGAACCTCAAGGCGAAGCCGTGCGCGGAGGCGGTCGAGAAGCTCGGGCGCGAATGGAAGGGCGAGAAGACCGCACTGAAGCCGGACGGAATGCAAAAGGCGCTTTTCAAGAGCTTCCGCGTCGAGGGGAAGGATGAGCTTCCGCCGTGCGACGAGAAGACGCAGTTCCGCAATCCGATCGTCGACGGAATGGCTCCCGATCCGTCCGTCACGCGCAAGGGCGACGACTACTATCTCGCGAACAGTTCGTTCGGCTATTTCCCGGGCGTTCCCGTGTGGCACTCGAAGGACCTCGTCAACTGGGATTTCTGCGGATACGTCCAGTCGCGCAAGAGCCAGCTCGACATGAAGGATGGACTTGACGTGAATCATGGCGTCTATGCGCCGGACATCAAGTACAACAAGTTCAACGACACCTTCTACATGATCGTCTCTGTTGTCAATGCGGGCGGCGCGATGGTCTACAAGACGAAGGATCCGTACCTCGGCTGGAGCGAGCCGATCCACGTGGCGGTTCCCGAAATCGACCCGGGCATTTTCTTCGAGAACGAGACGACGGCGTATATCGTAAACAACGACTTCGCGCCTCCGACGGGGGAGGAATACCAGGGGCACCGCACGATCCGCATGCGCAAGTACGACCTCGTCAACGACAAGCTGGTGGAGGGATTCGAGAAAATCGTCGTCAACAAGGGTGCGAAGCCGGAGGACAAGCCAATCTGGTGCGAGGGGCCTCATCTCTACAAGATCGACGGCGCGTACTACCTCATGACGGCGGAAGGCGGCACGGGATATTTCCACAGCGAGGTCATCTACCGCGCCGAGAACGTGGAGGGTCCGTACGTTCCCTGCAAGGTGAATCCCATCCTCACGCAGCGCGACCTTCCCTACGGACGCGAGAACGGAGTCTACTGCGCGGGGCACGCAGACCTCTTCGAGACGGCAGACGGCGAGTGGATGGCGGTGTTCCTCGGAATACGTCCGTACGCTGGAGTCGGCGGCGGCGACTACTCGCCGACGGGACGCAACACCTATCTCCTTCCGGTCAAGTGGATCGGAGAGGGCGCCGAACGTCAGCCGATAATCCTCGATCAGGGGAAGAGCGTCCCGCTTGTCGTGGAGAAGCGTCCGTGGCAGATCGCCGCCGCGAAGTGCGGCGGTCCCGCGCCGCTCACCGGCAACAGGGTGTTCGAGGACCGGTTTGAGACGGCGAAGGTCGATCCGCTGTGGATACAGCTTAGGACTCCGGGCGAATTCTGGTATCGCTCCGCAGTGGGCGGGAAGACGGGGATGGAGATAGAGGCGCGCACGCAGACGATCTACGAGCGCGGGAATCCGAGCTATCTCTGCAGATGGCTGACGAGCCGCAGCTTCGACGTCGAGACGACGGTCGAGTTCTCGCCGCGCACAGCCGACGATATTGCGGGACTCGCGCTGGTGCAGAATGAGCGCAACAACTACGTGCTCGGAAAGACACTTGATGGCGAAGGCAATCAGATCGTAACGCTCGTGCGCTGCGAAAAGGGCGTTCGCAATGTTGTGGCTTCCGCCCGTCTTGACAGGCCATCGCGGAGCGATGGCCCCCCTGGGTTCGTTGCCCCTTCAGCCTCCACAGGGGGTCCATCGCTCCGCGATGGACCAGAGGAAGAACTATCCCTTCGCGTCGAAGGACGCGACGACAGACTCGCCTTCTTTTGGCGCCAGGCCGACGGCGAGTGGCGTCAGATTGGCGGCGAGGAGAAGGCGGATGTGCTCACGACCGGCACGGCCGGCGGCTTCATCGGCGCGACAGTCGGCATGTACGCCACGCGCGGCCGCTGACCTTGGAAATAGTAGGGGGTTGCGTCGCTCGGGCTCTTGCGACTTTGCTTCGCAAAGCTCCTTGCTTCGCTCGTCGGCCAACCTGACGCCTTCGGCGCAGGCGAATCCCGCGACGCAACAAAAAGGGCGAGTCGCGGTTGACAAAGGATTCACTGTACATTCGCTACTCTCGCGCGCTCCCGATTTTTTTCTCGCGAGAGGTGTGAATGTCCGTCGCGGAGCGACGGACCCCCTGTAGGGTGCCTGCAGTGGTGTGGCAGGGGGTTGCGTCGCTCCGCGACGCAACAAAAAGGGCGAGTCGCGGTTGACAAAGAATTCACTGTACATTCGCTACTCTCGCGCGCTCCCGATTTTTTTCTCGCGAGAGTTGTGAATGTCCGTCGCGGAGCGACGGACCCCCTGTAGCGACGGGCCCCCACCCCGTATGGTGTCGGCAGTGGTGTTGCAGGGGGTTGCGTCGCTCTGCGACGCAACAAAGAGTGCGCTCCGCGGCGGAATATCGCCGGACACCCGAATGGACTATTGATGAAGCGGCGGGCAATTGCGTATAATGGTCGCATGAAAATCAAAAATACTTTTGTCGTTTCCGCCGCGGCGATCGCCGCCTCGTGTGCGTCCCTCGCGGACGGCGCGAGAATATCAATCTCGCCCGACGCAAAGGGCATGGACATGCCGAAGACGATGTACGGCATCTTCTTCGAGGACATCAACTATGCCGCCGACGGAGGCATATACCCGGAGCTCCTGGCGAACCGAGGCTTCGACTGGAAGACCAAGGACCTCGAGGGTTGGGAGG
>SUWC01000002.1 GCA_015061665.1 Lentisphaerota bacterium
GCTTTTGCCGGTGGCCATAGAGGGGCTGAAATACCCGTTCCCATTCCGAACACGGCAGTCAAGCGCCCCTTCGCCGAGGGTAGTGTGGGACCCGCCCATGCGAGAGTAGGACGCCGCCGGCTTTTTTCTTTTTTTATCTTCCCGCCCCCTTTTTGGGGGCTTTTTTGGTATAATAGACTTGCTGCTTACTTCACAAAGGAAAGGTATACACATGAAGATTCTAGTTACTGGTGGCGCCGGTTTTATCGGCAGCCATACTGTTGTCGAACTTCTCGACGCTGGTCATGACGTCGTCGTGGTGGATAACCTCTGCAACAGCTGCGAAAAGTCGCTGGAGCGCGTCAAGGCGATTACCGGCAAGGAGCCAAAGTTCTACAAGGTCGACATTCGCGACGAAGCGGGCATGAACGGCGTTCTGGATAAAGAAGCCCCCTTTGACGCGACTATTCACTTCGCGGCGCTCAAGGCCGTCGGTGAATCAACCCAGCTTCCGCTTAAGTACTATGCAAACAACCTTGGAGGCACGTTCTCCCTCCTGAAGTGCCTGGCCGCCCACAACTGCAAGAACATTGTCTTCTCCAGCTCGGCAACGGTCTACGGCGATCCTGCGTCCGTTCCGATCCGCGAAGACTTCCCGACGCCGGGCTGCACCAATCCCTACGGCTGGACAAAGCTCATGATGGAGCAGGTCTTCAAAGACGTCCAGAAGGCGGATCCGGAGTGGAATGTAATTCTTCTTCGCTACTTCAACCCGATAGGCGCCCACAAGTCCGGCCTTATCGGAGAAGACCCAGCAGGCATCCCGAACAACCTCCTCCCGTATGTCGCCCAGGTCGCGGTCGGTCGCCGTCCCGAGCTCAATGTCTTCGGAAATGACTATCCCACCGTCGACGGCACCGGTGTTCGCGACTACATTCACGTCGTCGACCTTGCGGTTGGACACGTCAAGGCCATCGAGAAGCTCGAAAAGGAGCCGAAGCTCGGACTCAAGATATACAACCTCGGGACCGGCAACGGCTATTCCGTCCTTCAGATCGTCAAGGCGTTCGAGAAGGCATCCGGACGTCCCGTGCCGTACAAGATATGCCCGCGTCGCCCTGGTGACATCGCCGAGTGCTGGGCCGATCCTTCGCTCGCGGCCAAGGAGCTCGGGTGGACTGCGATTCGCGGCATCGACGAGATGTGCGAGGATGCATGGCGTTGGCAGAAGAACAATCCGTACGGCTTCTCCGACAAGCCGACCGAGTAAGTGACAGCGCTAGAGTACATACTCGACGGACTTGAAGCCGAGCTTGCGCTAGAACGCGAGCTCGGCGTCCGTTCTGTTGAAATCGACCGAGCGGTTCTGTCCGTTTCAATTCCCGCTCAGCCGGCTGCCGCGCCTCCGCGCCAGGCAGCAGCGCCAGTGCAGGCCGCTGTTCATTCGCAGCCTCGCCCGCCTGTTCGCCCCGCAGTGCTACCTCTTGCTTCCGCGCCAGCCCCTGCCGTCGTCAAGCCAGGGACGCTTCTGGATTTCGTATTTCTCCATGACAGGCCGCTTTCGGCAAAGGGCACGGAGATAATCGAGAAGATAACTGTTGCCATGGGCAAGACGTCCGAAACCGCGCCTGTCGTCCACGAAAAGCCGATTCCGCGGGCGAGGATTTACGTTGCACTTGGATCCGGCGCGCTCAAGAAGTGGTTTCCGGGCAGAAGCGCTTCGCCTGGAACCTGGATGAAGTCGGACAAGGGAGTGGATATATTTGTAACGTATTCACCGGAATACTTTGTCCGTTTCACGACCGTGACCCCTGCCGTGAAGAAGATCAAAGTCGATATGTGGAATTCGCTAAAGGGCGTTCTGCAGCGACTCTCCGTGATGCGCTGAACGCATTATCTAAAGCCAAGGACCTTGTGCAGCTGGACAGACAGCGACCATCCGTCGAGTTTCGACAAGACGGCCTTCGCCGTCGCGAAGTCCATTTTCCCGTCGCGCTCGCATGGGGACACGTAGTAGTCCGTCGCGGCAATTCTGCCGCGCAGCGACCTGCAGAATTCCGCTGCGCCTTCCGATGACGCCACGACGCGAACTTCGTCTGCGGAGGCGAGGCGCAGCTTGTCCGGAAACTCCAGTTTAGGCGAGCAGGCAACGTAGTCGACGAAATCCAGCCAAGGCGCGTCGTCCCGCGAGGATGTGCCGTTTGTCTCGACGGCTATCCACCATCCGGACGCCTTGAGCGCGGCGACAAGTTTCGGCATGTCCTTCACGATTGTCGGTTCTCCGCCCGTGAGGATGACGCTGCGCGGGCGAAAAGCAGAGATTTCCTTCATCAGTTCGTCAAGCGACAGCGAAAAGCGCGGCGAGTGGTCCGTGTCGCACCAATCGCACGCGAGGTTGCATCCCGCGAATCTGATGAAGACGCAGGGGCGTCCCGTGTTGCGCCCCTCGCCCTGAAGCGATTCGAATATCTCTGCAAGATGGTATTTCATTCCTAGTCGAAGCCGAGGTTGTTGAAATGGACAATAGCCTAATTATAGCAAAAAAATGGTCGCCGTTGACAGCGATGGCATAAAAATGATATACTATATGACGTTTTGCTGATTTAGGCAAAACATCCCGAGTCGGAGCGTAGCGCAGTCTGGTAGCGCGTTTGCTTCGGGAGCAAAAGGTCGAGGGTTCAAATCCCTCCGCTCCGACCAATTGAATTTCCCGTGTATCAACCCAATGTCGTCTAGCGGCGCAATCGCATATGATGAGCGCGCCGCTGAATATGCTTTGCAGGGGACTTGTTTTTGAGTGGGGGGAGGGAAAGTGGTGGACCCGGAGGGATTTGAACCCCCGACCAAAGGATTATGAGTCCCTTGCTCTGACCGACTGAGCTACGGGTCCTACCAACAAGATAATAGTTTACCAAATTTCGCCCTTGCCCTCAAGGGGGAATTTTTGATAAAATATTATCTCAAATCCCGCATTGTGCACAGTTAACAAAGTGGCCGTTTACCACACTTAAGGCTCAATGGGGGGCGAAAAATCATCGATTTAACTCCATACAACCCAAAAAGGGACGCAAAAGATGAGCGCAGAACGCAGAATGTTCGGCAAGCTTCAGGGTATGGCCCAGACGCCGCCGGACCTGATTGCCATACAGACTCAGTCGTACGAGGACTTTCTTCAGGCCGACGTGCCGGCTGCAAAGAGGGAGAATCGCGGCCTTCAGGCCATATTCAAGGAAATATTCCCGGTTTCGTCCTTTGACGGGCGCTACATCCTCGACTTCGTGGGCTACCGCCTTGAGGAGCCGAAGATGAGCTATCTGGACTGCCTGCTGAACGGCGAGACATATTGCCGCTCGCTGCGCGCCTCGTTCCGCCTGAAGGAAGGCGACAGCACGCGCGAGGAGGAGGTGTTCCTCGGCGACATGCCTGTGATGACGCCCGACGGCGCCTTCGTCATCAATGGTGCCGAGCGCGTGATCGTCTCGCAGCTGCACCGCTCGCCCGGCATTTCGACCGAGCGCCAGGTGCACGCCAACGGCCAGCCTCTCCTGTCGGTCCGCATAATCCCCGACCGCGGTTCGTGGATTGAGGTCATGTTCGACACCAACGACGTCATGTGGTGCTTCATGGACCAGCGCCGTCGCCGCCGGAAGTTCTACGCCACTACGCTCCTCAGGGCGTTCGGCTACGGCTCCGACGAGCAGCTCATGAACCTTTTCTACGACTTCAAGAAGCTCTCCACCGAGACGTCGTACTCCGATCGCGACCTCAGGCTCCTCGTCATGAAGGACGACCTGGTCGATGCGGACTCCAACGTCGTCATCGCGCGTCGCTACGACCCTGTCACCCCTGCGATGATGGAGCAGATCGCTGCCGCCGGCATTGCCGAAGTCGAGGTCGTCGACGTGTCCGTTGACAACGGCACCCTCATCAAGACGCTTCGCGAGGACGCCAAGGCCGGGATTCACAACGAGGAGGATGCGCTCAAGGAGATATACAAGCGCATGCGCCCCGGCGATCCGCCTACTGCCTCCAACTCCAAGGCGATGATACAGCGCCTCTTCTTCGAGCAGGCCCACTACGACCTTGGCTTCGTCGGTCGCCACAAGATCAACAAGAAGCTCAAGCTCACGGGCAGGGTGGACGAAAACCTGCGCACGCTGCACGAGTCGGGTACCGACGTCATCGAGGCAATCCGCCTCCTCCTCAAGATATTCGTCGGCAAGGAGAACGTGGACGACATTGACCACCTCGGCAACCGTCGCATCCGCACGACGGGCGAGCTGCTCGAGAACCAGTGCCGAATCGGCCTCGCCCGCACCGAGCGCCTCATCAAGGAGCGCATGACAATCCATGACTCCAACTCCGGTGTGCTTACGCCCTCGCGCCTTGTCAACTCCAAGACCTTCAGCGCTGTGGTCGGCGATTTCTTCGCCCGCTCGCAGCTCTCCCAGTTCATGGACCAGACGAACCCGCTTTCCGCCCTCGCCCACAAGCGCCGTCTCTCGGCTCTCGGCCCCGGCGGCCTCTCGCGCGAACGCGCCGGCTTCGAGGTCCGCGACGTGCATCCCTCGCACTACGGACGCATCTGCCCGATCGAGACGCCTGAAGGCCCGAACATCGGCCTGATCTCGTCGCTGGGCATCTACGCGAAGATCAACCGCTTCGGCTTCATCGAGACGCCCTACCGCAAGGTCATCGGCGGAAAGGTGACGGACGAGATCGAGTATCTGCCCGCCGACACGGAGGAGCAGTTCGTCATCGCCCAGGCCAACGCGCCGCTCAAGGCGGACAGGACGTTCGCCGAGGAGCGCGTCACGTGCCGCTACAAGACTGAGTTCTGCGACAGGCCCGCGCGCGAGGTCCAGTACATGGACGTCGCCCCGATGCAGGTCATCTCCATTGCCGCAGGCCTCATCCCGTTCCTTGAGCACGATGACGCGAACCGCGCGCTCATGGGCGCGAACATGATGCGCCAGGGCGTGCCGCTGATGGTCACCGAGCGTCCGTACGTCGGAACTGGTCTTGAGGGCATTTCCGCCAAGGACAGCCGCGTCATCGTCACCTGCCTTGAGGACGGCGTCGTCGCATACGTGTCCGCCGAGTTCGTCATGGTCACGAAGGACGGCAGCCTTCCGGCGGGCAAGGCGATGTTCGAGCACAACCCCGAGAAGGGCGTCTGGCGCTACGACCTCCAGAAGTTCCGCCGCTGCAACGCCGGAACGTGCTTCAACCAGAAGCCGATCGTCAAGAAGGGGCAGAAGGTCGTCGCAGGCGACTGCATCGCCGACGGCCCCGCGACGGACCAGGGCGAGCTCGCGCTCGGCAAGAACCTGCTCGTCGCGTTCATGTCCTGGCGCGGCTACAACTTTGAGGACGCCATTCTCATCAACGAGCGCATAGTGCGCGAGGACATGCTCACGTCGCTCCACATCGTCACGTTCGAGTGCGGTGCGCGCGACACGAAGCTCGGCCCCGAGGAAATCACGCGCGACATTCCGAACGTCAGCGAGGACGCGCTCAAGAACCTCGGCCCCGACGGCGTTGTGCGCGTCGGCGCGGAGGTGAAGCCCGGCGACATCCTCGTCGGCAAGGTCACGCCGAAGGGCGAGACCGAGCTCTCCCCCGAGGAGCGCCTCCTCAGGGCGATCTTCGGCGAGAAGGCCGCCGATGTCCGCGACACGTCCCTTACGGTTCCGCCGGGAACGACGGGCGTCGTCATGGGCGTCAGGGTCTCCACGACGGCAGACCAGGGCCTTGAGTCCGACGAGAAGGACGCGAAGAAGGCCAAGCGCGACGCGGAGAAGAAGCGCAAGAACCAGCTCGCGAAGCTTGAGAAGGCGCTCATCGGCAAGCTCGCCGAGACGATCATGAACGAGAAGCTCCCCGTCGACATCACCGACTCGGAGACGGGCGACGTGATCGTTCCCGCGAACAAGAAGATCAAGAAGTCCCAGCTCGCCACGCTCGCAAAGGCGCATTCGCACTGGGAGATGGCCGAAGGTCCGTCCCGCGACAAGGTCGCCGGCATCATGGATCCGTTCGAGGCCGACTTCGCTGCCATCGAGGATGCGTCGTCCGACGAAGAGGGCGGCGGTCTCTTCGGCGACTTCGCCAACGAGGGCGAGGTCGTGAAGTCCGTTACCGTCTACCTCGTCGACAAGAAGAACCTCTCCGTCGGCGACAAGATGGCGGGACGCCACGGCAACAAGGGCGTCGTTTCGCGCATCCTCCCGAGCTGCGACATGCCGTTCCTCCCCGACGGACGTCCGGTCGACATCGTGCTCAACCCGCTGGGCGTGCCTTCGCGAATGAACCTCGGACAGCTCTTCGAGACGTACCTCGGGCTTGCCTGCCGCTATCTCGGGTTCCACGCCGCGACGCCGGTGTTCGACGGCGTCCAGGAAAGCGAGATCGACGAGCTGCTCACAAAGGCCCGTGCGGTCCAGGAGAAGGACGAAGGCGCGCAGAGCTGGATCTGCCCTGAGGGCAAGACCGTCCTCTACGATGGCCTTACGGGCGAGCCCTTCGCCCAGAAGGTAGTCGTCGGCGTGATCTACATGCTCAAGCTGCACCACCTCGTCACGGACAAGATGCACGCGCGTGCGGTCGGTCCTTACTCGCTCGTCACGCAGCAGCCTCTGGGCGGCAAGGCCCAGCTCGGCGGCCAGCGCATGGGCGAAATGGAGGTGTGGGCCCTCGAGGCGTACGGTGTGGCCTACGCCCTGCAGGAGCTCCTCACCGTCAAGTCCGACGACGTCAACGGACGTTCGCGCATCTACGAGTCGATCGTCAAGGGCACGAACATCCTCGACTCCGGGATGCCCGAGTCGTTCTCGGTGCTTATCCACGAACTCCGCGGCCTCTGCCTTGACACGCAGCTGCTCGGCGGAGAGGTCGAGCGCCGCAGGAAGGCCGAGACGCCCGCCGCGACGCCGGCAACCGCCGCCACTGCGGCAGACGACATGCTTTCGGGCGCGCTGAATCTGTAACCATCTTCCAGGAGACATCACGAAATGAATCCCTACAACTCTTCCGACCTGTTCGGCGGCTCGTTCAACGCGTCCGCCCACTATGACGCCGTCAAGGTCCAGCTCGCGTCGCCCGAGACGATCCGCGGATGGTCCCACGGCGAGGTCAAGAACCCCGAGACGATCAACTACCGCACGTACCGCCCGGAGAAGGACGGACTCTTCTGCGAGAAGATCTTCGGACCGACCAAGGACTGGGAGTGCGCCTGCGGAAAGTACAAGCGCATCAAGAACAAGGGCATGGTCTGCGACCGCTGCGGCGTCGAGGTGACGCTCGCGGCCGTCCGCCGCCAGCGTATGGGCCACATCGAGCTCGCGGTCCCCGTGAGCCACATCTGGTTCTTCAAGTGCTCGCCCTCGCGCATGGGCCTGCTGCTCGACAAGACGACGAGCGAGCTCGAGCGCATCCTCTACTACCAGGACTGGCTCGTCATCGAGCCCGGCGAGACGCCCCTCAAGGAAGGCCAGATACTGACCGACCAGGAGTACGCCGACGCGCAGGAGAAGTACAACGACGAGTTCAAGGCCGAAATGGGAGCCGAGGCGATCCGCAAGCTCCTCAGGAAGGTCAACCTCGACGAACTCATGAAGGAGCTCGAGGAGCAGATGGAGAACACCCGCTCCAAGCAGAACCGCAAGAAGATCGCAAAGCGCATGAAGGTCGTGGACGGCTTCCGCGTGTCGAACTCCAAGCCCGAGTGGATGGTGCTCGACGTGCTCCCCGTCATCCCGCCGGAGCTCAGGCCCCTCGTCCCGCTGGAAGGCGGACGCTTCGCGACGAGCGATCTCAACGACCTCTACCGCCGCGTCATCAACCGCAACAACCGCCTGCGCAACCTCCTCGCGCTCAAGACGCCTGACGTCATCATCCGCAACGAGAAGCGCATGCTCCAGGAGGCGGTTGACGCAGTGTTCGACAACGGACGCCACGGCCGCGCCGTGACGGGTCCGGGCAACCGTCCGCTCAAGTCGCTCTCCGAGATACTCAAGGGCAAGACGGGCCGCTTCCGCCAGAACCTCCTCGGCAAGCGCGTCGACTACTCCGGACGATCCGTGATCGTCGTCGGACCCGAGCTGAAGTTCCCGCAGTGCGGCCTCCCGAAGGAGATGGCGCTCAGGCTGTTCGAGCCGTTCATTATCCGCGTGCTCAAGGAGCGCGGCATCTGCTCGACAGTCCGCACCGCGCGCAAGATGATCGAGCGCCACGACGAGCAGATATGGGAGATCCTCGAAGAGGTCACGAAGGACAAGACCGTCTTCCTGAACCGTGCGCCTACGCTCCACCGTCTCTCGATCCAGGCGTTCGAGCCCGTGCTCGTCGAAGGCAAGGCGATCCGCCTGCACCCGATGGTCTGCACGCCGTTCAACGCGGACTTCGACGGCGACCAGATGGCCGTCCACGTGCCGCTCTCGATCGAGGCGCAGATGGAGTCGAAGCTCATGATGCTCGCCTCGACGTCCATCTTCTCGCCGGCGTCCGGCAAGTCCGTCATGACGCCTACGCAGGACGTCTGCCTTGGCCTCTACTTCCTCACGGTCCCCTCGCAGCAGGACAAGCTGGCGGGCAAGATCGCGGGCAAGTCCGACGCCTCGGGCGAGCACCTGCCGCTCTTCAACGACATCGGCGAGGTCGAGTTCGGCATCGCGGAGGGGTGCATCGACTACCACAGCCGCATCCGCTTCCGCAACCCCGACTTCGGCACGACGGGACGCCCCTACGGCGTCACCGACTGCCGCACGATCGTCACGACCGCGGGCCGCGTAGTCTTCAACAACGTATGGCCGAAGGAAATGGGATTCTGGAACGACAAGTGCTCCAAGTCCACGATCGGCAAGCTCATCCTCGACTGCCACAAGGTCGCCGGACACGACGTTGCCGTCGGCTCGATTGACAAGCTCAAGGAGCTCGGCTACCGCTTCGCGACCTTCTCGGGCGCGTCGATGGGACTCAAGGACATGATCCGCCCGGAGGACAAGGATGCCGAGATCGCGAAGGCCCGCAAGGAGGCCGACAAGGTCCAGCAGCAGTTCCAGCAGGGCATCATCACGGACGGCGAACGCCACAACAAGATTGTCGACATCTGGTCCGCGACGACCGAGAAGGTCGGCGACGAGCTGTACAAGACGATCGACAAGAACATCCGTCCCGACAACCGCAATCCGACCGAGCTCAACCCGGTCTACATGTTCGTCGACTCGAAGGCCCGCGGCTCGAAGCTGCAGATCCGTCAGCTCGCCGGCATGCGCGGCCTCATGGCGAACCCCTCGGGCGACATCATCGAGCGTCCTATCACGGCGTCGTTCCGCGAGGGACTTTCGGTTCTCGAGTACTTCATCTCGTCCCACGGCGCCCGCAAGGGCCTCGCGGATACGGCCCTCAAGACGGCCGACGCAGGCTACCTGACGCGTAAGCTCGTCGACGTGTCGCAGGACGTCATCATCACGCAGGAAGACTGCAACACCGTCAACGGCATCGAGGTCGAGGCGATCATCGAAGGCGACGAAGTCAAGGTCTCGCTCGGCGACCGCGTGCTCGGACGCACTGCGCTCTACGACGTGCAGGATCCCAAGACGGGCGAGGTCGTCGTTCCCGCGAACGAGATCATCAACGAGGAGGCGTGCAAGAAGATCAACGCGCTCGGAATCGAGAAGATCTGGATACGCTCCGGACTCACCTGCGACGCCGAGCACGGCATGTGCGCCAAGTGCTACGGACGCGACCTTTCCACGGGTCGTCAGGTGGAGATCGGCACGGCAGTCGGCATCATCGCCGCGCAGTCCATCGGCGAGCCTGGCACGCAGCTTACGATGCGTACGTTCCACATCGGCGGCACCGCTTCCGCAACGGCGAAGGTCCCTGAGATCGTGCTCAAGGCCGACGGCGTCGCGAGGTTCGTCGACGTCCGCAAGGTGCGCAACGACGAGGGCAAGGAAGTCGTCCTCAACAAGAACGGCTCGCTCGAGATCACGGCGACCGACGGAACGAAGGACATCTACCAGCTCCAGATGGGCACGGTGCTTCTCGTCGAGGACGGCGCGCAGGTGAAGAAGGGGCAGAAGGTCGCCGCGTGGGATCCTCACTCGGTGCCTGTTCTCTCGGAATCCGCCGGTACCATCGTGTTCGTCGACTTCGAGGAAGACGTCTCCGTCAAGACCGAGACCGACCGCACGACAGGCGCGAGCACGCTCGTCGTCCTCCCGACGTCCGAGTCCAACCTTCATCCCCGCATCGAGATCCACGACGCTGACAACAAGACCGTCGACATGCACGACGTCCCGACCGGCGCTATCGTCATGGTCCGCGACGGCATGAAGGCCGCGGCCGGCATGCTCCTCGCGAAGACGCCCCGTGAAGCCGCCAAGACGCGCGACATCACCGGCGGTCTTCCCCGCGTCGCCGAGCTCTTCGAGGCTCGCCAGCCCAAGGACGCCGCCGAAATCGCGAAGATCGAAGGCGTCATCGACTTCGGCGACAACGTGCGCGGCAAGCGCTGCGTCAAGGTCGTCGACGATGTCACCGGACTCGTCGAGGAGCATCTCATCCCGATGGGCAAGCAGATCGTCGTCTTCAAGGGCGACCGCGTCAAGAAGGGTCAGCAGCTCACCGAAGGTCCGATCATCCCGCAGGAAATCCTCGAGGTGTCCGGTCCGCAGGAACTCGAGAAGTACCTCGTCAACGAAGTCCAGCAGGTCTACCGCCTCCAGGGCGTCGAGATCAACGACAAGCACATCGAGATCATCGTCCGCCAGATGCTCCGCAAGGTCCGCATCACGAATCCGGGCGATACGGACTTCCTTTGGGGCGAGCAGGTCACGCGCCAGGTCTTCTTGAAGGTCAACGAGCGCATGATGGAGGAAGGCCGCCGTCCGGCGGAGGCCCAGCCCGCGCTCCTCGGCATCACGAAGGCCGCCCTCGAGACCGACTCGTTCATCTCCGCCGCGTCCTTCCAGGATACGACCCGCGTCCTCACCGAGGCCGCCACGATGGGTCGCGTGGACGAGCTGCGCGGA
The DNA here is from genome assembly GCA_015061665.1 of Lentisphaerota bacterium. Classification (GTDB taxonomy): domain Bacteria; phylum Verrucomicrobiota; class Kiritimatiellia; order RFP12; family UBA1067; genus UBA1067. Next base: position 11,019 of record SUWC01000002.1, read on the forward strand.
TTCAAGGAGAACGTCATCCTCGGACACCTCATCCCCGGCGGTACCGGCTTCCCGCTCCACCGCTACCTCAAGCTCGTCCCGCTCACCGAGACGATCAGCGACGAGGAGATGGAGAAGCTCCGCGAGGAGCAGCGCAAGAAACACGAGGAGCTTTACGGTCTCCCCGCAAAGGGCAGCCTGCCCGGCGAGGAGGGAGACGACAACGAGGACGAGCCCGCGTTCCCCGTCGACGTCGATCAGCAGCGCATCCTCGACAACGGGGACAGCTCCGCCGACGGCGCAGATGCTCCGACGTCCGATGACTTCGGCATTGGCGATTCCACTGGCGGCGAGGATCTTCTCAGCTGATGAAGACGACGCAGTTCTGGTATCCGCTCCCTGAACGGCTGATAGCCCAGCACCCCGCAGAGCGGCGAGGCACCGAAAAGATGATGGTGCTTCACCGCGACACGGGAGTGCTGGAACACCGCCACATAGCGGATATCGTGGAATACATAACCGAGAAAGACCTTCTTGTCGTCAACGACACGAAGGTCTTTCCCGCTCGTTTGATAGGCGAGTGGCCCGATACGCACGGCGCAGTCGAGGTTCTTCTCGTCTCGCCTGCGCCGGTCGACGGCGAGATGCCGTCCGAGTCTCTCCCCGAGGCCGCGCTCAAGGGAGGCGGCACCATAGAATGGAACTGCATCGTCGGCTCGGGACGGAAGTGCCGCGAAGGGCAGGTCGCGAAGTTCGGCCCCAATGGAGAACTGACCGCGACGCTCGTGCGCCCTCTGACCGGCATAGGATCGTGGCGCATCGCGTTTTCGTCCGGGCGCCCCATGTCGGAGCTCCTTGACGAGTTCGGACGCACGCCCGTCCCGCCCTACGTGAAGCGCGAGGGGACGGATGCGGAGGAGAAGGCAGACCGCGAGCGCTATCAGACAATCTACGCAAAGCACGTCGGGTCCGTCGCAGCTCCGACCGCCGGCCTTCACTTTACGCCTGAGATCTTCGCCGCGCTGGACGCAAAGGGCGTCAGGCGCGTTGCCGTCACGCTCCATGTCGGCCCCGGCACGTTCCGTCCCGTCAAGGCGGAGAACATCGAGGACCACGTGATGGACTACGAGGCGTTCACCGTTCCGCCCGAGACGGCCGATGCGATCAACGAATGCAGGGCGAGGGGCGGCCGCATATTCTGCGTCGGCTCGACGACGGTGCGGACGCTTGAGACCGTCGCGGCCGCGGTTGACGGAAAGGGCGGCAGGCTTGTAGAGCCCGGGAGCGGCGCTTCGAACATATTCATCTATCCGCCGTACAAGTTCAAGGTCTGCGACTGCATGCTCACGAACTTCCACCTTCCGCAGTCCACGCTGCTGATGATGGTCTCCGCGCTCGCAGGGCGCGAGCGCATGCTCTGCGCGTACGCAATGGCAGTGCGCGCTGAGTACAAGTTCTTCTCCTACGGCGACTGCATGCTCATAGTCTGAAGGGAGGTTGGAAATGGATGCTTCTGTCAACATCGCCATACTAGGCAGCGGCCCGGCAGGCCTGACTGCGGCAATATACGCCGCACGAGCGGGGCTGAACCCCGTCGTCCTCGAAGGCGTAGAGCCGGGCGGCGAGCTGCTGAAGTCGAGCCACGTCGCCAATTTCCCCGGCTTCAGGGGCGTGGTGACGGGCGCAGAGGTGATTGGCGCGATCCGCGCGCAGGCGGAGGCGCTTGGCGTCGAGTTCAGAATGGACGCCGTGGAGTCCGTCGACTTCTCGAAGGAAGGCGCCCTCAGGCTTTCCACGATGATGGGCGAGACGATAGTCGCAAGGTCAGTCGTCGTCGCCACTGGTGCGGGCGTGTCGAAGACGGGGCGTCCCGGCGAGGCGAAGTACTTCGGCCGAGGCATAAGCGCATGCCTGACGTGCGACGGCGCGTTCTACAAGGGACGCCGCGTCGCGATTGTAGGGGAGGGCGCGGCCGCCGCGGGAGCGAGGGCGTACCTGGCGCGCTGCGGGGCCGAGATCGCGGCGGAGGTCGCGGTGCCAGACCTTGCGGAGTTCCTCGGCGACGGCAAGGTCCTGACCGGAATAAGGAAGACGGACGGAGAGTCCGTTTCCTGCGACGGCGCGTTCCTCGTCACGGCGAGGCGTCCCCAGACGCAGTTCCTCGGCGATGCGCTTGCGCTTGACGAGGGAGGGCATGTCGTCGTGAGCGAGACGAGGACGTCGGTCCGCGGCGTTTTTGCCGCGGGCGACTGCGCCAGGCCCAGGTTCAAGCAGGCCGTCGTGGCGGCGTCGGACGGCGCGATTGCCGCGATGGAGGCGTCGTCGTACCTTGCGGGGCTTCGTCAGTAAACAACATTCATGGGGACGGCAGCGTCATGCAACTGGAAATCACATCGCCTTCGAATCCGAAACTCAAGCACATCGTAAAGCTGCGCAGCTGCTCGGCGCGCGAGGAGTGCGGCGAGATGATCGTCGAGGGCTTCCGCGAATGCCGGCGGGCGCTCGACAACGGCTACAGGCCGAAGGCCATCTTCCATTGCCCGGACTTCTACCTCAAGAACGAGAACGAGCCCGCGCTCGTCGCGGAGTGCGAGGAGAAGGGGGCGGTCGTGTACACATGCTCGAAGACGTGCTTTGCGAAAATCGCGTACAAGGAGCGTCCCGACGGGCTGCTGATGATCGGTCCGCACGTCTCGATTTGCCTTTCCGACCTCAGGCTCCCCGAGAACGCGCTCGTAATCGTAACCGAGGCGATAGAGAAGCCGGGCAATCTCGGCACGATCCTGCGCTCGGCGGATGCGGCCAAGGTCGCGGCCGTCATCGTGTGCGACAGGACGACTGACGTACACAACCCCAACGTAGTCCGCGCCTCGACGGGCACGATGTTCTCCGTCCCGATAGTCGAAGCGTCCTCCGAAGAGGCGCTCGCATGGCTGAAGTCTCGCGGCTTCAAGATACTTGCCGCTACGCCGCACGCCGAGAAGCTCCATTTCGAGGTGGACCTCACTGGCAATGTCGCGATAGCTCTTGGAGCGGAGCAGTACGGGCTCACGGCCAAGTGGATGGACGGCGCGGAGCTGCGCGTGCGCATTCCGATGCTGGGACTTGCCGATTCGCTCAACGTCTCCGCCGCGGCCACGATACTGGTCTACGAGGCAGTGCGCCAGCGCATTGCAGCGGGGATAGACAAGGTTCCCGACGCAGTGCCTTGGCACGGCGAGGGCGCGCACGACCACTGACACTGACGCTCATAGGGTTTTCGAGATGTCACACCTCATAGAAATACGCGACATGCACAAGGTCTACGCCATAGGCGACGAGCCTGTGCGTGCGCTTGACGGCGTAAGCGTGTCTGTTGACGAAGGGGAGTTCGTCGCCATAATGGGCTCGTCGGGGTCGGGCAAGTCCACCATGCTGAACATACTCGGCTGCCTTGACGTCCCGACTTCCGGCTCGTACCTTCTCGACGGGACCGAGGTCGCTGAGCGAACGCCGACCGAACTCGCAAAGATCCGCAACGAGAAGCTGGGATTCGTCTTCCAGAACTTCAACCTCCTCCCGCGCACGAGCGCGCTGGAGAACGTCGAGCTGCCGGACCTCTACATGGGACGCCTTTCGCATTCGGAGCGCCGCGAGCGCGCGATGCAGCTCCTCGCGCGCGTCGGGCTGCGCGGACGCGAGGGCCACACTCCCGCGCAGCTTTCGGGCGGACAGCAGCAGCGCGTCGCGATCGCGCGCGCGCTTATGAACAACCCGCCCGTGGTATTCGCCGACGAGCCGACCGGAAACCTCGACACGAAGAGCTCGATCGAGATCATGGACCTCTTCAGCGAGCTTTCCAACGAAGGCATAACAATCGTCATGGTCACGCACGAGGACGACATAGCCGCGTACGCCAAGCGCCACATCGTGATGCGCGACGGGAAGATCATGCGCGACGACAAGGGGGAGGGCGGACGCAAGACCGTGGACGAGGTCGCAAGGCTTGTGAAGGAGGCGCTGTCGTGAACTTCGGGATGATATTCAAGGTAGCGGTCCGCGCGATTGCGCGCAACAAGACAAGGTCCGTCCTGACCTGCATCGGCATCATCGTCGGCATCGCCGCAGTCATTGCAGTGATGGCGATCGGACAGGGCGCGCAGACGATGATGGTGCGCGAGATTTCGTCCATGGGCAACAACCTCATGATGGTCTTCCCCGAAAGGCGCAATTCCGGTCCCGTTTCGGGCGGCATGGGACAGGGGCAGACGATGACGGCCGGAGACGCCGAGGCGATAAGGCGCGAGCTTCCCCATCTCATAAAGGGCGTGAGTCCCCAGGTCCGCACGACCGCGCAGGTCATGTACGCCGCGAAGAACTGGAACGTCAGCATCCAGGGTGTGTCGCAGGACATCACGATGATCGGCAACTGGACCGTCTCCGACGGACGGTTCTTCAACGAGGACGAAGTCCGCCTCTGCTCGCGCATCTGCGTCGTCGGCACGACGGTCAAGCGCAACTTGTTCCAGGACGAGGATCCCGTCGGCAAGACGATACGCATCAAGAACATGACCTTCAAGGTCGTCGGCGTTCTCGGCTCGAAGGGCGCGAACAACTGGGGACAGGACCAGGACGACGTGATCATGGCGCCCTACACCTCGGTCCAGCGCTACCTTCAGCGCTCCAAGTTCAGCAACATCAACATGATGAACCTTTCTCTCGTGTCGATGGACGACCTTGAGGAGGCGAAGCGCGAGGTCGCGGCGATCCTGCGCCAGCGGCACCACCTCGCCGACTATCAGGACAACGACTTCGAGACGAGGGACACGACCGAGATCATGAACACAATCGGATCGGTTACCGGCCTCATGACGGTCCTCCTGACGGCGGTCGCGGCAATCTCGCTCCTTGTCGGCGGAATCGGCATCATGAACATCATGCTCGTCTCGGTCACTGAGCGCATCAAGGAGATCGGGCTGCGCATGGCCATAGGAGCGACGCCGGCGAACATTCTTTCGCAGTTCCTGCTTGAGGCCGTGGTGCTTTCGACCGTAGGCGGCGCGTTCGGAGTCGCGCTCGGAATCGGTGGCGCCGAGTTCATCGGATGGTGGAAGGGCTGGCCGATCCTCATCCAGGTTCCGTCCACCATAGCGGCGTTCTTCTTCTCGTCGTTCGTCGGCATGTTCTTCGGTTTCTATCCGGCATACAAGGCATCCCGACAGAACCCGATCGACTGCCTTAGGTACGAGTAGCGATGAAAACCCTTCTTTCGACAGCTTTCCTCTGTTCCGCTTGTCAGGCAGATGCAAGGCGAGCGACGCGACCCGTGATTCACAGGGTGCCGAATATGCGGTCGCCTGCGTCGCCCAGTCCCGGTACTATGTAGAAGTGCGAGTTGAGCCGCTCGTCCTTCGCTGCGGTGAACACGGGGACGTCTGGATGCTCAGCCTCAACCTTCGCGATGCCCTCCGGCGCGGCGATTAGGTTCAGGAATACGATTCGCCGGTAGCCGAGCTTCTTCAGCTGCGAGAAGGCGTCGCATGCGCTTCCGCCGGTGGCGAGCATCGGGTCTATTACTACTGCGAGCTCGTCCCCCTTCGCGCGCGGAACCTTCGCGTAGTACGGCACTGGTTCGGCCGTCGTCTCGTTTCGCTGCATGCCGAGGACCCCGACCTTCGCATAGGGAAGGACGCGCAGCATCGCGTCAAGCATGCCCATGCCGGCGCGGAGAATCGGGACGATCACGATGGAGTCCTCGATCTTGACGCCTGTCGTCTTCGCCACGGGCGTAGTTACGGGTATCTCGACCGTGCGCAGGTCCTTCAGCGACTCGATGGCAAGGAATTCCGTTATCTCGTTGACTAGTTCGCGGAACTGCTTGGGCTTCGTGTTGATGTCGCGCATAAGGGTTACGCGGTGCTTTACGAGCGGATGTGTCAGCACTGTGTGCATGGTCGTGTCCCTTTCTGTTCAAAGCCTTGCCGCTGGCTCAGGCCTGCAGCCCGATTGCCTTTATGACCTCCGCGAGCGACGTCACGCCGGAGGAGACCTTGTCCATCGCATCGTCGCGCATGGACGACATGAGCCCCGTCTCCGGGGAGAAGAACTCGAAGATACCTATGCGCCCTGCGTAGCCGCGACCGCCGCATTTTGGGCAGCCCACGGGCTCGCGTCCGTTCGCGCCCTCGCGCGAGCAGTCAGGACAAAGCCTTCGCACCAGGCGCTGGGCGACTGCAAGCCGCAGCACGGCGGGCACGAGCGACGGGTCGAGCCCCATGTCCGTCAGGCGCGTTACAGTCGACTTCGCGTCGTTTGTGTGGAGGGTGGAAAGCACGAGATGCCCCGTGAGCGCAGCCTTGACCGCCGCGTCCAGCGAGTCCGCGTCGCGAATCTCGCCTATCATCACGACGTCTGGGTCGTGGCGGAGGAGGGACTTCAGGGCCTTCGCGAAATTCACCTTGTCCGCCGAGTCGACCTCGGCTTGAGCAACGCCAGGTATCTCGTATTCTATTGGGTCCTCGACTGTCAGGATATTGCGCGGCTCGCCTTTTAGAAGCTCCTGGATCGCAGCATACAGCGTCGTAGTCTTGCCGCTTCCGGTCGGACCGGTCAGCAGGACTAGCCCGTGCGGACGCCGCAGCACGCCGTCGAAGATGTCCCTGTCGCGTTTGCACATCCCGAGGTCGTCGATGCCTAGTCGCCGTCCGCCCGTCTCCAGGAGGCGCAGCGTCACGCGTTCGCCGTGCCGGACCGGCAGAGTGGCCATGCGAACGTCCAGCGGACTCTGCGAGGCCGATCCGACGCCTGGCATGCGCCAGACGAATCCGCCGTCCTGCGGGGCGCGTCGCTCTGCGATGTCCAGCGAGGCAAGTACCTTCAGTCGGCTAACGACGGCGTTCTGCATTGCCGAGGGAATGCGCAGAACCTCCTCCAGCTCGCCGTCGATTCGGAACCGCACTCGGACGTATCCCTCGGCTGGGTCGAAGTGGACGTCAGAGGCATGTGTGAAAAGCCCGGCCCGCAGAATGCGGTCCACCAGCATCACAGGGTCGGTCAGTGTTTCGGCGCGCTCCAGAAGTCCGTTCGCGGCTGGCATCAGAAACTCCCTTCTTTTGGAATGGCCACTGCGCCCTGGCGGAGTACGACAGGCGAGTCGCCGTCGAAGCGGACGACTGTAGACGCGACTCCGCCCGGGCTTTCGCCGTCGTCGACCACTATGTCCGCAGAAAGTCCGACGTCCTCCAGCGCCGCCTTTGCGTCCGTCGCCGCCTTTGCGCCGGAGAGGTTCGCGCTAGTGACGCGCAGAACCCCGCCGCAGGCCGTGATGAGGCGGCGCGTCCAACCATGGGCCGGCACGCGGAAGCCCTCGGTCTGCGCGAAGGCGCCGCCCTGCGCAGACGGGTCCCGCGCGAGCACCATCGTCAGCGCGCCAGGCCAGAAGTCGCGCGCGAGCTTGGCGGCCCTGCCGGAGAGCGCAAAGCCGGCGTCCGTCACGGACTTTGCGTCGGCGGCGAGAAGGGCGATCGGCTTCTTCGCCTCGCGCCCCTTTATGGTGTAGAGCCTGTCGACCGCCTGCGGGAACGCCGGGTGCGCGGCGAGCCCGTACACCGTGTCGGTCGGGATTACAGCGACACCGCCCGCGTTGAGGATGCGCGCGACTTCGCCCAGAGCGTGTTCGTCGCACGCGACCATGCGGAAATATGCGTCTTCCACGGACGAACCCTCTCGCTTACAGCTTCTTGAGGACGCCGCGGATCGAGCGCTCGCGCGCCTCGATGGACTCGCAGAGGCGGAACTGGACTCGCGCGCGGTTTAGGTTCTGCTCAGGCTGCGTGGTCTTGAAGTAGACGTTTCCGGCGAGGTAGTCCTGGAAGAAGCGCAGGCCGAGCTCGAAGGGCAGGAGCCTGATCGAGTCGAAGAGGTACTCGCGGTCTGCGTCCGTCATGAACGTGCCGGCCTCCTTCATGTATCCCTTGCAGAACGCCGTCGCGAGGTCCTCGTCGAAGACCACCTTCGTGAGGTTCGTCTCCTCTTCGCCTGCGGGGTTGCAGATCGAGCGCAGCGCGTCGCCGAAGTCGATGTGGATGAGGCCGGGCGATACGGTGTCGAGGTCGATCATCGCCGTGCCCTTGCCGGTCACGTCGTCGATCATGATGTTGTTGACCTTCGGGTCGCCGTGGAACATGCGCTTCTTGAGCTCGCCCTTCTTCTCGGCCTTTTCGAGGCACAGCGCCAGCTTGCGGCGCTCCGTGATGAACTTCGCGAGGCGCTTGGCCTCCATCGACGCGCCGAGCAGCGCCTTCGCCTGCTTCGTCTTCAGCGTCGCGTCGTACTTGGCGAGGTAGTCGGACGTGATGTGGAAGCCGGGAAGGGGGTCCTTTACGGTCGTGGGGTCGAGGTCGCTTATGAGGTAGTGGAAGTGTCCGAGCGCCGAGCCGCACTCCATGGCGTGCTCCGGACCCTGCGCCACGTCGAAGGCATGGGCGGACATGATGCGCGTGATCACGCGCCACACGTCGCCGTTTTCGTCCGTTACGTAGTCCTTTGCGTCCTTGGTCTTGATTATGCGCGGCATCTGCCACACGCGGTCGTCGGTTCCTGACTTCGCGTCGGCTTCGAGCTTTTCATGGCAGTGCTTCGTGATTTCGTGCATGTTCGCCATGATGATCTCGGGCTTGGGGAACACGTTCCTGTTCACGCGCTGGAGGATCACCTGGGTCTCCGTGAACGTGTTTCGGTATATCGCGAGGAACGTGTCGTTGATGTTGCCGTTGCCGAACGGCTGGAGTGAGACGAGCCTGCCCTTTACGTTGAACTTGTTTATGAGGATGCTGAGTTCCATATCAGAATCTGCCTCTCTTCGTGTGTTTTCTTGTTTTTGGGGTGTGGCCCTTGGGCTCTTTGCCCTTGCGGCCCCTGAAATTCCTTTCGGACAGACCGACCGGTATGAAGTCTATGCGCCGCTGCGAATAGTCCACCTTGTCGACCGTGACCTTCATCGTGTCGCCGATGCGCCAGCTGCGCCCGCCTGCGCTGAGCGTCTGGTCGCTTTCGTTGAAGCGGACGAACGAGCGCGAGAGCCGGCTGATGTGTATCAGGCCCGAAGTCGCTATGGACGGTATTTCGACGAAGCATCCGAACGGCGTGCACTTCGATACGACCGCCTCGTATTCGACAGGCGTGCGCGAGTCGATCTCGGCCTCAAGGAGCCTGTACTTTTTGATCTCGAGCAGCGAGCGCTCGGCCTCGGTCGCGATCTCCTCGCGTTCGCTCGTGTGCGCAGCCCACCTTTCGAGCAGCTTCTGCGGCACTCTTCCCTTGCCGTTTTCGAGGTAGGCCGCGAGCTGGCGGTGGAGCGTGAGGTCGGGGTAGCGCCTGATCGGCGAGGTGAAGTGGGCGTAGAAGCGCTTGGCGAGGCCGAAGTGCCCCATCTCGGAAGCGTCGTAGACGGCGCGCTTCATGGAGCGCAGCACCATCGTGGCGATCGTCGGGTAGAGCGGGTTGCGCTTGATAGTCTGGAGGAACTGCGCGAAGACCTTCCTGTTCTCGAGGTTGCCGCACTTGACCCCGATCGCGCCGAGCTCCGAGCGCAGCATCAAGAGCTTCTCGGGGTCGGGGGTGCCGTGGAAGCGCGCGAGGATCTTTATGCCGTTCGTCCACAGCTCCTTCGCGACCGCCTCGTTCGCGGCGACCATGCATTCCTCGACCATCTGGTGCGACTCGTCGTACGGACGCGACACGATGCCCGTCATCTCGCCTTCGGCGTCCAGCACGACTTCGGTCTCAGGCACCTCCAGGTCGAGCGCGCCTTCCGCGAACCGAGCCGCGCGAAGCTGGCGCGCGAGGTCGTTTATCGCGCGGATGGTCTTTGCCGCCGTCTTTGAGGGCGGCTTGGCGAAAAGCGGTATGCGGCGCCTTTTCGCGCCCTTGATCTCGGGCTCCGCACCGTTGATGACGCTCATGACCTGCTCGTATGTGAAGCGGGCGGACGAGCGGATGACGGACTTCGCGAACGAGGCCGCGACCATCTTGCCGGACTTGTCGTACGTCATGAAGACGGAGAACGCAAGCCGGTCCTCTCCGGGGACGAGCGAGCAGAGTCCGTTGGAAAGCGCCTCGGGCAGCATCGGGACAACCTTGCCCGGGAAGTAGACGCTCGTCGAGCGCTTGTAGGCCTCGCGGTCCAGCGCGGAGCCGGGGCGGACGAAGTGCGACACGTCGGCGATGTGCACGCCGAGGACGCGGCGCCCCCGCCTGTCTTTTTCAAGGGAGAGCGCGTCGTCGTAGTCCCGCGCGGTAACGGGGTCGCACGTGAAGATGAACTTCTTCCTCAGGTCGAGGCGCTTGCCCGCGTCCTTGAGGAACGAATCGCTCCTGTCGGCCTCTTCCTGCACTTCGCGCGGGAATGCCTTTGGGAGCTTGTAGAACTTCATCACCGCGGGAATGTCGTCCAGCGGCGTCTTGCCGGGCTGGGCAAACCGCCCGCCCTTGTCGTCGTAGTCTTTTGCCATTGACTAAATTATATCAAAAATCCCGAAAGAATGTGCGATGACAGTTCCGGCGGAAAATATGATACAATCTAGGCATTGCACCAACACGGAAAACCAACAGAGGAGGAATGCACGGATGACGATTTGTGAAACGATTACAAAGCGCTTCTTCGCGCTCTGCGCGGCATTTGCCCTTGCGCACGGCGCTGCGAACGCTTCGGACGCGGCCGCGGACAGGGAGTTCTGGGTCGACACGATGGTGCGCATCGTAAACCCCGTAGTGACGAATCTCGCGTCCGGCACGCTCCACAGGAACATGCCCAGACGGCCGAAGACCTGGACTGACCCCGTCGCTGAGCTCGAGGCGTTCGGCCGCGTCATGACGGGGCTAGGCCCTTGGCTGGAGCTGCCAGACGACGCTACGCGCGAAGGCGCGCTGCGGGCGAAGATGCGGGAGGACGTGGTCAAGGCGCTTGACAACATCACACGTCCGGATTCGCCGGACAGGATGCCGTTCGAGAAGCCGGGGCAGACGCTCGTCGACGCGGCGTTCCTCGCGCAGGGTCTCATGCGCTGCCGCACCATGGTTTGGGACAGGCTTGCGGACGGCGTGAAGAGCAATGTCGTAGATTCCCTGAAGGCGACGAGGAAGATGAAGCCGTACGAGTCGAACTGGCTGCTCTTTGCGTCGGAAATCGAGGCGTTTCTCCTTGAGACGACGGGCGAATGCGACGAGAAGCGCCTGAGGTACGGAATCGACGCGTTCATGACGCGGAAGGGGTGGTACGTCGGCGACGGAATCTACGCCGACGGAAAGGACTTTGCCGTTGACGGATACAACTCGTTCGTAATCCAGCCGATGATCTGGGATGTGTCGAACGTCCTTGCGCGCCACGGGATGAAGGACGGCGAGGAGTACGTCAAGAAGGCGAAGGCTCGGCTGCGGCGCTTCGCCGACATACAGGAGCGCATGATCGGCCCCGACGGGACGTATCCGCTTTTCGGACGATCCATCACCTACCGCTTCGGCACGTTCCACGGGCTCGCCCTCGCGGCGCTGCTCGGTCCGGAGAGCCATCCGGCGAAGCCAGGCGCGGTGAGGGGCGCGCTCACCGCGGTCCTGCGGCGGCAGACGGGTCCGGAGAACTTCCTCCCCGGCGGGTGGCTTCGCGTCGGCTTCAACGGCGAGCAGCAGATGCTTGCCGAGGGCTACATCGACTACGGCAGCGTCTACATGTGCGCTGCGGTGTTCCTGCCGCTCGGCCTGCCGGCGGACAGCGCGTTCTGGTCCGAACCGGAGAGCGACTGGACGCAGCGCGCCGCGTGGTCGGGGCGTCCCGCGCGCATCGACCACAGGTTCTAGTCCGACCGCAAGCTTCCCCGTTGCCTTTAATCGCGGATAATGATATAATGGTGGTTGTGAAAAAATCAGAATCGAAAAAGATCAAATACAGCCGCATTCTCCTCAAACTCTCCGGCGAAGCGCTCGGGAACAAGGAGACGGGCGAATGCATTGACCAGAAACGCCTTGCCTTTATGGCGGAGCGCGTCAAAAAAGTGCGCTCTCTCGGCGTTCAGGTCGGCATAGTCCTTGGCGGCGGAAACATCTTCCGCGGGCTTTCGGGCCAGGGCAAGGGCGTCGACCGGGTGACGGGCGACTCCATGGGAATGCTCGCGACCGTCATCAACGGCCTGGCGATGATGAACGCGCTTGAGTCGGTAGGCGTGCCGGCGCGCGTGATGACGGCGCAGGACATGCCGAGGATCGCGGAGTCCTTCGTCCAGCGCAAGGCCCTTAGGCACCTCGAGAATGGCGACGTGGTTATATTCGCGGGCGGAACGGGCAATCCGTTCTTCTCGACCGATTCGGCAGCCGCGCTCCGCGCGAGCGAGATTGGCGCCAGCGCGCTGCTCAAGGCGACGAACGTCGACGGCATATACACGGCCGACCCGAAGAAGGACCCCAAGGCGGTCAAGTACGATTCGCTCGACTACTCGACGGCGCTTGCGAAGCGGCTGAAGGTCATGGACTCTGCTGCGTTCGCCCTCTGCATGGAGAACGAGATCCCGATCGTGGTGTTCGACTTTTTCGACGGGAACGCGCTCGAGCGCGTAGTGAAGGGCGGCAAGGTCGGAACGATCGTGAGCGCCTGAAGGAAGGCACCTGACATTTAGAAAGGCAACATAAAGATGGAAACCACAGCAGAAGTCATTAACGACGCCAACGTCAAGATCCAGAAGAGCTTCGATGCGCTCAAGGCCCAGTTCGCCGGCCTTCGCACCGGCAAGGCTTCCCCCGCGATGGTCGACCAGATCAGGGTTGACTACTACGGCGCACCCACGCCGATCAAGAACCTCGGCACGATTTCCACGCCCGAGCCCCGCCAGATCAAGATCACCCCGTTCGACCCGACCGTCCTGGCCGAGATGAACAAGGCGATCCTCGCCGCGAACATCGGCGTCACGCCGCAGACTGACGGCAAGGTTCTCCGCATTACGGTTCCCGAGCTCAACGAGCAGCGCCGCAAGGAGATCGTCAAGGTCGCGAAGACGCAGGCCGAGGCCCAGAAGGTCGCGATGCGCAACGTCCGCCGCGATGCGAACGAGACGGCCAAGAAGCTCGAGAAGGACAAGAAGATTTCCGAGGACGAGCTCAAGCAGGCCCTGGACAAGATCCAGAAGGCGACCGACGCGGGAATCGCGAAGATCGACGCCGAGCTCAAGGCCAAGGAAGCCGAAGTGATGTCCGTCTAACGGTCTTACCTCAAGGAGGGTAGTTGACATGGCAGAAGAAACAGTGAAGCCCGTAAGCCTGAGTCCGATCAGCGCCGCTAAGCCGCCCGTCGCCAATCCCATGGGCGCCGAGGCGTCCGAGCATGCGGCGACGCTCAAGCTCAAGCCCGTGATCCGCAAGCCTACCATCGGCGGCGGCACGCCTATCGCGGCAGGAATCAAGCTCCCCGCCGCCCCCGCGGCAGCTAAGCCGGCCGCCCCCGCCGCTCCCGCCGCGCCTGCAGCCGCCGAGCCGCCCGTGATGGAGCAGCTCAAGACGGTCACGCAGAAGCTCAAGGGCGTTACGCAGCAGATTCCCCAGCAGGCGATTCTCCGCAAGACGGGAATCATCGCGGACCAGGCCCTTACCGATGCTCAGAAGCAGGCCTCCAAGGCCCGCACGGCCCGCATTTCGCTTTCTGACGCCATGGGCGTCGCCCCCGTGAAGAACGAGGCGGCTCCCATGAAGACGATCCGCATCAAGCGCCCCAGCGCGCCTGTCCCCACTCCCGCAACGGTCGCTCCCGCGATTGCGCCGGAAGCGGGCGCCGCGCAGCCCGAGGTCCAGAACGGGGCTCCCGCCGTTGACGAGGCGACCGTCACCCAGCGCAAGACCCTCAGGGTCTCCCGCCCCGGCGCTCCTGGCCGCGGGCCCAAGTTCGGCGTCAAGAAGCCCGGCGCACCCGCTGCGGACAAAGCCGATGGAGCCGTTGCCGACATCCCCGAAGTTGCCGACATCCCCGACATGCCAGCCGTGTCCGCGCTGTCGATGCAGCCGGAGAAGGAAGGCGTCGAGGATGTTCCCGCCTTCGTCGGAGTCCTTGGACTGATCGTTCAGGTCGCCGCCTGCATAGTCATCGGCGTTCTTGGTTGGTGGCTCTACCAGGATACCCAGGTGGCTACTTTCTAAACTGAAGCAAAGATGCGCAAGTGGACCGCGATTGCGTTCGCAACCGTCCTTGAGACGGTTTCCGATCCGCTTGCGCTTCTTTTGACGGCAAGCGCTCTGACGCTTGCCGTTTTGTCTCCCCGCCTTCACTACCACCAGTTCGGCGAACCCTCGCGCATGGCGCGCGAGGCAGGACTGTCCGCCATGCTTGTCTTCGGCCTTGCATACGTTGTCTTTGGAGCGGTGAAGGCGATCAGGCGCGAGATTGAGTCCGGCACGATACAGATGGCTCTTTCGCACCCCATCTCGCGCGCCTCTTTCTTCACGGCCAAGGTCGCAGGCGTTTTCGCCTCGTACATGGTGTTCTTCATCACGGTGTTCTGCGCTTCGCTTGCGGCGGTGCGCGGGTCGGAGATCGGAGCCGAAATCGCCTCCGCCAACGGGACGCTGCCGCTTATGTGGGGGCCTTCCTTCGCGTTCGCCTTCTCGGCGCTTGCCGTCGCCCCGATCGTCGCCGCCGCGCTGAACAGGTTCATGGGCTTCAGGTTCGTCCCTACGTGCGCGATGTGCGCGCTCGCAGTCTCAGTAGCGTCGGCATTCTACCGTCCGGACCTCGCCCTTGCGCTGCGCTATCTCGGGGCGGCATCGGCGCTTCCTTTCCCAGCCGCCGTGTTCGTGTCCGTCGCAGGCGCGGCAGCTGCGAGGCTCAAGGACCACGCAGCCGTCTCCGTCTCGCTTTTCGCGATCCTGCTTTCGCTGCCTATTCTCGGCAACTACTACCTTCCGAACGAACTGACTGACGGCGGTTCCGTGTCGCCAGGCTATCTGGCAATGTCTTTTCTGGCGGCGATGCCCCTTGCCGCCGCTGCGCTTGTTGCCGGCGTCCAGTTGTTCAAGGGGCGCGACATGGCGGAGTGACGATGAACGAAAACGCTATAGAACTCAAGGGCGTCTCCAAGACCTTTCGCGATTTCTGGCTGCGTCCGACAGTGAAGGCCGTCGACGGACTCGACATGACGGTCCGAAAGGGAGAGGTGTTTGGCCTTCTCGGCCCGAACGGAAGCGGAAAGTCGACGACAATCAAGATCATACTCGGACTCCTGACGCCGTCCGCCGGAAGCGTCACGCTTTTCGGCCTGCCGCCGAAGTCCGTCGAGGCGCGCAATCGCCTTGGCTACCTCCCCGAGCTCAGCTACCTTCACCCGTTCCTGACGGCGCGCGAGACTCTGATGTACTATGCGGGGCTCTGCGGACTCGACAGGCGCGTGTCGCGCGAACGCACTGACGAACTCCTCGACATGATCGGGCTTTCCGACGTCGCGAAGCGCCCTGTCGGCGGCTTCTCCAAGGGCATGGCCAGGCGCGTCGCGCTTGCAAGCGCGCTGGTCGGGCGTCCCGAGCTGCTGATCCTCGACGAACCGACGTCCGGGCTCGACCCTGTTTCGACCAACGAGGTGAAGACGCTCGTCAAGACGCTCGCGAAGGGCGGGATGACCATCCTCACGACTTCGCACCTGCTCGCCGACGCAGGCGACATGTGCGACAGGGTGATGATACTCGACCGCGGCAAAACCGCCGCGGAAGGGTGGATGGACGAGCTCGGCACGTCGCTGGAGAAGTTCTTCCTCGCCAAGGTCGGCGAGGGACGCGATTTCAAGATCGCCCCGTTCCTGCTTGAGGCGGGAGGCGAGTCTTGAAGGCGTTTCTTGAAATCGTCCGGCTTGAGCTGAGGCGCCTGTCGCGCTCGAAGGCGCTGGCCGCGCTTGCGGCGGTGTCGCTAGTCTGGATGTTCGCGTTTCCGCACTTCGTGAAGAGCGACGGAACGGTCACGGGCGCGCGCGAGCTGTATGTCCATTTCTCGCTCGGCGGCGTCTTCGTCATCTGCCTCGTCGCGCTTGCGGCCTCGGCTGCCGGCTCCCTGTCGCACGAGCGCGCGCAGAAGCGCCTGCAGCTTACCGCCGTGCGTCCGGTGCGCATCTTCACGCTCGCGCTTGCTCGCTCGGCGGCGCTGACGCTTGCGGGCGCCCTCGTGCTCGCGCTGTCGGCCGCGGTCCTCGCGTTCAACGTCGACCTTTCGCGCCCGTGCGACAAGGTGCTGTCGCCTGTCATGGAAAGCCCGAGGGCCGAAGCCGAGAAGATGTACGACTACTACATGGCGAGCCCCGAGACGCCGGACGACGTGAAGAAGGCGAAGAAGTCCGTCGTGCTGCGCCTTCTCACGCAGCGCGCGTTCGACAACTACATGTCCATTCCGGCGGGCGATACCGCCTCGTGGACATTCGACGCTCCCGAGGAGGGCGAGCTCGCTGTGCGCCTGCGCTTTACGAACGACTTCGAGACGCGGCAGGACGTCGTGGGTGAGTTCCGGCTAGGTTCTCGCAACGGAGTAATGACGAACATCACGCAGGCAGTCGTCCGAGTGCCGCTTTCGGAACGCGGTGGCGCCGCGGCAGGCGAGAGGGGCGTCCTGAACTTCAGGAACAACGGCGACGCGGGGTTGATGCTGCGCCCGAGAAGGGACATCAACCTTCTCGTGAAGGCCGATTCGTTTGGCTGGAACGTTGTCCGGGCTTACCTCGAGCTCGTCTCCATCCTCGCGCTGACTATTTCGTTCGGAGTGTTCCTTGGCGCGGGGCTCGGACGCTCCGTCGCAGTCTTCACGATGGTTTCGGTGATCTTCGTGTCCGTCGCAAGCTCGGACATAATCGAGCTTTACCCCGACCAGCTGGAGAAGGACAGCAAGGACAGCGTCGGCCTTGCGATAACGAGGACTGTCGAGCGGATGACGCGTCCGGCGGTCTCGTTCCGTCCTCTTGCCGCGCTTGCCGCCGACGAGCGCGTGGAGCCTCGCGAAGTGGCGTCGGCGCTTGCGGTGGACCTTGTGGCGTTTCCATTCGTCCTTTCGTTGCTCTCCGCTTTTGCGATTGTCCGCAAGCAAGAGTGAAAGTCTTAACATTCCCTTAACTTTCGCCGGATATAATATGAGGCGTCAAACAAAGAAAGGAGTCTGCAATATGAAAAACAGAAAAGTTATGCTTGCGGCGCTTTCGTTCGGCGCCGTCGCGATGCTGGCCGTCACGACCGCCTGCGCAAAGGGCGAGCCGAAGGGCGACAGCTCGACAAAGACGTCCGAGAGCTCGGTCGTCACCAACGAGAACGGAAGCGTCTCGCGTACGTTCACCGAATGCAACGTAACGACGAACGGCAGCATGGTCACCGAGCGCAGGCGCGAGACGCGCACGACGATGGATACGGACGGCAACGTCCTCGAGTCGTCCACGAGCGAGTATGCGCAGAGCTACACCGTCGGCGACTTCATGCCCGCCGAGCCGCGCCCCTCGATAAAGGACAAGCCGGCCGCAGAAGGGGAGGCCTCGTCTGCGGAGGGCGGTTCCGATTCCTTCATGGGGCTCAAGTTCGGCGACGTAGTGGAGGCGAAGGAGTTCACGTCCGACCCGACTGAGCCGACGCTCCTGCGCACGACGTTCGTCCCGAAGAAGGCGCTTGCCGAGTTCGACGACTACTACGTCTACGTGACGCCGAAGTCGCACAAGGTCGTCAAGGTCTATGCGTGCGCGAAGAACGCGGTCGACCCCGGTGCGAGCTGGCGCAGGCACTACCTCATCGAGGCCCTCGAGAAGCGCTACGGCACCTGGGCGCGTCCGCGCAGTTCGTTCCGCCCCATCTACTCGTTCGACATCGGCGGCGGACGCTACGTGACCGCCTGCCTCGCCGGCGCGAGCTGCGACTACGAGACGGTGCTGGTCGGATGGGATGACGCCATGCTGACCGTAGCCGCGAACGAGACGGAGGAGCTTCGCAACGAGGCGCGCAAGAACGCGCGCGAGAAGCGCAAGGCGCGCGTAAGCGACGCGGCGGCGGCATTCTGAGATTTCTGGTCCTATAGGAAGAAACAAACATGCTAGAAGTAAAGAACCTGAAGAAGAGCTTCGGCGACTTCGAGGCGGTGAAGGGGATTTCCTTCACCGTCCCGAAGGGCGAAGTCCTGGGCTTTCTCGGTCCCAACGGAGCGGGAAAATCGACAACCATGCGCATGATCACCGGCTTCCTGCCGCCTAGCGCCGGAACGGCCGTGATATGCGGGCACGACATATCGTCCGACCCCATCGGCGCCAAGAAGTGCCTGGGCTACCTGCCCGAGGCGGCTCCGAGCTACCGGCAGATGGTCGTCGAGGAGTATCTGCGCTTCATCGCCGAGATACGCGGCTTCCGCGGAGCGGACGCGAAGCGCCGCGTGGACGACGTCATCGCGCGCGCGCGGCTCGAGACCGTCGCCCGCAAGACTATCGAGACGCTTTCCAAGGGCTACCGCCAGCGCACCGCGATGGCCCAGGCCATCATCCACGACCCGAAGGTACTCATCATGGACGAGCCGACCGACGGACTCGACCCCAACCAGAAGCACACGGTCCGCGAGATGATCAAGGAGATGTCCGCCGAGAAGGCCATAGTCATCTCAACCCACATCCTCGAGGAGGTAGACGCGGTCTGCACCCGCGCCATCGTCATTTCAGGAGGCGAGATCAAGGCCGACGGCACGCCCGCCGAACTCAAGGCGCTTGACCCGTCCGGACGCCTCGACGTCGTGTTCCGCAAGCTCACATCTGCGGAGGAAGGCAAATGAAAAACATATTTACGATCTTCAAGCGGGAGTTCAAGTCATACTTCGACTCTCCCGTCGCATACGTGTTCCTCACGGCGTTCCTCGCGCTCGTCGGATTCATGACGTTCGCCGTCGCGTTCTTCTACGAACGCAGGCAGGCGGACCTCACGCCGTTCTTCTTCTGGCACCCCTGGGTCTATCTGCTGCTTGTTCCTGCGGCGACGATGGGCCTCTGGGCTGACGAGCGCAGAAGCGGCACGATCGAGCTCCTGCTCACTCTGCCGATCACGACGGCCCAGGCGCTCGTCGGCAAGTTCCTCGCCGCGTGGGCGTTCATAGGGCTCGCCCTAGCGCTGACGTTCCCCGTGCCCGTCACGGCGGCCTACCTCGGCTCGCCAGACTGGGGCGCGGTCGTCTGCGGGTATGTTGGCTCGTTCCTGCTCGCGGGCGCTTCGACTGCAATCGGCGTTTTCGCGTCCAGCCTCTCCCGCTCAAGCGTCGTCGGATTCGTCTCGGCGCTCGCGATGACGTTCGCGATGCTCATCATCGGCTTCGACCCTGTCATAGGCGCGGTGGCGCGCTGGGGGGTGCCGACGGCGATAACGGACGGCATCGCCGCCTGCTCGCTCCTGTCGCACTTCGACGCGCTGAGGCGCGGCGTGCTCGATCTCGCGGACATCGGCTACTACGTCGGCGCGGCGGTGTTCTTCCTCGCTGCGGCAAAGACGGTGACGGACGGCCTCCGCGGCGCTGGCAAGGGACTCGCGGCCCTCGGCGCGGTCGCGGCGATCGTGATTGCCGGCGACGTGGTGATCGCAAACCTTCCGCTCCGCGTCGACCTCACTGAGGAGCACCTCTATACGCTCTCGGGCGGCTCGAAGGCGGTCCTCGGAAAGCTCGACCGCGACGTCACGCTCAAGTTCTACTTCAGCTCGTCGGCGGCCGACATGCCCATGCAGTACAAGACGTATGCACAGCAGGTCGAAAACCTCCTGAAGGAGTACGACCGCGCGGCCGGCGGGCGCATCGTCGTCGAAAAGTACGACCCGAAGCCCGACTCCGACGCGGAGGAGTGGGCGCAGCGCTACGGCGTCGAGCCGCAGACCGTCAACCCGTTCGGCTCGCCCGTATACTTCGGACTTGTCGCGACGTGCGGCGACCGCGAGCAGGTCATGGGCACGGTCTCGCCCAGCGCGGAGGCGACGCTCGAGTACGACATCACGCGCCTCGTCACGCGCGTCGCATGGCCTGAGCGCCCCGTCGTGGGAGTCATGACGTCCCTGGACGGCGTGATAGCGGATGCGCCGAATCCCATGATGCAGATGCGCCGCCAGCAGCCGCAGGGCTGGGCTTCGTTCACCGAGCTCGGCAAGGACTACGACGTGCGCCAGATTCCAGTCGACGCCACGGAGATCGACGCCGACGTGAAGACGCTGATCGTCCTCCACGCGAAAAACCTCTCCGACGCCGCGCTCTACGCAATCGACCAGTTCGTCTGCAGGGGCGGAAGGCTCATCGCGTGCGTCGATCCGTTCAGCGCGAAGGAGATGATCGCGCAGTCTCAGCAGCAGAACATGATGATGGGCGCAGGCGGCGCGGGCCCCTCGACGCTCGGCAAGCTGTTCGAGGCGTGGGGCGTGAAGTTCGACGACAACAAGGTCGCGTGCGACCTTTCCGCCGCAACCAAGCTCGGGGACGGACGCGGCGGATACGACGCGAACCCGGCGTTCCTCTCGCTCGGCGAGGGAGCGATGGCCAAGGACGACATGCTTGTCCAGCAGCTCGGGCAGATCATGCTTCCGTTCTCCGGTGCGTTCACGTTCGACGGCAAGGACTCCGGCCTTGCGTTCACGCCAGTCATCACGACGTCGAAGGACAATTCGTCGCTCGTCGACGCGTCCATGCTTCGCTATGGAATGGGCCTCTCCAACAAGGACATGAAGCCCGACGGAACTGCGCGCGTCGTCGCCGCCCGCCTGAGCGGAACGTTCAAGACGGCCTACCCGAAGGGGCCCGACGGCACAAACGACGTCTCCAACGCCGTCGCCGAGGGCAAGAGCTCCGTGCTGCTTGTCGGCGACTCGGACTTCCTCGCAGACGACTTCTGCGTGAGGATGCTGCGCACGCCTTTCGGCAACATCGCCCAGCCGCTCAACGACAACATCGCCCTCTTCTCCAACGTCATCGAGCAGTTCGCGGGACGCGAGGAGCTCATCGGCGTGAGGACGCGCGGCAAGAGCGCACGTCCGTTCACGCGCGTCGACAAGCTCGAGGCGGCGGCCATGCAGCGCTGGCAGGCGAAGGAGGCCGACCTCCAGCAGAAGCTCCAGGAGACGCAGCAGCGCATCAACGAGCTCCAGCGCCAGAAGACTGGCAGCGAGCGCGCGCTCCTCTCGCGTGAGCAGCAGGAGGAAATCGTGAAATTCCGCAAGGCTCAGGCAGACACGCGCCGCGAGCTGAAGAACGTCCGCAAGGAGCTGACCGCCGACATCGACTCGCTCGGCATGACGCTCAAGTGCGTGAACATCGTGCTTATGCCCGTTCTCGTCGTGTTGTTCGGCCTTCTCAGGGGCCTCGTAAGGAGAAACAAGTAATGAAGACATCTAATCTGGTAGTTCTCGGAACCGCCGCCGCCGCGCTCATCGTCGCGGCGGTGGCCACAAGCGGCAGCGGACGCAGTCGCCAGCCGCAGCTGAACGGCAAGCGGATCGTCGGGGACTTTGCGGTTGCCGACGCCGCAAAGGTCGACATCGGCGGCAAGGTCGTCCTGTCGTCCGGCGAAGGCGGATGGAAGATCGACACGATGCAGGACTATCCCGCAGACACGTCGAAGATTTCGGAAAACCTCATGAAGCTTCAGGAGCTCAAGGTGGGGCAGGTCGTGCGCGGCAAGGAGCTTGCGGAAAAGACGCCCGTCAAGGTCACCGACGCCTCGGGCAAGCCGCTTGCCGAAGTCACCCTCGGCGAGCGCCACGAAAAGTGGGGCATGGGTCGCTACGCCGAATTCTCGGGCGCTGCGGTTCTCGTTTCGGACACGCTCGACGCATTCGGCGACGACCCGAAGTCGTGGTGCGACACCAAGATAGTCGACGAGCCGCGCATCAGCTTTACAAAGCTTGCTGCGCCTGACCTTGCCGACGACGTCACGGGCTTTGCCACGGGCGTGGTCGCGAAGGTCAAGATCGGCGACGACACGAACCGCGTCGCGACCGTCGGCGCGAAGGTGAAGGACGGAAGCGGACGCTACCTCAAGGTCGACGGAATGAAGTGGATATTCGAGGTCCCCGATTATTCCGTCAGCTCGCTGCTTCCCAAGCCCGAGGAACCAAAGTCCGAAGAGCCGAAGGCGGAGGATGCCAAGCCCGAAGAGCCGAAGGCGGAGGAGCCGAAGCCCGAGCTTTGATTTCGAGAGGGCGATTATGGTAAACTATGTCAAATGACAAAGAAAAGAAAGATATTCTGGTGGCTTGCCGCCGCATTGGCCCTTGCCGTCGTCGCATTCGCCGTGTATTGGCTTCGGCCGCGCAAGCCCGCCTTTGCATTTGACCCTGCCGAGCATCGTTACGCCGCGGTCAATGTCGTCGCGTCGTACATCGCGATGCTTGAAAAGCCCGACGCGAAGACGGCTCTAATGTCCGACAAGGGCTCAGAGCTCCTGCGCCCCTATTTCGAGCACGCCGGCATCGAGTGCTCCGCGCCCGACACAAAGGGCGAGTTCGACATCGTCGTGGTCACTGCGTCCGCCCCGCGCGACTGGAAGTCGCTGCTTGCAGCTGCGGGGAGCGACGGTGCGCTGATGTGGCTCATGGACGTCCGCGAGACCACGATTGCCGCTTTCCGCGGCAGAATCGCCGCGTTTCCGTGTCCCGATGCGCATTTCTGGATGCCTGGCGAGACGGACTGGGTGCTTTCGGGCCGCGTCAAGAAGTCCGAGGTCAGGCTTGCGGACATGCTGGAGCTGTTTGCGCGGGACGGCGCGTTCATGGATCTCGCCAACGCCTCGTGCGACACCTTGAGCGATGTCTTCGCGAGCTTTGCCGGATACCGCGCGACGGTTGAGCCTGCGTTCGTCGGCAACCTCGAGGCGAAGGTGCGTCCGGAGTTCTTCGTTACGCAGGACGTTCCGGACATTCCGTGGATCGTCTCCGACGAGGAGGTTGACGAGGATATCGTCGCGCAGAACGCGCGCGAATCGCGGTCGAAGCAGATCGTCCGCCGCACGGTGATCGAGGGGAACATGCTTTCGCGCGAAGGCAAGATCGACGCGGCGATCGGCAAGTGGGCAGGCGCATACCTGCACAACCCGCACGACACGATGCTGCTCGACCGCATATACCGCCTTGCGGTCAACGCGCGCACATTCCAGAAGGTCGGCAACATAAAGGCGGCCGCGAACTGCTACGACACCATGATCGGCATTCGCCCGACTGACGCGGCTGCGATGTCCGAGTACGGCGAGTGCATGCGCCTTCTCGGCGAAAAGGAGCTTTCCGAGAAGGCGTTTCAGAGAGCGAAGGAACTGGCCAGGTGATGAAGCTGGAGATTACGTCGTTCTGGACAGCTTCCGCACTCGGGACAGGCAATGAGGAGACGCTTGCCAATCTGCTTGCGGGCAGAGCGCCCGGTATGCGCGAAATCTCCGGCGACATTCCTGAACGCGCGATCTGGTTCGGTTCGGTTCTCGCCGACTTGCCTGAAATCGCCGAGCCGCGCTGGAACATGCGCACGAACAGGCTGCTGGCTCTTGCGTCCGACGCGCTCAAGGACGAAATCGAGTCGCTTGTCGCTCGCTACGGGCGCGACCGCGTTGGAATCGTGCTCGGGTCGAGCAACACCGGAATCGACGAGGCCGAGGGATTCATAGACAAATGGCTCGACGACGGAGGGTCGGAAGAAGCGCCTGCCGTTCCTCCTCCCGATGGTTTTGAATTTACCATGATCGAGCTTGGCACCACGGCGCTTTTCCTCAAGGAGCGCCTTGGCGTGGACGGTCCGGCGTACACCGTCTCCACGGCCTGCTCTTCGTCCGCGAACGCCTTCGCCTCCGCTGCGCGCCTGATAGAGACGGGCGTGTGCGACGCGGTGGTGACAGGAGGCGTTGACGGGCGCTGCCGCTTTGCGATGAACGGATTCGCCGCGCTCGGCGCGCTGAGCGAGGGCAGGTGCCGTCCGTTCGCGCCTGACAGGGACGGCATAAACCTTGGCGAGGGCGTAGGTCTCTTTCTGCTGGAGCGTCCTTCCGGCGCAGCGGCGCCTCGCGAAGGCGGTGCAAGGCGCGTCTTTCTTGAAGGCGTCGGCGAGTCGAGCGACGCATACCACGCTACGGCGCCCGATCCGTCAGGTGCGGGCGCACTTCGCGCCATGCTAGGAGCGGTGGAGGCTTCGGGGATGCCGCGCGAGGCGTTCGACTACGTGAACTTCCACGGAACGGGCACTGTGGCAAACGACGACATGGAATCAAGGGCGCTTGCCGGTTTCACAGCGTCCGCTGCGTCGGGGTGCAGTCCCAGGTCCGAGTCGACGAAAAGCCTCACGGGGCACTGCCTTGGGGCGGCGGGTGCAGTCGAGGCGGCGATATGCGCGCTGCTCATCAAGGACGGACGCTGCGGCGCTGCGCTTAGCAACAGTTTTGCGTTTGGAGGTTCAAATGGAACAGTCGCACTCTCAGGATCGTGACATAAGGCAGATGGACATTACGCGCCTTGTCCCCCACCGCGGGAAGATGCTTCTGATCGACGAAGTCGTCGGATACGACCGCGAGAACGTGGCGCTTACCGCAGCGTTCGCCGCGAAGCGCGAGTGGCTGGGCAACTACGCGGCCATCGAGTACATGGCGCAGACGGCTGCCGCGCTTGTCGGGGCGGCTGACATAGACGGAGGATGGACAGGCGAGCCGCGTCCAGGGTTCCTGCTTGGGACGCGCAAGCTAGACCTCCGCTTCGATGCGTTCAAGGAAGGCGAACGATATCTGTGCGTCGCGAAGAATGAGTTTGCGGACGGCGAGGCGGCAAGTTTTGCGTGCGAAGTGAGGAACGCTGCGGGCGAGGTCATTGCGACCGCGATTTTGAATGCCTACCGTCCGTCCAAGGACGCGGCGTCTTTTCTTGAAAGGAATGCCTTATGATCAGGATTGCTTTTGTCTTGGCGGCTTTGCTGCCGTTTGCGGGGTTGACCGAGCCAATAGGGGTGACCGCCAACGGGGATGCGCGCTTCAAAAGGGCTGCGGATGTCTCGAGGCGCATTTCCGAGCAGTTCCTCTCCACCGATCCTACGGCATACAAGCCGCAGGGCTACAGGGGCGGCAAGGCCTACGGCGGAGGCGAAATCATCCATTACGCCACCGTGTCGCTTTGGGTGAACGCCCTTGAATGCGCGCGCTTCGCATCCGACACGAACCTTGAGAGCCGTCTCGTCGAAGCCTTTGCGAGGTGCCGATCTCGTCCGTCGGTGATGAACGAAATGCGCCATGTCGATCTCTCCATAGTAGGCGCGGTGCCTTTGGAAGTCGCGATTCTGACCGGCAGCGCCGAAGACGCGAAACTCGGTCTTCGCTATGCCGACCGCCAGTGGTCCGAGCCCAAGGATGGCTATGACTGGGGGGACAGGTGGTACGACCCGATTGCGCTTTCAGAGCGGCATGCGTGGTGGGAGAAAGGCTACACGCCTGAAACGCGCCTCTGGATTGACGACATGTACATGATAACGGTTCTTCAGTCCCAGGCGTATCGACTCACTGGCGACGAAAAGTACATCGAGCGCGCCGGAAGGGAAATGTGCCTGTATCTGGAGAGGCTTCAGCGCGAGGACGGGCTTTTCAACCATTCCCCGAGCGCGCCCTATGCGTGGGGGCGCGGGAATGGATGGATGGCGGCTGGCATGGCGCTGAACCTCAAGTACCTGCCAGAGAAGAGCGAATGGCGCGGCAGGATACTGGACGGCTACAGGAAGATGATGACGGCGCTTGTCGCAAACCAGAGAAAGACTGGGCTTTGGGGACAGCTTGTGGACGACGCTGCGTCGTGGGACGAAACGAGCGGTTCCGCAATGTTCGCCTTTGCGATTGCCGAAGGCCTTTCCCACGGCTGGCTCAACGGCATTGCGGAGCGCGCCAAGCTGGAGTCCTCGGTCGACCGTGCTTTTGACGCGCTTTGCGGAAAGCTCGACGAGTATGGGAACCTTGCCGGCGTCTGCGTCGGGACGGGATGGAAAAACGACCACGGCTATTACTTGAGCCGTGGCCGTTGCAATGGCGACCCCCATGGACAGGCCCCGCTCCTTTGGCTTTGCGGGGCGTTGATGAGGCCATAGCGGTCGCCTGGGGGCGACGCGGAAGCGTTACTCGAAAAGCCAGGTCGAGAGATAGCGCTCGCCCGTGTCGGGAAGGAGCGCGACAATCGTCTTGCCTGCGAATTCGGGACGCTTCGAGAGTTCCAGTGCCGCCCAGAGAGCCGCGCCGGACGATATGCCGACGAGAAGCCCTTCCTCAGCGGCCGCTGCGCGCGCAGTCGCGCCTGCGTTTTCGGCGGAAGCCTTGATGACCTCCGTGAGGATCGAGGTATCCAGCACCTTCGGGACGAATCCCGCGCCGATGCCCTGAAGCTTGTGGGGGCCGGGCTGTCCGCCGGAGAGGACCGGCGAGGTGTCGGGCTCCACCGCGAATATCTTTACGTTAGGGTTCTGTTCCTTGAGGTACTTGCCCGTTCCCGTTATCGTGCCGCCCGTTCCGACGCCTGCCACGAACGCTGCCACCTCTCCGCTTGTCCCATCCCATATTTCCGGGCCGGTCGTGCGGTAGTGGTACTGGGGGTTCGCCGGATTCTCGAACTGCTGCAGGATTACGGAGCCTGGCGTGGAGTCGCGGAGTTCGTTTGCCTTGGCGATTGCTCCCTTCATCCCCGCCGCGCCGGGCGTGAGGACGATTTCCGCGCCGTATGCGGCCGCGAGCTTGCGGCGCTCGATTGACATCGTCTCGGGCATGGTAAGGATAAGGTGATATCCCCTGACCGCGCTGACGAGGGCGAGTCCGACGCCGGTGTTGCCGCTCGTGGGCTCGATGATCGTCGCGCCTGGCTTGAGGGTGCCTGACTTCTCGGCCGCCTCGACCATCGCAAACGCGATTCGGTCCTTGACGCTTCCGCCCGGGTTGAAGAACTCGACCTTTGCGAGCACCTTCGCTCCGCCTTTGTTGAGTTTGCCGGAGATTTCCACGAGCGGCGTTCCGCCCACCTTCTCCAGAATGTTCTTTGCGATCTTGCTCATTCTTTGATCCTTTCGTTTGATATTATACCATAGTTGCTGCTTGGGTGATTTGTCAGATTGCCTCCAGCGCTCGGTCGAGCTCCGCGATTATGTCGTCTATGTGCTCAAGGCCGATGGAGAGGCGGATTAGCTCGGGAAGGACTCCGCCCTTGCGGAGGTCCTCGTCGGAGAGCTGCGAGTGCGTTGTCGATGCCGGGTGGATGACAAGCGACTTCGCGTCGCCCACGTTCGCGAGGAGCGAGAATATCTCTCCGTTGAGCGCGTCCGCGAAACATCGGGCCTGATCGGACCCTCCCTTGACGCCGAAGACGACCATTCCGCCTGCGCCGTTGGGCAGGTACTTATCCGCGAGCTTGGGATTGGTGAGCGAGGGGTACTTGACCCACGCCACTTTCGGGTGGCTCTGGAGGTGCTTCGCGACGGCGAGCGCGTTCTCGCTGTGGCGGGCGATGCGCAGTGGCAGCGACTCGACTCCCTGGAGGAATATCCACGCGGCGTCAGGCGCGAGCGTGGGACCCTGGTTGCGGATGCCGACCGTGAGAAGCCTGATGGAGAATGCGATCGGCTTCAGCGGATCGGGGAGGTCGTGCGCGAAGCGGAGCCCGTGGTAGCCCGCGTCCGGCTCGTTGTAGAGCGCGAACTTCGGGTTGCTCCAGTCGAAGCCGCCTTTCTCCACCACTACGCCGCCGATTCCGGCGCCGTGTCCGCCGATCCACTTCGAGAGCGAGTGGATTACGAGGTCCGCGCCGTGGTCCAGCGCGCGAAGTAGCGGCGGCGGCGTGAACGTTGCGTCGACGACGAGGGGCAGTCCGTGTCGGTGCGCGACCTCGGCGTATTTCTCGATGTCCGCGATGTCAAGGGACGGGTTGCCGACGGATTCTACGTAGACGAGCCTCGTCTTGTCGTTTATCGCCGCCTCGACCGCGTCGAAGTCGTTGACGGACGTGAACCTCGTCGTGATCCCGACGTTCGGAAGAATCGCGTCGAACTGGCTGAACGTTCCGCCGTAGAGGTTCGAGGCCGCGACGATCTCGTCGCCGGCGCGTGCGATGTTGGTGATTGTGAAGTAGATCGCCGCCGTGCCAGAGGAGAGCGTCTGCGCAGCCGCTCCGCCCTCGAGTGCTGCGATGCGCTTGGCGAGAACGTCGTTCGTCGGGTTCATGAGCCGCGCGTAGATGTTGCCGAGCTCGCGCAGTCCGAAGAGGTCGGCGCCGTGCTTGGAGTCGCGGAAGTTGTAGGCCGTCGTCCTGTAGACGGGAACCGCCCTTGCGTATGTGGCGGGGTCTCCGTGCGCGCTCTGACCTGCGTGGACTGCCAGCGTTTCGATGTGGAATTTTCTGTCGCTCATGTTGTGTTCTCCTTTCGTGCGTTTGAATGAGCCTATTATAGCATTCCTCCGCGCCATTGAATAATCGGAAACAGTCCCGACCGTTCATAGGTCGCGCCTATGGCTGATTTATGTTGGCGGTTTTGATATAATATCAGTTGTCGGCTTAACTGAACGAAAGGAGCGTCCACATGTTGCGTGCAATATCGACCATTCTGGCGGTGTCGCTTTTCGCGTCAGCGCACTGTGCTAACGCCGCGCCTGCTCGCAAGGCGCGCGCCATGGCGAAGCCCGCGCAGGCCCCGGTCGTCTGGAAGCTGCAGTTTACCGAGGACTTCAAGGGCACGAACCTGAACGAGAAGCTGTGGTCGCGCATCGACCGCGGCCAATCCGACTGGAACAGGAACATGTCGCTCAGGGAAGACCTCGTGACTGTCAGCGACGGACAGCTCCACGCCTACGGCGTGAAGAACGCGGATACGTCGTCCGACTCCCGCAGCTTCCTCACCGGCGGAGTCTCAACGCATGGACGCTTTGCCGTCAAGTACGGCAAGATCGAGGTGAAGTGCAGGCTAGAGGCCGCAAAAGGCGCGTGGCCCGCGATATGGATGATGCCTGAAAAACCGTCGGAGGGATGGCCCCGCTGCGGAGAAATAGACATAATAGAACGGCTCAACTACGACTCTTTCGTATACCACACCGTCCACTCCGGATGGACCGCCCAGCATGCCGGCGACCCGCCAAGCAGCGGGAAGGGCGAGATCAAGGCAAAGGACTGGAACGTCTTCGGGCTAGAGTGGACCCCAGAGCGCATCGTGTGGACCGTGAACGGCAAGCCGACGCACTCCTACGCCAACGTCGGCGACGATCCGAGCCGATATCCCTGGACCGAGCCTTTCTACCTCATGATTGACATGCAGCTCGGCGGCAAATGGGTCGGATCTGTCGACGAGGCGACGCTTCCGGTTGCAATGCACGTCGACTGGGTGAAGTTCTACAAGGGGACCAGAAAGGGCAAGCCGCTCACCGAGTTCGTCCGGCCAGGAAGGAAATGATCCGCCGCCACAGGCTTGATTTGGCGTATTCCGGCGGAAGGGCGATTCCTGCCCGCTTCGCGCGCTTGCGAAGCATGTCGAGCGCGATGTCCGCGCGCTTCCTCGCATACCGCCTGCGCCAGCCGCCTTCGGGGAAGAGCGCTCGCACGTGCTTGATCCCCGTGATGTAGCTGTCAGCCTTTTTCTGCGTGAACGACGAGCGCAGGATGGACGGCGCGCCGCCGTTCAGGCAGTAGACGTAGAGCGGGTGCCGTATGAGCGCGAAGGATTCCGCAACGCCGAAGACCTCGGTGATGAAAGGCCAGTCCTCGAAGTAGATGCCCTCGATGAACCTGCGGTTGCGAACGAGATCCGCCGAATAGAACTTGTTCCACGCGGACGACTGCATCTTGCGCTTTCCTATGAGGTTGCGCAGCGGCTTGCCGAACCTGCGCACTTCGCTCGGCAGCGGCGCGCGGTCGCCAGGGGGGAGCGCGTCGACGACGTAGCGCTCGCTGGCGGCGAGAGGACACCCTGTCCGCCGCACCGCGTCGAGGAACGCTGAGACAGCGTAGCTCGGCAGATAGTCGTCCGAGTCGACGAACATCACCCAATCGCCGGTGAACACCTCAAGGCCCGAGTTGCGCGCGCCCGAAAGCCCCCTGTTCTCCTGCGTGATCACCTTTATGCGCGGATCCCGCGCGGCGAAGTTTCGAAGTATGTCGCCAGAGGAGTCCGTCGAGCCGTCGTTTACGCAGATGACCTCTAGCTCGCCGTAGTCCTGCGTCAGCACGGACTCCAGGCAGCGTGCGAGGAACCTCTCCACGTTGTACACCGGGATGATGACGGACACCAGGTCTTTTCGCTTTTCCATCGGAAATCCTCCGCCCTGTATGCCGTCAGTCCGCGCTGCGCGGCAGATCTGCCGCGCCGGTGCGCACTCCGGCGAAGGACGCGCTGATCTTAAGCGGACGCCCAGAGCCGACCTTGCGGCGGAAAACGGCGACTGCCGCGCCCTGCTCAAGCGAACCGCTCGAGCAGAGGAGCTCGCCAGGTCCGTCGACAGTGAAGGCTACCTCGCCTGCGGCGGAGGGAACGACGATTCCATCCTCGTCCACCAGCTCTGCGCGCGCGAATCCGACATCGCCGTCTGCGAGCGACTTGGCCTCGGTCGTGACCTTGACCGCGAACGGCGCGCCGGCCGTCTTGCGCCATCCTTCGCCAATGGGGTGTCCGTCGCGGAAGACGATGAACTTTATTTCGCCTGGCTCGAAGGGGACCGTCCATTCGAAGCGGCCGGATTCCTGGTCGCGCTGGATTCTGCCGGCGGACTCGCCGTTGACGAATAGCTCCACCTCATCGCCTGTCGCCATGCAGCCGACCTTGACGCTCTCGCCCTCTGTCCAGTTCCAGCGCGAAATGTCGTAGACGGTCGTGAATCGGCCCCAGCGGTACGTGCGCTCGAAGCGTCCGATCTCGTTGCCATCGCCGTCGAAGCGGACGATTTCCGCCGTCGCCATCTCGCCTTCTACGGACTTCAGCTCGGCCTTGGCCGTCTGGGCCGCGACTTCCTGCGCGACTTTCTCGGCGGCGGCCTCCGAGGCGACGATCTCCTTGACCTGCTGTTCCACGACTGCCTTTGTCGCCTCGTCCGGGGCCAGGACGTATCCGCGAAGCTGATACGGCATCCAGCCTTTTGTCCACGAAAGGTCCTTGAACGGTTCCTCGAACGCGCCCTCAAGCGGGAGGATGTCGTCCGTAGTGCCTGCCGTGCGGTCGGGTCCCTTGGAATATAGCGTCGGGTTTTCGGCCTCGCCGTTGCAGATGTAGACGTAGTCGCAGCCCCATGGGTCCTTCACGACGCGGCGGATGTAAGGTCCGTTCCAGCCGCGCTTGACGACGCGGTCTGACGCGAGGATCTCAAGCCCCTCCTCGGTCGTCGGATAGGAGCCGACGTGGTAGCGGTAGCGCCCGAGCGC
Organism: Lentisphaerota bacterium; assembly: GCA_015061665.1. GTDB lineage: Bacteria > Verrucomicrobiota > Kiritimatiellia > RFP12 > UBA1067 > UBA1067. The sequence goes on from SUWC01000002.1 coordinate 42,351, forward strand.
CGTTGCGAGGGCGTCGACGGACTTGCGCGCGTCTATGAGCGCGCGGGGCATGAACTTGCGACCGCCCTTGCCGGCGACGGAGAGGATGGATGCGCTCAGCATGAGCAGGCCGATGATCACGACTGCGTAGAAGACGATGCCGCGCTTCATTGCGGGGGCCTTGAGTCCGTTCAGCTCCGCCTTCTTCATCTCGTACTCTCTCGCTATCGCCTTTATCGCCGCGCTTCTCCTCTTCTTCGACGGATCCTTCGCGGGGAACTTCTTTCTCATCTCGTTGAAGTCGACCATTGGTGTCTTCCTTTAGTATTTGTGACTTGGACAATATTATAGCAAAACCGCGCAAGAGGTGTGCGGATTTGACTTACAAGGGGGGGATGTGCTATTATTCTACTAATACCGAATAAGGAAAAAGACAAAATGAGCGACATCCCATACAAGTTCTACCTTGACCAGAAAGACGTTCCCACGGCATGGTACAATGTCCGCGCCGACATGAAGAAGAAGCCGGCGCCGCTTCTCGACCCCGCGACGCTCAAGCCCGTTACCGCTGATCAGCTCGAGCGCGTTTTCTGCAAGGAGCTCGTCCGCCAGGAGCTTGACGAGGATAACGCATGGTTCGACATCCCGGGTCCCGTGCAGGACTTCTACCGCATGTTCCGTCCCTCGCCCCTGATCCGCGCGTACTTTCTTGAGAAGGCCCTGGGCACGCCTGCGCACATCTACTACAAGTTCGAGGGCAACAACACCTCGGGCTCGCACAAGCTCAACTCGGCGATCGCCCAGGCCTACTACGCCAAGGCGGAGGGACTCAAGGGCGTGACTACCGAGACTGGCGCTGGGCAGTGGGGCACGGCGCTTTCGATGGCGTGCGCGTTCTTCGGCCTCGACTGCCGCGTTTTCATGGTCAAGTGCAGCTACGAGCAGAAGCCGTTCCGCCGCGAGGTGATGCGCACCTACGGCGCGAGCGTTACGCCTTCGCCTTCCATGGATACCGAGGTCGGCCGCAGGATCAACGCCGAGCACCCCGGCACCACGGGTTCGCTCGGCTGCGCGATATCCGAGGCCGTCGAGGCCGCTGTGACGAGCGAAGGCTACCGCTATGTCCTCGGCTCGGTCCTCGCCCAGGTGCTGCTCCACCAGTCCATCATCGGGCTCGAGACGCAGACGGCCTTCCGCAAGCTCGGCGTCAAGCCAGACGTCATCATCGGCTGCGCAGGCGGCGGTTCGAACCTCGGCGGACTCATCTCGCCCTTTGTCGGCGAGAAGCTGCGCGGCGAGGCGGACTACCGGTTCATCGCCGTCGAGCCCGCGAGCTGCCCGAGCCTCACGCGCGGACGCTACGCCTACGACTTCTGCGACACGGGCAAGGTGTGTCCGCTCCAGAAGATGTACACGCTCGGCTGCGACTTCATTCCGAGCGCAAGCCACGCGGGCGGCCTTCGCTACCACGGAATGAGCGCGACGCTCTCCGAGCTCTACGACCAGGGGGTCATCGAGGCGACGAGCGTGAAGCAGACGGACGTCTTCGAGGCCGCGCAGTTCTTCGCGCGCGTCGAGGGCATTCTGCCTGCGCCCGAGTCGAGCCACGCAATCCGCGCTGCGATCGACGAGGCCAAGCGCTGCACGCGCGAGGGCAAGTCCGAGAACATCGTTTTCGGACTCACCGGAACGGGCTACTTCGACATGTACGCCTACCAGGCCTTCAACGACGGCAAGATGGGCGACTACATTCCGACCGACGACGAACTCGCCGCAAGCTTCGCCAAACTCCCCAGGATCGGCTGAAGATGAAGGTCCTCGTTCTCAACGGACCCAACCTCAACATGCTCGGGCTCCGCGAGCCCGAGCTGTACGGAAAGGGCACGTACGCAGATCTGGAGACGTTTGTCTCGGAGACGGCCTCGCGCCTCGGCATCGAAGTCGAGATGCGCCAGACGAACCACGAGGGGACGCTTGTCGACTGGATTCAGCAGTCCCGCGGCGTTTTTGACGCGATCGTCCTGAACGCCGCGGCCTACACGCACACGTCGGTCGCGGTCCTTGACGCGCTCAAGGCCGTAAAGGCGCGCTGCGTCGAGGTCCATCTCACCGACCCGAAGACGCGCGAGGAATTCCGCCACGTGTCGTATGTCGGCATGGTCGCCGAGAAGACTTTCGCGGGACTCGGCTTCGGCTCATATTCCGCCGCGCTTGAATATCTTGCGGGGTGACGCCATGCCGCTTTACGTATACGAGGCGCGCGAGCCCGAGAGTGGATGCGCGAAGTGCGCGCACGGATTCGAGATAATGCAGTCGCTGAAGGACGAGCGGCTGACCGCGTGCCCCGACTGCGGCGCGCCCGTCATCCGCGTCATCCAGGCGCCCGGGCTGACCCATTCCAAGACCGACCTCCACTACCGCGCCAAGCGCGCCGGCTTCCACACTCTCAAGAAGGTCGGCAAAGGCGAGTACGAGAAGATGTACTGATGCATTTCCCAAGATTCGCCCAAAGTGCGGATTTCCACGGAGCAATATGCAGACGACACTACTAGAAAGCACGATAGCAGGTTCTTGGCACCCTGGGGCGCCGGACGAAATCCGCGCGATTGCTGCGGACTGGGAGAGCCGCGTCGCGTCCGATGCGGGGACCTCGTCGACGCCGAACGTCCTCATTCTGCCCCACGCGGGCTGGTCGTATTCAGGCGAGACGGCGTGGCGGGCGGTCCGCCTGGTGAAGGGCGCAAAGTTTTCGCGCGTTGTCCTTCTCGCGCCGAGTCACCGCGCATGGATCGAGAACCGCCTTGTCGCGCCCGAAGCTTCCGCAGTCTCGACGCCGCTCGGCGAAATCCGCATCGACAACGATTTCATCGACCGCATGGCGCTCGTCGCGCCGGTCGCCAGAAACAGCAAGGTGCATCTCGCTGAGCATGCGACGCAGATCGAGTATCCGCTCCTTCAGCTTGCGCTCGGAGAAGGCTTCTCCCTTGTCCCGCTGATCGTCGGCTCGCTTGGCGCAGACCAGATGGCGATGTGCGCGAGGGCGCTTTCGCGGATGATGGACGCGGATACGCTCCTCGTCGTGTCGTCCGATTTCACGCACTACGGGGACGATTTCTCGTATGCGCCCTACGGAACGAAAGGTGGAGTCAGCGTGCGCGAGCGAGTGTCTTCAGTGGATGCGGAGGCGCTTTCGTTCATCGAGAAGGGCGATGCGGTCGCGTTCGCTGCGAATGTCCGTGAGACGGGCGCGACGATCTGCGGACACGTTCCGATCGAGCTCGCGCTGCGCGCGTTCCCGAAAGGGACGTCGCTTACGTGCGTCCACTACGGAACGTCCGGCGATGCAGAAGGGGATTTCACGCGATTCGTCTGCTACGCGGCTGTGGCAGGGCGTGCGTCTTGGCCTGGTGATGGGACGCAGGTTCTCGACGCGGAGGCGCGAGCGTTCCTTCTGCGTGTTGCGCGCGAGTCGATGGAATGCGCCGTCAAAGGCATCACCTACTCCATTCCCCATTCCCCATTCCCCGTTCCCCGTTCCCCTCTCTACACGAAAATGGGAACGTTCGTCACGCTCAACGACAGGACGACTGGCGCGCTGCGCGGTTGCATTGGGGAGATCATGCCGATGCGTCCGCTCGTCGACGCGGTTGCGGCGCGCGCTGTCGATTCCGCGCTGCACGATCCGCGCTTCATGCCGGTGACGGAGCGCGAGCTTGCGAACCTGCGCGTCGAGGTTTCCGTCCTGACGCCGCCGAAGCCCGTCGCGTCGTGGCGGGACATCGTGCTTGGACGCGACGGAATGACGCTTGAGAAGGGGAATGCGTTCGCGGTGTTTCTTCCGCAGGTCGCGCCCGAGCAGGCGTGGGACCTTCCGACGACGCTTTCCTATCTTGCGCAGAAGGCGGGGCTTTCCCCTGACGCCTGGCGCGACGGCGCGAAGTTCGAGACCTTCCAGGCCGAGGTCTTCCACGAGTGACAGAAAGCCGCCGAGCCAATAAGGTTTTTTGGTGTCTTGGCTCGGTATCGCGCGAAGAAGGCGATGGGTAGCGACTGAGAAGTCGACTGCTCCACGCCCAGGGTCCAAATGCGCACACCATGCTGATTTTCCCGCCGGCGAACACCTTTTCCCGATATATGATATAATATACGTTTAATACAGGAGAAATCATGGAACAGGAGAATCAGTCGATCGTGACGCATCCGGAGATCGAAGCCGATGCGTGCAAGGGATGCGGACGCTGCGCGGCGGCGTGTCCGCGCCACTGCCTTGAGATCAAGCATGGAACGCTCAACGCGGCGGGCATCGAACCCGTGGCCTACAAGGGAGATGGCTGCATCGGCTGCGGCATCTGCTTCTACAACTGTCCGGAGCCGTATGCAATAAAGGTGGTGAAGGCATGACCAAGTTCGTAAAAAGCAACGAGGCCGTCGTGATGGGAGCCCTCTATGCGGGCTGCGACCTCTACTTCGGATATCCGATCACGCCCGCCAGCGAAATCGCCCACGGCGCGGCCAAATGGTTCCCGATGCTGGGCAGGACGTTCGTCCAGGCCGAGTGCGAGACCGCGTCCATCAACATGATGTTCGGCGCCGCCGGCGCGGGCAGGCTCTGCATGACCGCGACATCCGGCCCCGGCTTCTCGCTTATGCAGGAGGGCATCAGCTACCTCGCGGGCGCGGAGCTCCCCGCCGTCGTTGTCAACGTGAACCGCGCCGGCCCGGGGCTTGGCAACGTCTATCCGGAGCAGTCCGACTACACGCCCGCTGTCAAGGGCGGCGGACACGGCTCCTACCAGACGTTCACGCTCGCGCCCGCCAGCGCCCAGGAGATGTTCGACCTCACCATGAAGGCGTTCGAGATGGCGTCCAAGTGGCGCACTCCCGCGGTCGTCTTCGCTGACGGACTCCAGGGCCAGATGATGGAGACCGTGCAGCTCCCCGAAAAGGAGATGCCGCGCCCCGACTTCAGCGAATGGGCAGCCCAGGGCGAGCCTAAGACAAGGCAGAACCTCGTGAAGTCCATCTACCTCGATGCCAAGCAGCAGGAGGAGTTCAACGACCACCTCCAGGAGAAGTACGCGCGCATGGCGGCCGACGCCATGGGCGAAAGCTACCTCGCGGACGACGCGGAGCTGCTTATCGTCGCGTTCGGAATCTCCAGCCGCATCGCGCGCACAACGGCCGAGGCGCTGCGCAAAGAGGGCGTGAAGGCGGGCGTGTTCCGTCCGATCACCCTCAACCCGTTCCCCCGCGAACAGCTCGCCGCCGTCGCGAAGGGAAGAAAGGTGATGACAATCGAGCTGGACGCCGGACAGTTCGCTGACGACGTCAGGCTCAACCTCGCGAAGGCGGGGCTCGGAACGGAGGCGGCAGGCGTGACGATGATCCACCGCATGGGCGGAGAGGTCGTGTCGGTCGACGACGCAGTCGCGAAGGCGAAGGAGGTTCTTGCGAAATGAAAGTGATTGAACAAAAGGGAATGTACCAGGAGTTTCCGCGCTGCGGAAAGCCCCACGCCAGGACTACGCACTACTGTCCGGGATGCGGACACGGCATCATCAACAAGCTGATCGCCGAGGCGTGCGCCGAAATGGGTCTCCAGGACCGCACCATATTCGTCGATCCCGTCGGATGCGGCGTGTTCACGTACTACTACTGGGACGCCTCCCACATATCAGCGGCGCACGGACGCGCCTCCGCCGCAGCGACAGGCGCGTCCAGGGCGCGCCCCGACGCCGTCACGATCGCCTACCAGGGCGACGGAGACCTTGGCGCAATCGGGTTCAACAACGCGTTCCAGGCGGCCTCGCGCGGAGAGCACTTCGGCTGCATATTCGTCAACAACTCGCTCTACGGCATGACGGGCGGGCAAATGGCCCCGACGACCCTCGAAGGCGAAACGACGACAACGACTCCGTTCGGACGCGACCCCGCGCTCACGGGCCATCCGCTCCACGTCTGTGAGGTCTTCAACCAGCTCAAGGCCCCCGTCTACATCGCTCGCGTCTCCGTTGCGGACACGAAGCGCATCATGCAGGCAAAGCAGGCGATCCGCAAGGTTTTCGAAATCGAACGCGACAAGAAGGGCTACGCCCTCCTCGAAATCCTCGCGCCCTGCCCGACGAACTTCAAGATGACCCCCGACAAGGCGGCGGCATTCTGCATGGACGAGATGGAGAAGGAATTCCCGCTCGGCGTCTTCCGCGACGAGACCAGGGAGCCGCTCTCCGTCAAGCCCATCCCGCAGGTCGCGTCCTGCAGCGAGCTCTTCCAGGAGAAGAACGTAGTTCCAGCGGCGGTGGACGACCCGAAGTTCGCCGAGCGCAGGTTCAAGTTCGCAGGGTACGGCGGACAGGGCATCCTCTCGCTCGGGCTCTGCGTCGCCGAGGCAGCGCGCCTTGAGCGACGCCACACGCTTTGGTTTCCGAGCTATGGACCCGAACAGCGCGGCGGAAGCGCAAACTGCTCCGTCGTCGTCTCCGGAACGCCCATCGGCGCGCCCACGGTCGAGCATCCCGATGTCCTCGTGTGCATGAACCAGCCCGCATACGAGCGCTTCGTCGGCGACGTGAAGAAAGGCGGGACGATCATCGTCGACGAAACCGTCCCCGTCAGCGTGCAGCCGCCTGAAGGCGTAACGCTCATCCGCTGGCCCGCGATCAGGATGGCCGACGAGTTCGGCGTCCCGAAGGCTGCCAACACCATGATGCTTGCCGCGCTCAAGAAGTTCAAGCTCACGGGTCTCTCGGACGAGAACCTCGAGGAGTCCCTTGTCGCAAGCTTCAAGAAGAAGCCAGCGCTGGGCGAGAAGAACCGCGAGCTTCTGCGCAAGGCCGAAGCCCAGGTCGCAAAGTAGCGTCGTCTGAGCAGCGACAGAAAATGGAGACGCGGCTTCCAGCCGCGTCTTATATTATATTTGCTTCACATAGAGGGCGAGCGTTAGCGAAGCCCCGTTCCTTCCACATCATCTTGTGCTTCTCCCGCCCCGTAACACATCATGCTGTGTGGTGCCAATAATATACCAAATAATTAGCAGCCGCACAAGTGACCTTCTACAATATGTTGTGGAATAGTCGCATCTGTGTTCTATCCCATCCGTTTTGAGATGGAATATTTAGTGGAACAGCATGCCTCTAAGTAATAGTGCAAGGGCTTACCGACATTTTGCTTGCTAATCACTTGGTATATTATTAGCAGTGACCCTAATAGGGGTTATGTATGGAAGGGGAACTTCTATCTAATTGCGCCTGTAAAATGGGCGAAATGTCAAGTTTGGATGCATACTTGACGGGGCGAGAGCGTTTCGCGAAACGGCTTCCGCTGTTGTTTTTGCGGGTTATGTTCTCAAAGGATTGAATATCGCCGAGTATTATTGCCGCTGGCCGTGTAGAAGTTTCAGGCAGGATTGAGAAGAAGGTAGAGTCTCGCTATTGAGCCAATTGCCCAAAAATGCTACAATATAGCTAATGAATGCTGATTAGGGCTGCAGAAAATGACAAAGACATTTAGAGCTCTTCGGATGGAAGACGAAAAGGAAGACTATTCCTGGGCTTTGGCCCTTGACGACTCAGAGCGCCTGAAAATCGCGACAAAGCTTGTCTGCGACCTTTGGTCGGCGGCGCACAACGGGTCTCCGTTCCCGCCTATGAACCGAACAGTCTATAGCTATATACCTGTTGCCGCAAAGAACGCAGAGTGCGCAGAGAATTTAACCACGAATTACACGAAATGACAATAGCCGTGTAGAACGTGTAGAGCGTGTAGAGTTTTCAGACAAGATTAACAGGATTTGCAGGATTGAGAAGTTGGCTTGTAATCGACAGAATGTGAATTGCAGGGGGTCCGTCGCTCCGCGACGGACCATGGATAGTGAAAGAATGTTAATGAGTGCCGACAGAACCATGGAGACGCGGCATCTTGCCGCGTCAAGGACTGAGCAATTGAACACTCTAATTAATGGCGCCTGCGGCGCGACCACGAATAAACACGAACCGCTGTGATCTGCGTTGCGACATTTAGCGACTGTCTCGCTATTGAGCTAAACGCCCAAAAATGGTATGATATTTATATAACGTAGTGAGGCACAGTATTAATTTGAAGATATGGCGGAACTAGACGACAGATTCTCGGAAGAGGCGAAGCTGCTTGCGCGGCTTGCGCCCAAGGCAAGCATGGAGGCTGTTCGCGCGGCCTGGGCGCGCGGCTTGTCAGTGACTGTTCTCGAGAACGGCAAGATCGTCAGCATCGCGCCTGACGGCACGCGGACGTTTGTCAAGGAGCTTCAGCCGCTATGACAAAGCGTTTCAGAATGATCGCCGGCCCCAATGGATCCGGCAAGTCTACCCTTGCCGGCCTGCTGCGTCGGGACTACGCCGTCAACTTCTATACTATGCTTAATGCCGACGACTTCGTTCCTTGGTCAGATTGCAAATGTGGAGGTGTCCCATGAGTGAGGCGAAGGCAGCGGAAATCGCCGAGTTGGCGGACATGATATTGAACGGCTATGCCGTGACAAGGGATGGCGAGAATTTCAAGGTAGTAAACCTTCGCACCGGCAAGGCCGCGTACATAATGTCTTCAGGCGAGTTGAGCGAGACTAACATGGATGATGTCGAGTCTGAGATCGCCGTCCGCATCGTGAATGAAAACCGCAGATACATTTGCGCAGCCTGAGAACGTGTAGAAGTTTCAGGCAGGATTAACAGGATAGATAAGTAGCTTGTTGTCTCATGATTGTGAATTTCAGGGGGTCCGCGCGCCTGATTTCTCCGTCCCTTTAGTCCCGTCTGTCCCTTGTGTCCCGTTAACCTGAAATTGAACAGACAGGATTAACAAGATTTACAGGATTGAGAATAGCCATTGTTGAAGTACTGAGGTTGGATATGGTATAATTTATGCGAAAGGAAAATTTATGCGAGTGCTGACAAAAGAACAATATGACGAGATCCGCAGCTCAAAAGTGTATCAGATGATCATGAACGAGCCGCCGCCGGACCATACTGCTCTGAACAGGGATGCCGAAGCCTTTGCAAAGTGGATTGCGCGTATTCATAAAAAAGAGCGCAAAAGCATGTTCGAGCCCTCAATGGAGCGTGTATGAAGTTCATTGAGCCAGGTACTGGCGAATTCACGTTGGAGCATTTGACTGATTCTGAAGAGAATCGGAGGCTTATTTGTAATTTCGCGTCCGGCAACAACGCGTTCGGACTGGAACAGTATTTGAAAGATCTGGCATTGGAAGATGAACATCTTTGGGAGAGCCGTACTTATCTCGTCAAGGATTCGTTCACAAGAGATTTAGCATGCTACTTTTCGCTCAGGACATGTTTGGTTCCTCTTTCAATTGGGAATGGCAAATTCTTTACTATACCGGGTGTTGAGTTGGCTAATTTTGCCGTAAATGAGGCGTATAGGCAAGCCGAAAGGGAAAAAGGGCGAGTGACGAAGAAGATTGGTGCCTATGTGTTTTCCCAGTTCATCCTTCCAATCTCAAGGCATGTGGCTGAATTTGTCGGAGCGAAGTGGTTGTGCATTTATGCGATCCCCGAGGCGAAGTTGCTGGAGTATTATAGCCGACTTGGGTTTAGGCGTCTCGACAGATTGCAGGAAAATTTTGTATATGGGCATGTGAAGCCGGAGTACGACCAGAATTGCATCTTCATGTATCAAAGTATTAAAACCGCTTGAGTCTCCTGTTTTACCGCCGCCCGCGCTTCGCACGGGAATGTAAACGAGGGTAACTTTGGCGGTTGCTTTCGCTATCGGGAGTCTCGGTGTTTGGGAGAAAATCTCAAAAATGCGATTCTCCAGAACTCCAAAACTCCCAGCAGCGAAAGCAATAACAGAAAACATCAATCTACTTATGAAATCATCAGTCGAAATCACTCTAAAATCACTCTCGCTCACCTCTATTCCTGAAAAGGCATTGCTAATCTCCCGCAACCTTCTCACCGTCGAGATGATCTGGCCTAAGGTTGGTACGCCGAGGAAGTCCGCGACGCGGCAGATCACGATGAAGAAGGGTAAGTGCGACTTCACCGCCGAGCCGTGGGCAAAGCGCGTGCTTTTCCGCGAAGACATCGACGGACACACGGCGTTCACGGTTTCCATCGCCGAGCCGGTGACGATGCAGAAACTTCATCGTTTGCTGCAGCTGACGGCAAAGGCGGCGCTTAAGGAAGGTGCGGACATGATTGACGCTGCGCTTGTGTCGTATGGCGACATTGCTGCTGCGCCGGTGGATGCGCTTGCGACGATGGTTGCCGAAAAGGACGCGCCGCGCATCATCGTGCAGGGTATTCTTGACTATGACGAACTCCCGGCGGCTGGCGAGGAAAAGGAAGTCGTTATACCCCTCACCCGCCCGAAACTTGGCAAATCGGTCGGTAGTCTCACACTCGTTGTTAAAGGTTAATGAAACGCATCACCACACTCGGTAAAGTCCTTCAGGTTCTCACTTTCTACAAGTGGGCGTTTGGGGATTTGACCGATCAGGACTCAGATGTCGGTCTGCTCGCCGAGTATCTTGTCGGCGATATCCTTAACTGCCTGCCGCCGACTCGCAAGGTGCAAGCGCCGTTCGACCTTATCATGAAGGATGGCACGACAATTGAGGTTAAGGCCACGACGCACAAGCGTGAAAAGAAAGGCCGCACACCTTACTATTGCTGGGATGTCTCCACTCAGTCCGAAATGCTGAAGGGGAACCGTCCGATTGCCGACTACTGGGTGTTCTTGATTGCTTCTTTCCCGCGCGAGACCTCACGTACTCCGCGCGTCGTGCAGGCATTCGACACAAAGAACTGGAAGTGCTATGTCGTCTCCGGCGAAAAGCTCCGCACGGCGGGTTGCACAAAGTATGTCTCCGAATCGACTTTGAAAAGGCTTGATGTTGTGGCGTTCTCCCTTGGGGAGCTGAAGAAGAGGCTTAACCACGAAATACACTAAATACACGAAAGTGGTAAACACGGCTAAAATCTTTCTCGCACTAACGGCTCTCGCGCTATCCGGTTGCGTGAGCTTGGACCTGGCGAGTGCAGCCGATGCGGACGAGAACTCGAAGATTCAGTTCCGTGACGTCTCGAGCGCCTACTGCTGGGACTGGGGAAAGTCCGCGCAGGAGCTGCTGCACGAACACCTCCAGAGCGCGGACGGAACTGTAGACGAACGCGGGATGCAGAGCATCGTCATATCGCAGATCTGGTGGGAAGTGCTCGCCACATTGGGCTCGCTCGGAATCGCCAAGCCGTCCGAATACACCATCGTGCTGGAGGCTGGTGAATGAAGCTAGCGGTGTTTTTCGACGGAACTTGGAACGAGCCCTCGACGCGAACGAACGTCTGGAAGCTCAAGCAGGACCTCGACTGCTCCGCAGCCACGGACACGAAGGCGACCTACATCGAGGGAATCGGAACCGTGAAGGGCAAGGAACTCCTCGCCGGTGCGTTCGCGACAGATCTGCCGCGTCAGCTCGGACTCGGCTACAGCTGGCTCGTGAAGAAGATCCTGAACGCTCCGAAGGACGAGAAGATCTCCATCTACCTCTTCGGCTTCAGCCGCGGCGGATACATCGCGCACGCGCTCAGCTGGCTCCTCTCCGAAGTCGGAGTTCCTACTCGCTTCGCCTCAGCCATTCCGATTGCCGAGGCATACGCGAAGAAGGATGCGAAGGCGCTGGATAAACTTAAGAAGGGCGGGGTACTATCGTCGCCGAAAATCGCCATGCTCGGACTCTGGGACGCGGTGTCGTCTCCGCACGACTTCTATCGCGGCTACCACGACGGACTCCGCGCGGGATCAGTCGCGCGCATCTACCACGCGATGGCTACGGACGAAAGGCGCAAGCTCTACGGCGCGATGCAGTACGCAAGCGACAGGGCGGTGGTGCAGCGGTGGTTCTCTGGGGTGCACATGGATGTCGGCGGTGGGTATCCGGAGTGCGAACTCTCGGACGTAACGCTCGACTGGATGAAGCGCAAGGCGGTCCGATGCGGGTTATCCTTCAAGACGCCGCTCCCGAAGCGTCCGCGCAGCTACGACTTCTCAACGCTCGCGGCGGTACACAACGAAGAGACGCCGCTCGATCCGATCAGGAAGCGCACCTTCCACGCAGGCCAGTCAATCGACCGCTCCGTCCGCGACCGCGTGAAGACCTCCCCGGGCTACTTCCCCGCCATCGCCGAAGTTCCCTCGCTTCTCATCGACTGGCTGAAAGGGCTTGTTTCCGGTAGGGCGATCGTGTAGATGTTTTGGACAGAATTTACAGAATTGAGAGTGGTTGTAGTCGAATGATTGCGAATTGCAGGGGGTCCGTCGCTCCGCGACGGACCATGGATAGTGAAAGAATGTTAATGAGTGCCGCAAGAACCATGGAGACGTGGCTTCCAGTCGCGTCAAGGACTGCACAATTGAACACTCTAATTAATGGCGCCTTTGGCGCGACCACGAAAACCGGCGAATCGATGAGTCGCCTGACGGCGACTTGGCGCTGTCGTGTCCGCACCCAGCCTCGGCTTCGCCAGGCGGTGCGTACACGCCATCGCCAACCCTGCGGGGCACATCGCTTCGCCGGACACGAATGCCCGTCTTCGCGGGACACGAATAAACACGAACCGCTGTGAACCGCGTTGCGATACTCAGCGACGAACAGCAGGATTGAACTGGTAGGGACGGCGTTCTACCGCCGTCCGCATGGTAGGGCGGGCGCGCCGCGCACGCCGCAAAGAGCGATGATTATAGCCGAGTAGAACATGTAGAACGTATAGAAGTTTTAGACAAGAATTTACAGGATTGAGAAGTTGCCAGGTGATTGTAAATTGCTGCTGCTGAGATGAATTGAGATTGCCGATAAGGTGGGGTGAAGATTATGAAGAGTGTGGGAATGGTTAGCGATAACAGTCTGGCCGCGGTTCGGCGTTGGAGGCTAGGTTGGGAAAGTGTCCACATAGTATTGCGGGCTATTCGCAATCGCATTGAGTCAAACCATAAATAAAGTGCTTTAAGTGGTCTTTTGGCATTAGAATGGATTATAATAGAACCATAGGCGAAACGGTGCAGGAGCGGATTAAAAGTATCCGCAGTGTCAATGATTTTACCGCAAATGTAATCAACCTTATAGAGACAAATAGTAGTAATAACATAGAGGAGATACTGAAAGAGTATCGATATGCAACAGAGTTGTTGTTGACGTTTGTTGAAGATCCAAGTGCAATACAAAGGTTAAAAGAGGTTGAATTACACGTCCAAAAGGCCTGTAAAATGGCCTTGAATAAGGCATTTGAAATTTTTTATGATCGATATGAGAACTATTATGAGAGATTAACCAGAATTAGTAGGTTCACAAATGTTGCTAGGAAGTCGCTTCTTCGGTTGCGAACTGAAATGGATGCTGCAAGAATTTATGAAAAGGTGGCGGCGATTGAGCAGATAGAGGATTTTGATGAATATACGAAGCAAGCTGTTGTTATACAGAAAAGTATAATAGAGATTTCGAGATTAACAGAAATCGCGCTTGTTGAGTGTGAGAAATTTGTAAAAGATAGAAGAAAAAGAGCTGTTCTCCTAATACTAGCAATCATACTTGGCGGCGGTATCGGTATAGCAGTGGCCGTTTTAATTGGCTGGTAGTTTGCAATGAAAAAGAAAGTGCGATCTATCTATCTTATAATAAGCGAAACTCTTTCGTTTATTAGGTTTGAGAGCACTGATAAAAAATTGGTAGCCAGATTAACTGCTTTGGTGCAGAACATTGTTACGTCGCAATGGGTCAATGCAATTGATGGAAATTATAGTGTAATCTATTCTCGCCTAGTGCCGATAGCCGTTGAGTTGTTATTTTATAAATTGAAGATGCTGATTGAGATTGTTGACATGTATAAGCGCGAATATGTAGGCCATGCAACAAAAGTAGCACCTTTTGTTAAGAATTTTGAGGACATTGAACCGGCTTTGGAAAAAGGTCGATCTTTTATTAATAAAATTTTAAATAAACCTGATGTGTGGGATGGGACAGTTTACGATGAATTGGGGTTGTTAATTAATGAAATAACTTGTTGCAAGAATAACTTACAGAAACAATATGGGATGTGGCGATACGAAGTCAAAGCAGACAAAAGAGCGAGTTTGTTAGTTCCTGTGTCGGCAAGCGTGCTGTCAGCTTTAATATTCGCCGCATTAGTCAAGTTGTGGAAAATCGTACAAATATATATGCCGAATTGCTAGGAAATGGGAATGTTCTAGCCCGCACAACAACTACGCATGCTGTTGGCGTTGCGTTGGATGATTGAGCGGATGAGAGGTAATGCGAGACGGCGAATTAACGGTTGAGTGCTGGGATTGCGAGCTGATGGCAAATATGAGAGGAGAGAGAAATGGCGAATGTGATTACATACGGAACGTTTGATTGGTTTCATGTCGTGCATCTGCGGCTGCTGCAGCGGCCACGCAGCGTAGTGCGAAAAGGACTTCTTTACCATGGGGTCCATTTTACTCTCTGACCCTTTTACTCTCTTGGCAGGTTGTAGTGCTTGCTGCTGTTATTGGCGCTACAATTATTAGCACGGCTATTATTATAGGACATTTTCTTCCACGCAAAATATAAAGAAGGGCGTTATATGGCCAAGGCTATCGAAGAAATGCTAAACTTTAAAGGTTATTTTCTGGAGGATCATGCTGATATGATCCCAGAAAATGTATGTGGAGTTTATTGTGCGTATGCATGCTCTTTAAATGCAGAAACAAATAAATGGGTGGGCACCGATATCGTCTATTTCGGCAAATCGGGTGGCGATGTTCGTGGACGAGTAAATGATCATAAAAAAGTTGGCGACAATGCGCGTAGAACATTGACGAATGGTGAGAAATTGCTTTATTGCTACGCAAAGACCGATAATGAGATTGAATGTGAGAAAGCATTAGTTGCTGCGCACAAAGATTTGCCACGGTTGGCAAATACTCTATTAACTGACGGCTATGTTGGGCCAAAGATTTCCTTGACAATAAAGGGAGATTGTTATGGGATTAAATCTGGAATCGAATTTGAGGCTAACAAAGAAGACTAGGCCGCACAATTGCGCGAGATGTGGGAAAGCTCTGTAATTGCTGAATGATACATGATGGAGTCGAGGAATCGGCCCAAATGAATGCGAAGGAAATGCGATGGGCATAAAATCAACGTAGGTATAATTGGTTGTGGTTTTGTGGGCGGAGCCCTCAAAGCTTAGCTGGAAGAGAACAACAATGACGCGAAGACCTTTGTGAGTGATCCGCCGAAGGGGGATTCTCACTAACGAATAGCAATATATTAATATTTAGTAATAAAAGTATATAGAATGGTCGGTCACTATTAAGGCATTTGCAGAAATTGAAAGGAAGTGTTAGATGAATATTGAAATGTCATCTGGAGATTATAAGATTATTGCTTCAGGATTTGCTATGTCAGTTGCAAATAATCCGTTGGATATATATTTAAAGGACGATGCTGGTGCTCAGCTTTATCACATAAGGTTTAGATTTATAAGTGACAATCAGAATCCAAATTCTGTGATTCGTTCAAATGGAATAGATAATGGAGCAGGTGTTGAACTTTTGCTTGTAAACTTTGAGCATTCTCTGGGTCGTGGAATAGTAACACCAATGGCGATAGCATCAAGACAGGGACAAGATGCCTTATTCTTAACATTTACAGTTAATACATATAGAGGGGTTGAAGCGAAACAGGTTGCTTTCACTATTTATACACGAGAAGTGAGGTGATGTATCATGCCGCACGAGGATGTTGAGGGTAGGATGAGCGGAACTGGGTTTGAGACTAAATCTGTTGGTAGCTCTGTTTCGGTGGTGACTTATGAAGTTTCAAGCCGTTTGGAGGAAGAGCACATATTCCCAACAAAGCACAAGGTAGAATGCGCATTTAGGGAGTATGAACGAAACAAAGATAGTACGGATTGGTTATCATGGTTGGGACTTTCTGTCGGAGTCCTAGTTTCAATACTAACCAGTGAAACTAAAGATATATTTGGTGCATCCGCAAAATTCTGGTCTGCAGTTCTATATGCGTTCTTAATTCTATCAATTATTATGTTAGGTAAGTCGGCGTATAAGAGGTTTAGGGTTAGGAAAAAACTAACATTTACATACTTTTATTCGGGTCTTAAAGAGCGTGATGATTATGGGACTTGATGCCGATGAAGTGGGCATTATTGTTATGATGAGAAGCGTGTTGGTGAAGCCATGTCAAGAGGAGATATGGACTGTGCGAGAATAAGCTCTATTGCACAAGTGAATCGAATACACAGTTTGTGATTTGATTGGTAAAATGACAGCGAGTCGCCGCATATTCCTTAATATAGTTGCCACATACGGGCGGTCGCTGTATGCGCTGGTGTGCGGACTGTTTATTAGCTGGTGGGTGTTGGCGGCGTTGGGTAAGGAGGATTTCGGACTGTATGGCGTTGTTGGCGGGGTGATGGTGGTTCTCTAGTGTGCTTAGTTAATTACTATGGAGGTTGACTTATGAGCGAACAGAATAATCTTAAGGTCGGTGAAATAAATAAAACATATGTGTACGGTGCCGTGAGATGTGTTGGTGCATTGAAACCTGTTTTTGATGCCCAGCAGAATGGTTTCCTTCCTCCTGAATTGACTGTAGCGGGGACAGGATTTTGGATTAAGGACTTTGGTTGCTTTGTTACATGCGCGCATGTTGTAGATCAATATTTGGGACGAACGATTGATGAGTCTGGAATGTTAGTCGTTGGTGGAAACGGACAGTCGTATGAACGAGCAACAATTGGGGTTATTGATTATCAACATGATTTGGCGTTGCTTAATATTAACTTTACTCACAAGGATGATTTTAAAAAGGAAGTAATGACAGGACTTTCAATTGCGGGTAATGATCCTAGTATTGGGCAGGGTATTGCATACGCAGGATTCCCATTTGGCAATAAATTGTTAGATGCTAATCATACGCCCACATATTCTGAAGGTGTTGTAGGAAAGGCAATCCTTCATACTCTTAGGCGTACGGAGATTCAGTTTACTGGGCCTGTCGTTGGTGGGTATTCTGGTTCTCCGGTAGTATTAAGGGAATCTCCAGATAAATTGGTAGGTGTCCTGTCAAACGGCCCTATGGATCATGGAAACACGGGTAACATTTTTAAAGGGATTCATTGGAAACACGTATTGGCACTGTGTGAAGTGTCTGGAAAATAGTTTTAACGTTAAAGAGGCATAAGGTTATGACTTTTACAGTAAAGAATGTTGGACCAATTACGGATATAAGCATAAAACTGAACAAGTTAACGATGCTTTGTGGTAAGAATAATTCCGGCAAAACATATTTACTGTATGCGATGCATAGCCTTTTGTCGTATATAAGACGAAGAGTGACATATGAGTTTTCAGATGCCGATAAAGAAAATTTTTGTAATACAGGGAGATGCTCAATTAGCGTGAGGGATATTGTTCAATCATACGCAAGCATGTTTAATGAAGGATTTAAAATTACCTATTCTGAAGTTTTGGCTAGGGATCTTGCTTTACCAAAGTCGAAAACAGAATCGAGTGAAGTTTTCTTGTCCCTAGATAAAGGTATAAATGAGGTGATTTTAGAATTGATCACTTCCGAGAGTAGGAGTGTTCGTGGTAGATACACTAAGGATTTCCGATTGTGTATAGGTCATGATGAAAACAGTGAAAATGTAGTGTGTGAGTATCTTCCCCAGCAAACAATGGATTCTCAAGGTGCGGATCCGTTATTTCCGTTGCAAAAGTCAGCATTTGAAGCCGTGGAGTGGTTATTCCCTATCTTTGTTCAGCGGTTTCTTTTAAGACCATTTATCATAACATGTGAGCGGAATGGTGTTGCAATGTTTGGCGCAGAGTTGCGATTGTTTAATTCGTATATTTTTGATGCAGGCAATGTAGAGTTTGAGAGATTACAGAAGTTGAAGCAGAAGTTCGAGTTCAAGGGGTATCCACTACCGATTAGGAGAGAGCTTGAGTTTGCTATGAATGTTCGTGATATAGAACAGCGAACAGGTGCTTTGGCTAAAAATGATACGCTCCTCATATCCTTGGCTGGGCTGACAGGAGGAAGTTACTCGACATCTGATGACATGTCTGGACGGGTTAGTTTCATCCCGACAGAAGAATCTCAAAAAAGTCTGGCTATTTCAGAATGCTCAAGTTCTGTTAGATCTTTAGTGGAACTTGATTATTATATTCGTCACATGTCAGGGAAAAATGACTTGTTGATTATTGATGAGCCAGAATTGGATTTACATCCTTCAAATCAGCGCAAATTTGCCAGATTGATAGCAAGAATTGTTAACGCAGGGACGCGCGTGCTTGTTGCTACGCATAGCGATCATTTCGCGCGAGAGATTAACAGTCTAATTGCGGCTTACAGTGAAAGGGATGATGTTCGTCGACGGAATATGAAGATATTACAGTGTAATCAGGACGAGTTGATGTCATCAAATGATGTCTCATGTTATGTTATAACACGAGATTCCATAACACCTATGGAAATTGAGCCAGGGTTTGGCTATCCCATTAAAAGTTTTGATGATGACATCCAGAGGTTTAATGATGCGTACAATGAATTGAGGTCTAGCATCGTACATGATGAGGAGTCAGAAGACTGTTACGGAGATAGCTGATTATATGAAGAAAGAATTAGAGTGCCTTAAAGAACTGCTGGCGCAAAAAGTTATGCGGTTTAATAAAGGGCTATGTAAACAATGTTACTACCCTGATTCTGTGCCGATAGTATTTGATGTCTCGAACGGGCATTTTGTTCTTAAAGAATGTGAAAAAGCACTCCTTAATCATATACCATTGTGTAACCTTGGAGAAGATACACTGATCTTGAAGCCAGATAATTTTAATATTAGATTTTACAAAACTGGCACGTATAACAAAGCATGCGATTATCTCGTGCTCACGTATGACAAGGCCAACAAGCCTCATGCTGTTTTTGTAGACCTAAAGACGGATATATATGACCAGCCCAATCCCGAAACCTGCGAGTTTAAGACCAATTCTGAGCGAGATGCTCTGTGCGGATTGCAATTTTGCGGTGCCCGGTCTCTATATAAGTTGTTGGCACTGATGACAAGAACGTTAAGTAAATGCCGAGCGTTTGACTCATATCAAGAACATTATTGGGTTCTGTATAAGAATTATTTAAATGGATGTGGTGTTATTGGTGCGGTGCCGACCTTAACCGAGGGGAGTGGAGATGCGGTAAAAACATTTCGCAGGTCTAGCTTACTGTCATCGATTTATGCTCGTAAAGTGAAGAATAATGAGTCAATTGATATTGCGTGTTTGTTATGACAGAATACTGAGAGTGCAAACGATGAACTATCAGATCAAAAATATATTCGATTTCTTTGTCATTCGCACGGATAATTGGACATGTGCTGAATTTGAAAAAGCCATTCTTCGGGATTATCCTAATGAAGGGTATCCTTTTGTCAAAGAACTAATCCTGGAGGCGGATGAATTGGGCTATTGGCCTAAGGTTATAGAGCGATACATTAGGACAAATTACATAGCGCATGGTAATGTCTCTTCAGAACTTGATCGAATAGCGAATCGCATACTTGGTGCAGATTATAAACCAAGCATATAACGCACGTTGAGCCACTGACAATTAATGGCGATGCAAGATGAAAACATTTGGTATAGTTAGCTATGACATCTACTGCAACTTTACGAACTATGGTTCGGCGTAGCAGGGCTGGGCGTTGGGTTGGATGATTGAGCGGATGACAAGCAGTGTCGGGCGGCGAATTAGCGGTTGAGTGCTGCGGCAGCAGATGGCAAATATGAGAGGAGAGAGAAATGGCGAATATGAAAACATTAGACGATGTAAAAATAATACAGCTGCCAAAGATAGCGGATCCTCGTGGCAACTTGTCTATCATTGAGCAGATAAAGCATATACCGTTTGAGATACGGCGAGCTCACTGGATATATGATGTCCCTGGAGGTGTAGATCGTGGTGGTCACGCTTTCAAGGAGACAGAGGAATTTATAGTGGCTCTGTCAGGGAGTTTCGATGTCGTTGTTGCTGATGGCGAACAGAAAAAGACTTTCTCATTGAACAGATCTTACTTCGGGTTATATGTGCCGAGTGGTATGTGGCGGACGATGGCCAATTTCTCAACCAATTCACTCGCATTGGTGCTTTCGTCAACTGAATACAATGAAAATGATTATGTGTCTGATTACGAAGAGTACAAGTGTTGGCGGAGTGATCCCTCAAATGTTCCCACAAAATCGGATGCCAGAACTTCGCTGAAGGTGAATGAGCCGACAAATAGGCACATGTTGATAGAGGGAAGGAGCGTTTTTGATTGTTCGCTATGCGAATTGAATAAGATGCACGACATAGAAGGCAATCTGACATTCATGTACGAGAATGTTCATGTGCCGTTCCCTATCAATCGTGTATTTTATTCTTACGATATTCCGGGTGGCGAGGATAGAGGCGCACATGCCCACAAGAAATGCCATCAGTTCTTGATAGCTGCCAGCGGCTCGTTTGAGGTTTTGTTGGATGATGGAGTAAATAAGCGCACGGTGCTTCTGAATCGACCGTTTTATGGACTTCATGTTCCACCAGGCATCTGGGCATCTGAACAAGGATTCTCTTCGGGCAGCATTTGCTTGGTGCTGGCC
This sequence comes from Lentisphaerota bacterium, assembly GCA_015061665.1. GTDB lineage: Bacteria > Verrucomicrobiota > Kiritimatiellia > RFP12 > UBA1067 > UBA1067. Next base: position 63,024 of record SUWC01000002.1, read on the forward strand.
AGTCATGGTTATGAAGAAGATGATTACATTCGGAGTTATGACGACTATTTGGAATATCTAAAGGCAAAAAGATAATGGTAAAATTATTGGATTTGCAGGCCATCACCGCCATGCATGGTGATGAATACAAGGCTGCGGTAAGCCGCGTGATAGATTCCGGCTGGTTTCTTCAGGGGAATGAGAACAAACGATTTGAGGCTGACTATGCCAAGTACATAGGCACGGAACATTGCATTGCGGTAGCCAATGGCCTTGACGCGCTCTATCTGCTTATGCGGGGGTATAAGGAGATGGGGTTGATGAATGATGGTGATGAGATTATTGTTCCAGCCAATACCTATATTGCAACCATCATAGCAATTACGAGAAACAATCTTGTTCCTGTATTGGTAGAACCGACATGGGAGCATCTTGAGATTGACGTAGACAAAATCGAAAGCGCAATCACACCAAAGACGAAGGGCGTGATGATCGTTCACCTATATGGACGCATCGCCTATAATGACAATCTGGGTGAGATTTGCAAGAAATATGGGTTGAAGTTGATGGAGGACTGTGCGCAAAGCCACGGATGCGTCTGGAAGGGCGTAAAGGTTGGCGCGTTAGGCGATTGTGCCGCGCATAGTTTTTATCCTGGCAAGAATCTTGGTGCATTTGGCGATGCTGGCGCAGTGACTACAAATGATGCAGAGCTGGCGTCTGTCATCAGAGCATTGGCGAATTACGGTAGTCAGAAAAAGTATGTCTTTAAGTATGTTGGTATGAATAGTCGCATGTCCGAACCAGATGCGGCTGTCCTTGACGTGAAGTTGAAGTATCTTGATGATGATAACAAGGCTCGTCAGAAGCTCGCCGCTTATTACTATGAGCATATTAGCAACCCATTAATTAAATTGCCGAAGCGCATATCCGATGAGAATAACGTCTATCATCAATTCCCGATCTTCTGTGAACGGCGTGATGAGTTGCAGGAGTATTTGAAGGAGAATGGAGTCCAGACGCTAATCCATTATCCCATACCTCCCCATAAACAAGAATGTTACAGAGGATGGAATGCTCGTAGCTATCCGATTACGGAGAAGATTCATCGAGAAGAGCTTAGCATACCGATGAATCAAGTTGTAAGCGTAGAAGAAGCAAAAGAAGTAGTTTCTGCGCTAAACAGTTTCAGGTAACTAGCAAGCTGAATCATGTCAGATAATTCTCGTATAGCTAAGAATACGATATTCATGTATATGCGCATGGCCATCACCATGCTGGTGGGGCTGTACACATCGCGTGTGGTGCTTCGTGTCCTTGGTGTAGAGGATTATGGTCTGTACAATGTTATTGGGGGCATTATCGCACTGTTCGCGGTGCTGAACAATGCCCTAATGAATTCCACATCCCGATTTGTAACTGTTTCATTGGCAAAGGGAATAATTGCGGAGACTCGTCAGACTTTCAACATGGCGTTTTTGATGCACTTTGCTGTAGCATTGTTCTTAATAGTGATAGGTGAGACCGTCGGCCTATGGTATCTTCATAACAAGTTGGTAATCCCCGTTGGTCGTGAGTTCGCAGCAGGCTGGCTATATCAGTTTACAATTATTACTGCGGTATTAGGGACGATAAATGTTCCATACAATGCCTGTATCGTAGCGCACGAGAAAATAAATGTTTTCGCAATATTACAGGTGATAGATGCCGTGTTGAAGTTGGGCATCGTTTATGTTATCCAGGTTGCACCATATGACAAGCTGATATATTATGCTGTGCTGATGCTGTTGGTAATTGTGTTTAATTTTCTATTTAACTACATCTACTGCCAGAGGAGATTTCCAGAAGTCAAGTTTGTGTTTTACTGGAGTCGCAATAGATTCAAGGAGGTTCTGAAGTTTATTGGCTGGGCGCTAGTGGGCAACTTCTCCAACATGTTCTACACACAGGGTATCAATCTGATGCTTAATGCCTTTTGTGGCCCAGCAGTCAATGCGGCTCGTGGTATAGCGGTTCAGGTGCAGGGTGTTGTTGCGCAGATGGCAAACAATGTCCAGACGGCTATAAATCCACAGATACTTAAAACATATGCGGTGAACGACTTGGATAGAATGCACATGTTGATTTGTGCCAGCTCGAGGTATTGCTACTATTTGCTGTTTTTGTTCTCATTGCCGATTATGCTTGAGGCAAATTTCATTCTGCATCTTTGGCTAGGTGTAGTGCCGGAACATACAGTTAACTTCATTCGATTGACCTTGATGACAGTATTACTGGACGCATTTATTAATCCGATGTTTACGGCTAATCTTGCTTCTGGACGGCTCAATCTTTACTATATACCTGTATCTATGATATCAGTGTCTTTCATGTTCATAACATATTTTGCAATCAAATATACCTTGATGCCAGAAAGTACATTCTTGTGCTACTTGGCAATGGTAGCTTTGGGCGTAATTATACGTGTATTTGTAATGCGGAAGCAAGTTAAATTAAACCCAATTCTTTATATTAAGACGGCCATATTGCCTGCAATTGTGGTAACACTATTAGCGTCAGCTTTGCCTGTAGCATCTCACTTGTTGGTACAAGGGAATGTTGCACGCCTTTTCGTGACGGGCATAATATCTGTTGTTTCAACAGCAATTGTGGTTTGTTATGTTGGTATTACAAAGCTAGAACGGCAATTTGTAATCCAATTTGTTAAAAATAAATTGCATAGACAGTTCGTTTGATAGGCAGATGCCTATAACAGAGATATGAGATTGTGCGAGCATGATAAGTGTACTGGGTGTGGGCTTTGTAAAGCAGTATGTCCACGTGCTGCAATATCGTTTGAAGTAGATTCATTGGGTTTTCGCTATCCTAAGATTGATATCCGTGAATGTATTGATTGTGGACTCTGTGCTAAGAAATGCCCTTCGATCAACCCCGTAAAGCGAGAACTTGGCAATGAATGTTATCTCGCTTGGGCTAAAGATGACGACATTCATTATGAAAGTTCGTCTGGAGGAGTTGCGTATTTATTGCAGCATCACATTATTGATCTTGGTGGGTATGTTGTGGGCTGTGTTTGGGATTCAGAGTTTAACGCAAGATTAGTTGTCATAGACAATGCAAATGATTTGGCGAAATCTGTTGGATCGAAATATGTTCAGAGTTATGTTGATGACGGTGCGTGGAAAGAAATCAAAAAGCGGGATTCAAAAGGTCAGCAGGGCGTATTTATTGGGTTGCCGTGCCAAGTGGCAGCGGCAAAATCCTTCTTGAATGGTAGTTCAAATGTTCTGTTTGTGGATTTGTTGTGTCGCGGAGGCTGTTCGCCTTCCTGCTTGAAAGCTCATTTATCGTATCTTGAGGAGAAGAATAAATTCCATAATGTTAGAGATGTTAAGTTCAGAGGTGGAAAGTATGATTGTAGTCTCACACTTTGGAACGAGAGAGGTTTGATTTATAAAGGTGGACAATATACTGACAAATACTTCTACTCTTTTATGAAGCATGGACTCTTCCATGAGTCTTGCTATCACTGTCAGTATGCCAATTCAAAAAGAGTATCAGACATCACATTGGCCGATTTTTGGGGTATAGATTCCGAGTTTGTCAAGAGTAAGCACAAAATGAATGGGATGAACCTTGTGCTAATTCATTCTGGAAAAGGACGAACCTTTTGGGATACAATTAAAGATAAGATTGAGTTTTATAAGCGCCCATTTGAGGAGGCGATCCGAGGGAACGACACATTGAGAGAACCGACTTTATCGCCATGTGACAGAGAAATGCTTTTGTCATTAATTGAGAATGTAGGCTTTGAAAGAGCAGTGAGTTCTGATGAGCAGTATAAGCGAAACATACGTGCACAGAGGGTAGGTTATGTAATCAAAGCCATAAAGAAGATAATTCCGAGGCCTTTACTTGAATTTATAAAAAGACACATATAATCATGATTACCGGATATACAACAGGGGTGTTTGACATGTTCCATATTGGACATCTCAATATACTCCGTAGGGCAAAAGAAAAATGCGACTACTTGATAGTCGGTGTCAGCACAGATGAGTGTGTGGAGAGCTACAAGCATCACGCACCGATGATACCATACGAGCAGAGAGCCGCCATAGTAGGTGCTATCAAGTATGTAGACGAGGTTGTTCCTCAGATATCAATGGATAAGTTGGAGTTCCTGAAGCATCGCCACTTTGATGTAATGTTTCATGGCGACGAATGGAAGGGAACGGAGTTATATAAAAAATACGAGAAGGAATTTGCGGAGTATGGGGCAAGGATAGAATATTTACAGCATACAGAAGGCATCAGTTCAAGTGTGTTGAGAAAGAAAATCAATGGATAATATTGTAGTCATTACGCAGAATGTAAAGCTGGAGTCTCTGTCCATTCTCAAGGATAAACTACAGCCGGGAAGTGTGCTGATTGTTTCAACGCAGTTCGTTTTTGAGAACGAGCGGGAGATCATTGACAGAGTCTTGGGCGCAAAATGCGAGTACGTGGACTTTGCTGATTTGTTGACTGATGCAGAAAGACAGAAGTGCGACGAAGAAGCTTTTGATGATTCATTTAGGAGCGTCAGTCAGTATTATGGGCGGATTAAAACTCTTAAGAATGAACGCATCGTTGCTCATATAGAGGAAAAATTCCCTTGTGTCAATCGCTTACTGGTATGCGACGACCTTGGCATTGATGCTGCGGTGTGGAAAGCGAGAGGCTTTAAGCCGGTATGTTGCGAGTATTATCATATAGAAGTGCCTTCACACCTAACTGGTACGATTGGCCGTATTTGGCGACATATTAAAGGGCAGGTCGGAGTAATAAGGCGATATTTAGGCAGTGATATTTGGCAAACAAGGTTTAAAGGGCAGAAGCATCTGTTTTTCGGTAGCACGAATCGCATAGGATATCGTTTGGATCTTGAATTTAAGAAAGCGTCAAAGTGGGAGAATATCAAATTTATAGTGGCATTCTATAGCATCAAGTTGCTCCATTTCATGCCTAAAAACGCCACGATAAGGATAACTACGCTACATGAAGATATTCATTGGAGATTGCCCGATCATAAAAACTTCAATGTAAAGAAAATACAGGATGGATATCTGCCTCCAAACTATACAAGCAAATACTTGTATTATTATGGAAGCGGAACGGAGTTCTATGCATGGGATGAGATAGGGTGTCATACATTTCAGTACCACCACCTCAAGTATGCCATTATGCCGTTTCGTAAAAAGCTCTATCTGCCAGAGCCCAGGTTCCCGCAGAAAGTGAAAAGAGTGTTGTGTGTGGCGAGCGGCGCTGGCGACTGGACGGCCATCAAGAACCGTAGCGATGAGGATATGATGCTATGGGCATTCGGAAAGGTTGCGGCGCAATTCCCTGAAATAGAGTTTGTGTATCGTTGCCATCCTGTCTGGGTCCATCCTCAACATCAGGGGGTGAACTCAATAAAAAGAGCTGCGGAATACTATGATTGGCTAAAGTTGCCAAACCTGAAGTTGTCTGGTAACATACCCGATGCCAATCAAGGTGGCCAGTTCGTCTTATCATACAAGCGCAGTTCTTTTGAGGATGATTTGAAAGATGTAGATTTGGTATTTGGTGAGCATTCAGTGTCGATGCTGGATGCTGGATTCAAGAACATTTTGTTTGCATCTTGTAATGTGACAGGCCATAGGAATTTCTGGGAAGACATAACGAAGCTTGGATTCCCCCACTGCGAGAGCGTTGAGGACATTGTTGAGATAATTAAGAAAGTCGAAATGCCAGCATTCAAGGCGGAGTATATGCAGGCTGTAAAGAACTATAATGAAATGACGGATAGAGATGTGAGGAATTAATAGTTATGACAACAATTCTTTGTACATTATACAACAGCCTTTATCTCGACAAAGGTCTGGTTTTGTATGATTCTCTTTGCGAGTGTGCAAAGGACTTTAAGCTGTATGTCCTATGCATGGATGACAAATGCTACGAAGTGTTGACAGCCTTGAAACAGGAGCACCATATCCCTGTTCGGCTGTCCGATTTTGAAAAGGGTGACGCGGCTTTGCTAGAAGCAAAGGGTAATCGCCCGATGGGTGAGTACTGCTGGACGTGTTCTTCATCGTTTATCAGATATGTGCTTAATCACTATAAGGAAGAAAGCTGCACGTATATTGATGCTGACATGTATTTCTATAATGATCCAAAAGTGCTAATAGATGAGATGCTGGATGCAGGCAAGAGTGTTATGGTTGTGCCTCACAGATTCCCGGAGAATAAGAAGAAAATTGCAAAATGGGTCGGTAACTTTTGTGTTGAGTTCAATACATTCTTGAATATACCAGAAAGTCTTGAAGTTCTAGAGTATTGGAGAGCTAAATGTCTTGAATGCTGCAGTCGATGCAAAGATGGGATTCACTATGGTGATCAAAAGTATTTAGATCAGTTGGTTGCTATGTATGATTGCGTGTACCCATGTGCCCATCCAGGTGCAGGGCTTGCTCCGTGGAATATTGTGTTATATCAGGGGATAACAGGAAAGGGAAACACGGTGTTTTTCAGACCTAGAAAGCAACAAGAGGATATAATTTTCTACCATTATCAGGGAGTAAGATATATTACAAAAGAAATTGTGTCTACTGCGGTAGGCGCCAAGGTAAAGAATATTGATTATTCACTTGTTGACCATTTGTATTGCCATTATCTGCATTGCATAGATGAGAAGAAAAAATGGTTAAACAATGTACATGGGGTAAATTTGTTGATTAAGGCCCATCCAGTTGGGATGAAGTTTTCCGGTATAAAAGGTCTTTTGCGGAGGACTATAGCATATAAGATTCTAAATAGACTTCGCGCTCTAATAAGGAAAAGAGATCCTTATTTTATTAATTTGAGAGAGAGTTGCTCAATGGAAGTTTGATGATTCGTTTTCACTTTGTGCAATAATTATTGTAGACATTATATGGGTAAGTTATGACATTATGCAGACATAGATTGTGTACGGTCTCACTTTTTTTGATGGGATTGGGTGCGTTGACAAAGATATATTTCTTAGGAACAATTTCATTGTCCGAATTAGGTGCCTTTCTTATTGCACCGATTGTTTTTATCTTGAACTATAAGAAGATTAGAGATGATGGTTTTTTACCGTTCATTTGGATGGTTGCAATTGTCATGGTGTCAATGTTTATTAGTTCTTGGTACAATAGCACTGCATTCCCATATGTCGTGAAATCTTTTGCGGTTTTATATTCAATATTTGCGCATATTGTTGTATTTCATAAACTTCTTCGAGATAATTACAGTGCACATGGATGGTATTTGTTGGGTGTTGCAATTTCATCGGTTATATCAATTTTTTATTTCAATCCAACAGCTATGGTTTCGGAGAGTGGAATGTCTTATATTGGAGAGGTTGAAGCTGAGGACATAGTCGCTGGACCGCTGTTTTGGGTTTCAAAAATCGTGCCGTGGTTTACTCTGCCAATTTCAGCTATTTATCTTAAAATGCCTCTTTTGTATTCGATCATGATGCCACTAATTGCGACAGCGGTCATGGTTTCAACTTCAGTTAGCGGACGATCTGCTTCGCTATCAATACTTTTGGCATGTGCCCTTATATGCTTAGGTAGGAAGTCTCGCCACTCTATGTCTGCAATTGGGCGTCATTTTGTAAAACTAATGATTCTTCTTGTGTTGGTGGTTGTTGCTGGTGCCACAGCCTACAAATACACTGCTGCGCATGGTTTTTTAGGTGAGGACGCACGATTGAAGTATGAAGGCCAGACTCGTCATAGTAGTTCTATCCTTAGTCTTTTAATGAGTGGCCGCAAAGAGTTTTTTGCTGCGATTCCAGCCGTTGTTGACAAGCCAATTGTTGGCCACGGCCCCTTTGCACGAGATACAGAAGGTTATTGGGAGCGCTTTTTAAGTACATATGGAGATATAGAGGATCTCCAAGGTTATTATTTTATGTTAAAAAATAATCTTGGTATTCCAATAATTCCTACTCATTCACATATAATGGGCTTCTGGGTGTTTTATGGGATTGGAGGACTGCTTTTCTGGATATATGTAGGAATATTAATATATCAACATATAAAGAAGTTTACTTCCGCAGTCCCACAGTGGTATGGTTTTTTGGCAATTCAAATATCAAATTTTATATGGGCATTATTCTTTTCACCTTTTGGAAGTAGAGGCACTTTTACATTTATGATGTGCTGCATCCTGTTCTCTCGTGCCATAGGACAGGGTAGGTTACAACTGCCTTATGAAATGGAAATGGAGGCGAGAAAGTATGACTAGACCATTGCTTTCTATAGTCATTGCTAACTATAATTATGGTCGGTTCCTTGAGGACGCGATAAAAAGCGTAATTGCGCAGGAAGTTGGCGATAAGGTTGAGTTGATTATCTGTGATGCTGCATCTACAGACAATTCCGTAGAAATCATAAAGAAGTACGCCGATGGACTACCGCCAAATACACCTTATGAAGAATGGCTGGTGCAAACAAACCCTGAGCTTTCAACTCTCAACTCTCAACTCATTACATGGTGGTGCTCCGAAAAAGATGGCGGACAGTCGGCCGCATTCAATAAGGGGTTTTCCCATGCAAGGGGAGAATGGTTGACTTGGCTCAATGCAGATGACTTTTATCTGCCAGGAGTCCTTAATCACTTTATTGATGTTGTCATAAAGCATCCTGGAGCGGAATGGATTACAGGCAATAAAGTGCATTTTGATTCTGCTAGCGGGAAGATAATAAGTGTAAACTGGGGGCCGCATTGCCAACCTCCATTCATGAGGAAGAATCATGCTATAAGCGCAGTATTTGGCCCCTCAAGTTTCTTTAAGAAGTCATTGTATGAACGAATGGGACCCATAGATGAGAAGTTGCACTACGCAATGGACTCCGCGTATTGGGCGCGATGTACGATGGCAGGTGTTCGTCAAAAAAGATTAAACGTCTTGTGCTGGGCGTTTAGGAATCACGAAGAGTCAAAGACTGCTGGAGTTCAGGCAGATACTACTACAAAAAAGCGACAAGCGGAGACTAACTATTGGCGAAATGAAACCGGATATTCTTATAAAGTTTCTATGTCGAATCCATGGTATGTTCTTTGGCTCGTTTGGCGCATCTTCGACGGGTCATTGTTTCAAAGAGCGATGCTAAAGTTCTCTCTAGAAGGAAAGTCTATTGAACATTTGATACAAATAAAGAAAGCGAGGCCGTAATGAAAGACTCAAATAACGCAAAACCGAAAGTTGTGATTGTCAACGAGAAGCTTATGGATTATCGAATTCCAATATACAACATATTGGCGGAAAAGTATGATCTGACATTCGTGTACAGCTATCCTTTAAAGGGTATCGCCCACGACATCAAGTTTAATCTGATTCAGATTAAGACGCCAAAACGGTTCGGACCGATATTCCTTCATTCTGACAATATTCTGAGAATATGTAACCAATTTGATGTCGCCATTGTTCTCGGTGAAATAAGGCGTGTCATGTTGGCTTTCCTGCCATTCCTATGGCGGAGATTCAAGATGGCGTTTTGGACAATTGGGGTTTCAACCGCACATGGTTTGGATGCTCGGAAAGGGATGGACTGGTTACGTGATTTTATCTACCGACGCGCGGAAGGCTGTGTTTTTTATACTGAATTCGCTAAAGAACGGGCTATTCGGAAAGGGTATAAGCCAGAGTCTTTGTTTGTGGCTAACAATACTGTAGAAGTCCTTCCAAGGAAGGACGGCATAAAGAAAGATTCGTTCCTCTTCATGGGGACATTGTACAAGTTGAAGGGATTCCCGGTGTTGCTTGAGGCATATAAGCAAGCTAATAAACAAAATCCGGATATACCAATTTTGAACATTGTGGGCGGAGGTGTGGAATATGACAACATAAAAGCATGGATTGAAAAGGAAGGGTTGCAAGAGAAAATATTCCTGGTTGGCCCTGTATATGACAATGAACGCAAGCGGGAATATTTCCAACGGGCATATGCCTGCATTTCGCCTAAACAGGCTGGACTTTCCGTGCTTGAGGCGATGGGATATGGTGTTCCATTTGTTACGATGCATGATGCTATTACTGGCGGGGAGCGACTTAATATTCATGACGGGATTGACGGCGTCCTTATGAAGCAAGAAAACGAGTTGTGCGATATTCTTCTTGATATAGCCAAAACGCCGTCCAAGTACGAACAGATGGGACGGAATGCTTACGAGTATTATTGGACTGAGCGAAAGCCAGAGCGCATGGCGCAGGGCCTTGCAGATGCCGTTGAGTATTTGTTGTCTTTGAAATAACGTTTGAGCAATGGAATTTCTCTTTATTAAAGGAAGCAGCCCAAGGGATGTCCGTATTTCCAAGTATGTGTCATGCCTTTCCAGTATAGGGCATGAGATTAGTTATTGGGGATGGGATAGATCATCTCAGAAACCGATTGATGAACGCTTAAAAGAATGTCGGTTTGTGTTTTCCGGTGGAGGATTCGGCAGGAAAACATTGTTTTTTTATCCAATATGGATTTTTAAGTTGTTTTTCTGTCTGCTCTGTGATTCTAAATTGGGGGAGCGGGAAATTATAGCAGTAAATTTTGATGCCGCGTTGCCAACATGTCTGGCATGTTTAATTCGACGAAAGAAATTTACATACGAGATTCTTGATGAGTTCGCGTTAAGTTACAATTTCCCCGGAATATTGAAGTGTGTCATAAGGGTAATAGACCACTGGATTATTAGGCGGGCCAAGCTTTTGATACATGTTGATCACAACAGAATTACATATGCCAAGGATGCATGTGTCGTAATCGAAAATGCGCCCGAGGATTATTGGCAGGGTAAAGAGAGAGGGTATGATGCGATTGGCAGGATATTTGCTGTCACTGGCAGTTTGAGCATGGGACGTGGAATTGGATCTATTTGTAAATTTGCTGAGGCATGTCCCGATGTTTCATTGCTTGTGGTGGGTAGATTCGTTGATGAAAAAGCAAAGCGATGTGTTTCTTCGCTAAAGAATGTCATTTGCCATGAATACATCAAGCAGAAGGATTTGTTTGGAATGATGGAAAAATGTTGCGGTGTGTTTTCGTTGTATGACCCAAGTTTAGAAATCAATCGGCTTGCCGCATCTAACAAAGTGTATGATGCGATGATGATGGGAATACCTGTGATTACGAATAAAGAGGTTCTAAATGCCGAGTACATTGCGAAGAATGGTATAGGCATAGTGCTAGATTACAATTACAATGATACGTGGAAGATTTTAGCAAATAAGGATTTTGTAAATCAAGCTATTGCCATTGGTCGGGTTGGCCGTAAATTATATCTTGAGAAATTTCAGTTCAAGGCTATGGTAGAGCAACGTTTGTTGCCAGCATTGCAGAATGTGAAAGCAAAGTGAGGAGTTGCCATATGAAGAAAATCTGTTGTGTATTTGGCACGAGGCCAGAAGCGATAAAAATGGCCCCGGTGATTCGTGCTCTGAAGATGCGTAAGGATATTAAGTGCGAAGTGTGCGTAACTGCGCAACATCGTGAAATGCTTGATCAAGTGCTGCATACTTTTAATATTGTTCCCGATGTTGATTTGGACATAATGAAGCCCAATCAGTCTCTTGGTGAATTGACTTCGAGACTTATTAGTAAACTTGATTCCTATTTTGCAAATAGTAGGCCTGACGTTGTGCTTGTGCAAGGTGATACTACTACTGTCCTTGCAGGCGCATTGTCGGCATTTTACCACAAAATAGATATTGGACATATTGAGGCTGGATTGCGTACAGGTAATCTGTTATCGCCGTGGCCAGAAGAAGCGAATCGTGTGCTCACTACGCGCCTCGCGAAATGGCATTTTGCGCCAACGGAGAAGAGCCGACAGAATTTATTGAGGGAGGGCGTCGTTAATAACATATTTGTAACGGGCAATACAGTGATTGATGCACTCCATTGGGCGCAGGAAATTGTCGTAGCGCAGAGTGTTGCGGTTGCAGGAATAGACTCATCAATGCTTACGAGTGGTCGAAAAATGGTCCTTATAACAGGCCATAGGAGAGAGAACTTTGGCGAAGGGTTTGAGAATATTTGCCATGCAATTGCGCTTAGCGCAAAGAGATTCCCAGATGTTGATTTTATTTATCCAGTTCATCTTAATCCAAATGTCCAAGAGCCAGTAAATAGAATCCTCGGTGGCCTCGTAGGGCACAATGTTCATTTGATAAAGCCACTTGAGTATTTGCCATTTGTATCCTTGATGAGTAGAGCGACTTTTGTTCTTACGGATTCTGGAGGAGTTCAGGAGGAGGCACCAAGCATCGGTAAGCCAGTTCTTGTGATGAGAGACACGACAGAAAGACCAGAAGCTGTTGATGCAGGGGGAGTTCGCTTGGTTGGCGCTGACAAGGGTAGTATTTATCACGGAGTATCAGAACTTCTGATGGATGAGGGAGTTTTTAACGCAATGGCTCAATCCCGCTCACCGTATGGGGATGGTCACGCTGCTGAACGAATTGTAGATGTTGTCGGTCGAGTTTAAGTATGAAACGAAGTGTTTTTTGACGTTCTTCGTGTAATCTGCATTCTGAATGTTATTGCAGTGATACACGCAAGACAGTATTCTGAAATATTGTGTCAGACTATAGACTCGCATTTCCCTGCATGGGGGTATATTGTCGGCTCGATGGCGGCATTGTTTTTTGCTTCTGGGTATTTGTTGTCTAAAGCAAACACGATATACACTCTGGAAGACGCAATAAAGTTTGCCGAGAAGCGAGTCTTGCGCATACTGCCATTATTTGTGGTGTCGCTCCTCACGATTCCATATCCTGAACCGTTCTGGCGTAAGTCGATAATGCTTCTCGGTGTTAATAATTTCCTGGGTTTTACGTTGAGTACGCTATGGTTCGTGTCGGTCTTGATAGTATTCTATATGTTGTTTCCGTTTTTGCAGATAGTTAGGCGGACGAATCTGGTGGCTTGCGTTTTGCTTGGACTGATGATTTATGTTTTATTTGTCGTTGGTGTTAAGTATTTGGGGTTTGAGGCTCGGTTGTTGTATTATTTTCCGTTTTTCTGTTTGGGTATTATCGCTGCTGAAATACGTGCTACGGAAGGCCAGATGGTCCTTGTCGCGTTGCCCATAGTTATATTATATTTTGTTGCGCGTGTTTTAGGATGGTTTGATGGCGTTGAAGTTGTTTTGCGTCCATTGAGATTCTTTGTCGTCGTCGTTGTTGCATACGGCTTATCGCTAGTTGTGCCGCTTAGGAGATTTTGGGGAGCGTTGGCCTATTCATCTTTTTGCGCCTATTTGTTCCATAGACAGATTTACGATCTCTTTCTGCATAGGTGGTTTCATTTTTCGGACGGTTCCGAAAGGATTTTGCTCATATATTGTTTGGTGCCGTTGACTTTTGCGCTTGGATATGCCGTGCAGTTTGGATATGATGCGATATTGAAGTATACTCGCAAGAAAGTAGGATAGACAATTAGTTTGTAGGACTGATGTTTATTACGATAGAGGATTATAGATGGCAATTGTTTTTTCTGGTGATTGGCTTCCAACGAAAGATATTAAACCGGCTTGGCCTTGTGAAGTTCGGGTAGGCAATATTGAGTGCGCGATAGCCGATTCTGTTGAGAGTTCTGGCAAGGCATATACAAGCGTGTTGCCAATGTCATGCACTGAATATGTCGGTGCTGGCATGTTTACTGCTCTTTCATTGGCGAACAACCATGTTTATGACGCAGGCGCGTTAGCATTTGCGGAGATGCGGCTGCGGCTACACGAAATCTATCCGAATGTTCAGTTCTTTGGTACATCGGATAAACCGTATGCCGAGATTTCAGACAAAGGTAAATCGATTGCCGTTATAGCCTCTTTGGAACGGTGTAGGAGCCGAGGTCTGGATATTTTTAGGGAAGAGGGTGTAGAATCATTGATTAGCGATATCCGCGGCAGATTCGACTGTGTGTATGTCTATCCGCATTGGGGAAAGGAAGGGGAATATACCAGATGGCCGTCCCCAAGGCAGCGGAAATTGGCAAGACGATGGATTGATGCTGGTGCTGATGGTGTGTTTGGAAGCCATAGTCACGTGTTTCAGGGGAGAGAGTTTTACAAGGGGAGGCCGATCTACTATTCACTAGGTAATTTCTATTTTCCGCACCCAGAGAATAAGTTATATGAAGGAACGGACGTTGGATTGTTCGTTGAGATTGATAAAGGGGAAGTTGAAGAGCGATTTGTGCGCAATGGGCTAATAATTGAGGATGCAGTTGAAATCAAAGATTTGGGAGGCGTGATAGAGTCGATCAGTGAACCACTCAAGCATTGGACGACTTGGAGATGGGCGCGAGCGGTTGGACCATTTAACCTTAAGAAGAACTCTGCAAGTTGGAAGATAAGGCTAAAAAAGAGCTTTGTCAAGACTTTGCCTAAATATTTGGTTTGGCAAATCTTGCCGAATACATTGTTGTTTAGAGTAGCTTCACTCTTTGCAAAGTAGCATATGGCGTTACTACAGAAGATAAAGAATCTCTATCGGGCGCTGCCTCCTTGGATGACGGCGGGGGTACGGATTGTGCCAGATGGAGTTTTGTTTGGGATGAGTTATCGTAAGTGTCTGACAAGCGTTAATGCTGCGGACGTTAGATCAAATATGAAGATCGCACTTGACTATGCAAGGGAGCATACTGTTTGGGGCAGGGAACATGTGCCATCGGACATTCGCGGCGAAGATGCCGCGGAAATTATGAGTGGGATGCCTGTTGTAAGCAGCGATGAGCTGGCTGCGGAACCTGAGCGATTTGTGAGTGACGAGGCGACGGATTATAATTCCTATTGGACAACCACTGGCGGAACGGGAAGAAACCCGACGAGCATCAGGTTGAGTAATGCGAGCTATGGGATTGAATGGAAACACATGCAAGCCATTTGGGGGAGTGAATATCTGAGGAGACGGGATTTGAAGCTTACTTTTCGGGGATATCACCTCAAAGAAGGGGAGTCCGTTCGATTTGATCCAATATACAACGAGCTAAGTGTTGATCCGTTTCAGCTGAATGATGGGAACTTCAAAGAGTTCGTGCGGAAAATCCGTTGTTACAAGGTATCCTGTTTGCATGGATATCCATCGCTGATCAGTATGTTCATGGAGCGGTTGAAATCTATTGGCGAGCCGTTTCGTGTGAAACTGATATTCCTTGGGAGCGAGGGTGCGAGTGTAGAGTTGAAGAGGCAATTGTCGGAATTCTTTAACGCAAAGGTCATTTCGTGGTATGGCCAGACAGAAAAAGTTGTACTGGCGTATGATGCAGACGCGACAGGGCGCTTCGTGAACTTCTCTTCGTATGGCTATCCGTGGATATTGAATCCGGACGAGAATGGTGTCGGTGAGATTGTAGGAACGACGTTTGTCAATAAGGCTATGCCGCTTGTGAATTATAAGACGGGGGATTATGGCCGTGTAGAACAGGTAGAACGTGAAGATGGGTCAAAAGTATTGGTTATTGACAAATTGCAGGGTAGATGGGGGAAGGATTTTGTCTATAGAACAAAAACGAATAAGATACCTACGTCGGCAATAAACTTGCATGATGGCATTCAACAGAAGATTTTGTTTTATCAGATTGAACAAAATGAATACGGTAAGATTGATGTTAGGGTTTTGCCGAAAAGCGGTTTTGTGCCCGAGTTGATCTGCAAGGAGCTGGCGGGAGAGTTAGAGGCGCGGCTTAAGGGTTTTGAGATCAATTGCGCTGCCGTAAAAAGTGATAAAGATTTTGTTCGAAGCACAAGAGGCAAGATGATCATGCTTGTGCAGAACATAAAGCAACAAGGAAAATAAAAGGAGTAGACATGGTAAAAGTTGGAATAGTTGGTTGTGGTTTCGTCGGCGGCGCGTTGAAGGCGTGGCTGGAGGAGAACAACAAGGAGTGCGAGCTCTACATCAGCGATCCGCCGAAGGGGTACAATGATGACCTGGGCGGGATTGATATTGCGTTTCTGCAGATTCATGTTCCGACAGAGGATGACGGAACGCAGGATCTGACGCTGATGAAGCAGCTCATCAAAGGGTTGCCGAACGTACCAGTGTTCGTCAGGACAACGATCCTTCCTGGGACGAGCGAAATGCTCTCGAAAGAGACGGGACATAAGGTCTGCTATATGCCGGAGTTCCTAACGGAGAGGACGCATATCGAAGACTTCAAGAAGCAGACGATGGTGTTCACCGGAGCGGTAGACCTGCTGGTGAAAGTTTTCCCTGGTAAGAAATTCACCGTCATGTCGCCTTTGGAGGCCGAACTTACCAAGTACATCCACAACGTCTTCGGGGCGTACAAGGTCACCTACTTCAATGCGGCGAAGGAGTACGTCGAGAAGATGGGTGGCGACTGGGCGAAGGTTCATACGGGCTGCCTCCTTTCCGGCTACATCAACGACACCCATACATACGTTCCTGGGCCTGATGGAAAGTGCGGCTACGGCGGCAAGTGCTTCCCGAAGGATGTCAATGCTTTTGCGAAGATGACGAAGGGAACTTCTATGGGCACTCTTCTCGCTCCTCTGCATGAGTTGAACGTTCATTTCCGGGGATTTGAAGAGCATATCTGAAAGAAGGGGCGGAAGAGTGGTTTTGGTTATTGCAGCCATCGTTGCGGCAGTGCTTGTTGTCGGCATAGCCGTGTTTGAGCTTGTCGACTGGCTGGCCGAGCGAAAGGCTCGGGAACGGTTTGCGAAGATGACGCCTGAAGAGCGGTTCAAGTATCAGAGCGAGACGCGAAAGACTGAAGTTTGAGCTGCTTGGGAGCAAAGGGTTAGTCCGTGGAGAGAGGAAGTTGATTGTTTGATTTGAAGATTGTGTGATTGTGTGATGGGTTTCGGGGTGTGGGTTTCGGGTTGAGATAGCCGTAGAGAAGTGGAGAATTTTTAACGCAGAGGCGCAAAGACGCAGGGTACGCTAAGGGTGTGAGATGGTGCCGGAGTTGGGAGATGGGTTTTTGACAGTCAGAGGTCTAAACAATGGATAGATGTATGAATCTCGTTAAAAAGTTTGCATACGGCATAGGGCTTGATGCATCACAGGCATTGGCAATGCTGGCAATGTCTTATCAGGTGAGACCCATGATTGATACTGAGCCGCACGAGAAATTTGATGACGATTTGTTCGTGATACCAGATATTTGCATGGGGCGAGGAAATGATGCGGAAGAGTATAGAGTTGCTTTGCCTGGGTATTTGCTGGATGCCTCTAAATTGGATGAATCTCGTGTTGATTACTATCTACAAGTCTCATTGCGAGTAGCAAGTACATATCTTGTTCATTTAAAAGCCAACATAGACTTGCGGTATAACAATGTTGGCATGGAGTATTTTGATTTTCTTGTCTCAAAGGCCAGCTGTGTCTCACAAAATTATAAGAAACAGTTTGCAAAGGGATTGTACTATGGTTATCTGTGTGACTACCACACGGCCTGTTGCTTAATTGTTCCTCTGATTGAGCAGTTTGTAAGAGGATTGTGTGTCGCGAATAAGATTAGTATTGAAGATCGTAATGGCTTGCCTTTAGGACTGGGGAAGCTTTTAAACAAAGATGACACTAAAGAATTGTTTTCAAAGGGCGCATATTTTGAGATAAAGGCGCTGTTGACTGGCAAGAAGGGTCTTAATCTACGAAATCTTCTTGCGCATGGTGCAATCACAGACAAAGATTCGGATGGAATTGAGTTTTTCTATATGTGGTGGTTTGCCTTGCGCATGGTTGTAAATCTTCGGATGGTTAACAGAGGTGATGGTAGCTTATCGGAGGCAGAGCATTCTATAGCTTAGTGATCGTCTTATTCTTGATTATGCGCAAGAAGTAAGGCCCATTTTATCAAAACCGACTCTGATATCTCGCGCCTCTTCGACCTTTCCAATGTCGACATCGACTTTGATTTCAAGGTCCTTGCGCAGCCGGCGAGAACGGCGATGGGAAAGCTGAAGCTGAGGGTGTGAGGGAGTTGGGGAATTGTTTGATTGTTTGATTTGAGATTGGGTGATTGAGTGATGAGTTTCGGGTTGAGGAGTTGGGATAACGATGTAGAGGTGGAGATGTGGTGATGTTTTAACGCAGAGACGCAGAGGCGCAGAGGGATTTGAACCACGAGATACACAAAACAGGCGAAATTGGATTGTAGTGATTGGCTATAAAGAAATAGTTTGTAGGAGGCTGGATATATGAGCAGAATGTCATTTGCCGATTGAGTTAGGGGTACTGGCGTCAATGTAGTGGAGGAATATAAAGAACTGCTAAATCTGTTGTCAGGGCGGGCCTATCAGATATTCCCGGGGTCTGGGTACGAAGCGCCTATTCGCTGGTGAAAATGATAAAATAGGTCAGACCCATTTTATCATTTCTCAAACACGAGGTGTCCGCGGGCTTCTCTTGAGTAGCGAGTTTCCTCTGCCGTACATGAAGGAGAAGTTCGACGAGTATGGCCTCAAATGGATTTCCTGGTACGGTCACACCGAAATGTGTGTGCTGGCTTACGACAAGGACAGTGATAATCGCTATCATCCGTTTGCTACATACGGCCTTGCAGAAGTTGAGAATGGACATCTTATCGGCACGAGCTTCCATAACTTCGAGATGCCGTTGATTCGGTATGATACGGGCGATTTAGTTGAGGCGACAAAAGTTTCTGCAAATGGGATGGTCGAGGAGTTCGCGATCAAGGAAGGGCGGAGCGGTGATTTCATTGAGGACAAAAACGGCAAGAAGATTCCGCTTACGGCGCTGATCTTTGGCCGTCACCACAAGGCGTTTGATGTGGCCGACTACATCCAGATCGGGCAGACGGAGCCTGGCAAGGCGACGCTGTATGTGACTAAGAAAAATGATAAAACAGGTCAGACCCATTTTATCAAAACCGACTCTGATATCTCGCGCCTCTTCGACCTTTCTAATGTCGATTTGGATTTCGATTTCAAGATCCTTGCGCAGCCGGTGAGAACGGCGATGGGAAAGCTGAAGCTGAGGGTGTGAGGGTTGGGGGATTGTTTGAATGTTTGATTTGAGATTGTGTGATTGGGTGATTGGGGATTGCTGGGCCGTGGAGAGATGGAGAGGAGGAGTGGATTGTGTGATTGTTTGATTTGTGATTGCTTGATTTGGTTGGAGGAGATAATTTGAGAAAAAATCACAAATTGGCGTTGACTGTCTGGGCGAGGATTTGATATAATCTCGTTGAAAGGTGAAAAAAGATGTTTGTCTATTACAAAGTCGGTAATGTTCTTTCGTTTGATGAGCCAGTTGTGCTGTCAATGATAGAGCAGCGAAAGACGAAACGTCATGAAGAGCACGTCATAGAGGGCGCCGGGGTGAGATGCCTTAGGGGCGGGGTTGTTTATGGCGCGAATGCATCGGGAAAGTCGAATCTGATCAAGTCCATGCACTTTTTGCTGGATGCCGTTTGCGCAAATGATTGTGCATGCTTAAAGGGTCTTCAGTTCGCAATGCGCGGAAAAATCTTGCCTGTTATGACCTGGGAGGTCGCATTCACGGCGATTGATGAATTGTTTGTGTATAGCATTGATACAGACGGTCAATCCGTTCTGAAAGAAGCCTTGTACCGGATATCTACCAATAAGGAGATGGTTTTTGAGCGAACCCGGGAATCTGGATTCCAATTAGGCGAGACGCTTTCCGCCGACCCATGGTTTGACAAGAAGATTAAATCCTCGTCTTTTTATATTCGCAAAGTGGATGAGGATGGCCTTTTTGAACGAAAGGACGAAACCCCGGCTTCTAGATTGATGAAGTCGGTTATAAGTTCGCTCAAATCTGTCGAAATTCTCTCGGCCGATTCTTCTGTACGTGTTAGTAGCCTGATCAAGAATCTCAAGATTGCCGATTTCAAAGCTTTCCTAAAGCGGCTCTTGCGTGCGGCAGATGTAGGGATAACTGATATCAAGTGGATTACTGTGCCGTCGAATGATAGAATCAGGTCGTTTGCACGGTTCATCTTGCCGGAGAATGCCTTGAAGCGCGACGGGATAAGCTTCTTTAGAGCTAATGGGTCTTTCTGGGCTGTTGTCGTCTCGGAAGGAGTGGCCGCGTTCAGTGAATTAAAGTTTATGCATGGTTCTGTTCCAATGCGCGGCATGCATGAGTCTGATGGCACCATCAAGTTGCTGGAGTACTCGGTTTTCCTTTACAGCCTTGTCCATGAAGATAAGTTCTGGGTCGTGGACGAGATTGACAGAAGCCTTCACCCTTTCTTGTCTCGGTTTGTGCTTGACATGAGCTTGCGCGGTGCTGTCGGTAGATCGCAGCTGTTAGTTACGACACATGACACAACACTTCTTTCTCAGTCCTTGTGGAGGACAGATGAAGTGTGGTTTACTGAAAAGCGTCCTGATGGTTCGACAGATCTCTATTCGCTTTATCAATTCAAGCCGCGCTTCGACGTTGACTTGGCCAAAGGTTATCTAGAAGGACGTTGGGGGGCGATTCCTTATCTAGGAAAGGGGGCTGACGATGTCTGCACGTCGAAAGAATCGTGATGTTGCCAAAGATGCTAAGATAGGGTTCCTCGCAGCTGTCAAGCCTGTCCAGTTTGAGTATGTTGTGCATGTGTTTTCCGAGGGCGAGACTGAGTTGCGGTATCTTTATGACATTGCCAAGAACAAATGTGTGAAGATAGTTCCAGTTCCGTGTCGTACGAGTAGTCCGCACGTGCTAATGCAAAAAGCACGGGACTGGGCGTATGAGCATCAAGAGTTCTTTAACGGCCGTCGCTTCCGAGATGGAGCGCAGCATTTGATTTGGGTTTTGTTTGACGATGACGAGAAGACAGCAGACATAGAGCAGACAAAGGCCGAGTTCAATAATCCTCCATCTGGTGGCACACCTGCGAAACTTAAGCACTATAAGCCGCCAAGGATTCATGTTGGATACATGAAACCATGCATTGAAATCTGGGGCGCGATGTGTGTTAAGGGGGATGCCAAAGGTCTTCCGCACACGCACGGGGCAGTTGAGGCGGCTCTTTCAAAGATAATGAAGGGGTATGATCATAATTCCAATAGATATTTTGACGTTAAACAGATGGTAAATACAGAAAAAGCGTGCAAGCTCGCCGAACAATGGGAACGTACGCATGGCGCATTCCCTGCATGCATCAACGCTACATATTTTGCTTGCATTCATAGCTTAGTGTCTTTAGTGTATTCTGTAAAGAATAGATGAAAACGCTTAAATGCCTAGGGGCTTAGTGCCAAAAATCTGGCATTCCTAGTTAATAACTGAAATAAATGGCGTAATGGTCGCCGAATTGGCATGCTTCACGGCATGTCTTGGGCTTTATGTCCGTTGATCTTTGAAATTTACATATAGAGGAAGAAATATGAAGCAGATACTACAGTCTTTTAAAACTGGTGAGATGTGGCTGGCGGAAGTGCCGGCGCCGCTGTGCAAGGGAAAGGGCGCGGTGGTGCAGACCGCCGCGAGCTTTGTGAGCGCAGGGACGGAGCGTATGCTCGCCGAATTTGCCAAGAAGGGCATTGTTGGCAAAGCACTTCAGATGCCAGACCAGGTGAAGAAGGTCATTCGCAAGATGAAGACGGAAGGCATCTTCGCCACGCTCGAAAAGGTGCAGGCGAAGCTCGACCAGCCGATTCCGCTCGGGTACTCAAGCGCGGGTGTCGTCGTGGAGGCAGGGCGCGACTGCGGTTTGAATGTCGGCGATAGGGTCGCCTGCGGAGGCGCGGGATTCGCAAACCACGCGGAGTTCAACTACGTGCCCCGCAACTTGCTTGTAAAGATCCCTGATGGCGTAAGCTTCGAGGACGCGAGCTGCGCCACGGTCGGATCAATTGCGTTGCAGGGCGTACGCCAGTGCGAGGTGAATCTCGGCGAGACGGTCGCGGTGATTGGACTGGGGCTTCTTGGACAGCTGGCGGTGCAGATGCTCAGGGCAAGCGGCTGTAGGGTAATTGGTTTCGATCCGAACAAGAGCCGTTGCGAATTGGCGATGTCGATGTGCGGAGGCGAAAGCGGCGGCGTGCGCGGCGCGCCCGCCCTACCGGGACTGCGCTGCGTGTCGGAAAACCTGGTTGGAGAGGCGATGGCGTTCTCCGGCGGATTTGGGGTTGATGCGGTGCTTATCACGGCGGCGACGCATTCCGACGAGCCGGTTACGGTTGCGGCGGAGATATGCCGCAAGAAGGGTCGTGTCGTCGCGACTGGGCTAGTCGGAATGAACCTGCCGCGCGATCAGTATTACAAGAAAGAGGTCGACTTTAGGCTTAGCTGCTCGTACGGTCCAGGGCGATACGATCCCGTCTACGAAGAGCAGGGAGTGGACTATCCGTTTGGTTATGTGCGGTGGACCGAACAGCGTAACATGGCGGCGTTTCTGCAGTTGGTTGCCGAGGGCAAGGTCACGCCTGGCAAGCTCGTGACGCATCGTTTCAAGTTCGATGATGCTCTTGATGCCTACCAGGTGCTGTTGGGAATCAAGAAGGAGCCGTATCTTGGAATCGTCTTGGAATACGGGGATGGGAGTGGTTTAGACAGGATTGACAAGATTGACAGGATTAAGAGGCGTGTCGACTTCTCGGTGCAATCTAAAAATCCTGATAATCCTGTAAATCCTGTCAGAAAAGAAACCATAGGGGTTTCCTTCGTTGGGGCGGGGAATTTTGCGAAGGCGGTGCTGTTGCCGACAATCAGATCGATCAATCGCAAATCAAACAATCAAACAATTCTTCGGGGTGTTTCGACGGCAACGGGAATGAGCGCCACGGACACGGCAAAGAAGTACGGTTTCGCGTTCGCGGCTACGGATCAGTCTGAGGTGCTGAAGGACGAGTCAACGAATCTCGTATTCGTCACGACTCGCCACGATATGCATGCCGCACAGATCAAGGCCGCGCTGGATGCCGGCAAGTATGTGTTCAGCGAAAAGCCTCTCTGCATAAACGAGGAGCAACTTTCGAAACTGGTTAATCCTGTCAATCCTGTAAATCCTGTCTTGAACAAGGTGATGATTGGATTCAATCGGCGGTTCTCGCCTCATGCCAAGTTGCTGAAGGAGTATTTTGCCAAGCGCACGCTTCCGCTTGTGATGCACTACCGCGTCAACGCGGGGTCGATTCCAAAGGACATCTGGCTTCAGGATCCAGAGGTTGGAGGCGGACGCATGGTCGGCGAGGGATGTCACTTCATCGACTTTATGAGCTATGTCTGCGGTGCGCCGGTTGAGAAGGTTCAGGCGATGTGCATCAAGACGGCAAATGGAGCCGAGACGCCGGAGGATTCGATCAGCGTCAATCTCCAGTTCGCGGACGGCAGCGTGGGAACGCTTGAGTATGTCGCGCTTGGTGACACGACGCTTCCGAAGGAGTGGTGCGAGATACACGGCGAGGGTTCGACGGCGACGATGGACAACTTCTGCAAGACCGTCTGCTCCGGCAAGCTCGGCAAGCGCAAGCTGAAGGGCAAGCAGCAGAAGGGCTTTGCCGAGGAACTAGCAGCGACCATCATTGCTGTGAAGAATGGTGCCGCAATGCCAATCCCGTTTGAGGAGATACTCAATGTCACGAAGACGACTTTTGCGATTCTCAAAGCGGTCAAGAGCGGGCAGAGCGAAGAAGTCTAATGGCGATCGGTAGATTAGTTAGAACGTTGCAATATCTGAAGCTCCGTCAGATCTGGTATCAGGTCTGGCGGAGGGTTCAGAAGGGGATTGAAGCGCATCCGAAATGTGGGTGCGAAGAGCTGCCTGAGTTCACATTTCTCAATCTTTCGGCGAAGCCGAAGGGATGGAATGACGAGTCGCTGGATATGCTGTGGAGGTATAACCTTCATTACTTTGATTGGATAAATAGCCGTGTAGAACATGTAGAACGTGTAGAAGAAGATTTGGAGTTGATTAAGAAGTGGATTGTGGAGAATCCGAAGGGCGCGATCCCCGGCTGGGATCCATACCCGATAAGTTTGAGGATTGTGAATTGGATCAAGTGGTTAAGTGCGTTTAGCCACAATGAACAGATAGATTGCATAGTAGAGTCGCTTAGAGAGCAGGTTGGTTGGCTGGAACGTCATATAGAATGGCACATCCTTGCGAATCACCTCCTCGCCAACCTCAAGGCGCTTGTGATCGGGAACAGGTTTCTTGGGCGTGATTGCGATAAATGGATGCGGCTCTACAAGAAACAGATTGCCGAGCAGGTGCTGCCTGATGGAGGGCACTACGAGCGAAGTGTTATGTACCATGCGATCATCCTGGAGGATGTGTTGGATGTAATCAAGTTCTGCGGCGAAGATGCCGCGTGGCTAAGACCAGTCGCAGAGAAGATGCTGAGGTTCCTTGTGAATATGACGGGCCCGGACGGGAAGATAGCGATGTTAAACGATGCTGCGGATGGCATCGCCAAGCCGACGGATTGGCTTGTCGACTACGCAAATGAACTTGGGCTTGAAGCGCCGGTTGCCGAGCCGTTTGTCGATTTTCCTGATACGGGCTATACGCGAATGACAGTGGGGGACTTCGTTTTGTTTGCAGATACTGCTCAGATAGGTCCCGACTACCAGCCAGGTCACGCCCATGCCGATACATTGACATACGAGCTGTACTACAAGGGACGAAAGATTGTGACGGATGTCGGCACGAGCGAGTACCGCGGCAAAAGGCGCGCGTTCGAGCGTTCAACTGCCGCGCACAATGTGGTGGAAATTGACGAACGCAACTCAAGCGAGGTTTGGAGTTCGCACCGTGTCGGGGCGAGGGCGAGAATTGTGAAGCGTGAAGTTGGGCTGGGACGAATTTCCGCAGCGCACGACGGATACGGGTTTGAGGTTGGAAGAGAATGGCGACTCACGAATGAAGGTCTTGCTGTAACGGAGCATGTAAATGGCTCGGGTAATTGCGTCACGAGGGTTCACATGACTTTAGACGCAAAGGACGCAAAGTTCGCAAAGGGAGAAAGTTATCTTGAGATCCCAGGGATAAAGGTCAAAGGGCTTGAT
>SUWC01000003.1 GCA_015061665.1 Lentisphaerota bacterium
CGCGCCACCTGCGGTAGCGCTCCAAGTCGAACCGTGCGAGGCGCACGACGGCGGTAACAACGAGAATGTCGTCTATCCAGCCCGCGAACGGAATCACGTCAGGCACGATGTCGATTGGAGAGACGAGATAGACGAGTCCGATTATCGCGGCGGCGAAAAGCCGCATCGGCGACCAATCGAACCGCCCCGCAAACCAGTTCCACAGCATGCCGAATACGTCGATGACATCGACCACTAGCCGCGTGAAAAAGCCCGCAATGCCGCGCCCGCATTCTTCTCCAGACATGTTCATGCACCCTCCTCAAGACGGCGCTCAAGCTCATCGCTTTCGAGAACCGTCTTATAGAGTTCCTTGCTGCTCGCGATCATCTCGACGATATCCTTGCGCATCGCGCAGAAGCTCTCTAGCGCGACATGGCTCATCTCGCCCTTGTCGCCTATCTTCGCCTCGGCGATGTCGCGGTCCAGCTCGGCAAGCTCTCGCTCCATCTCCTCGATCGACTCCCTCATCCCCCTCGCCTCGTCCGATTCCTCGGTCATCCGGCTTACGGCACCCTGTTCGTTTCCCTTTGTTTTCCTGTTTTTCATGGCATCGCTTCCTTTCTGTCTTAACGACGCCCCTTTATTAGCAAATCCCATGCCAACGCAGCAAATCTAGGGCTCTCTCCGCACAAATCGACAATAAACTAATCGGTGGCGACCAACAACTGACCGCCACCGAGTTGTTAAAACCACTCCACCTCCATATCAGAGCATATCAGCTTAAGTGATTTCAGAAACTACCGCTCCTGCGGCATTCGCCTTGACAGACTCAATACCCGCAAGGCAATTCTGCTTGCTGGCATAGCCCTGGCTGGCAAGGATTATCTCGCCATTGCGCGCTTTGAGCCTGAAGCGCGCCTTTCCGGACTTGTCGGCAAACACTTCGAACTTGGGGCAGGCCCTCTGCTCAAAAACCTCAGTTGTCTGATCCTCGACTGGTGCCGCCGCCGCGTTTTTCCTGACGCTCGCGATGCCCGTATCGAGCGAATCTCGGGTATTATAGACTTCGGACGTGCCGATAATCTCACCGTTTCCGGCTTTGAGGCTGAACATCACCCCGTCGCCAGACTTCTTTACTTCGTATGTACCCATTTTATTCTCCTTTTTGTTTTGTCTACGCAACAAATGTTTTCACAACATTGTCGATATCATTCTGCGCTTTCTCTATCAGGCGCAAATCTGCCACGACAGAGGCTGTTTCAGCATTTGCAATTTGCAATCTACGCGATATCTCCTCGTATAGCGGTGCAAAAATCTGCTCCAGTTTTTCATTGTAAAGGTCAACAAGGCCCGAACAAATCTTCCTTGCCGCTCGTGCAGCTTCTTCAAGGCACTCCTGACGCCTACGTGCGATTGCCTCTTGCTGCGCGAGTTGCGCATTCATCCGCTGTTGCTGCTGCTCCATTTGAGCCTTCAACGCTTCCTTGTCCTCGCCGCCAAACAATATCTTTACTGCGGCTATCGTGACAAGAATTGGCACCAGAACCGGAAGTGTAGGCGCAATGATTGGACCCAGCACGGGCAATTTTGCAATGAGCGGTGCCGCAGCTTTAATTCCCGCCTTCAACATTGGTTTCGCGACTGCGTAGGTGGCCGCAGTCTCTATAAGTGCGTCACGTTTCGAACCTGAAGACCCTAACACTTCAGGCGCATCAATATCCGTAGCTACGGCCGCAGACTCTTGACTTGCGACAGAGGACACATCTGTGGGCAGTAGACGCACAAAATCATTGACGTCGCTATCCACCCTGGCAGAAACCTTCTCCACCTCTCGCTTGAAATACTCATTTACCCGTGTGCCGAACTCGCCTACCGCCTTCTCCATCTCTGCTTTGACTTCTTGCTCGTCTTTAGCCCTGTTTAATATTGAGATGATGGAATCCTTAAGTTCAGACATATGATCATAAACATAGTCAGAAATCTTCGCCTTGAGATTATCTTGCTGCTTTGACAACTTATCCTGTGTGTCGATACCGGTTTTTGACGTATTGTCAACACTAAGTCCTTTTAGCAACTTTGCGACAGCCTCAAATTCCTCGGACAGCAGATGCGCGAGTTGATCAAGAACTGTAAATCCAGACGCTTTGGCGTATTCCGCTTTTATCGCGTCTTCCAATGCCGTTATGTTGCTACCGTCAACAAGCAGCGCTCGATCTTCGTCAGAAAGCGTTTTATCCGTCCTCGCCTGCAATGCCATCTGAGCATCTACAACGACGATTTTGAAGCGATTCGCCAGCTCTTGTGCCGAAAGGTTTGATCCGTAGGCTTCAGCAAAGTCGTTATATATCTCGCCCTTTATTACTTCAAGCCGCTGAAGCCCTTCACTAGTCTGCATGTCTATCCCAGACTTATTGTTTAGAACAATGAGAAGTCGTTTTTTGTCATTCACGACACCAACAATCTCACGATAGTTCTTGGCCGCATTAAACTGCCCTTCTGTATCCATCAGAAAGACTATTATATCTGTCTTCTCCAACTGTGCCTTGGAAACTTCTTCATCTTTCTTAGGTGCGTTGATTCCAGGTGTGTCGTAGATTGTATATTCGTTCCACTTGTAGGGTGTCACCTTGACAGTAGTCGGCACATCGTTCATTTCAGCAATTTTATCCCCGACAAGAGCATTGATCAACGTACTCTTCCCGGCATTGTATATGCCATATATCATTATTGTCGGATTCAAAGATTCTATTCGCTCGGCATAAACTCGCTGGAACTTTGCCACAGCCTCCGCAATGGCAGGATCTCGGACAATGTATTTATCGCATACTTTCGCAGTCCTCTCGACTATTGCGGAAAGTGTTTCCTTGCTGGACATTAAGTGACTCGTATTCATTCCTTTTTCCTTTCTTTCCCATTGATGGGCGAGTTAGTGATTAAAACTGCATTTTGCCAATGACTTCGACAACTTGGAGACTTCAGACTCCAGGTTTTTAATTTTGTCTAATGTTGTACCAAAGAACAATTTCCTGAGCTGTGCTAATTCACCCTTTATATGCTGTTCCAATGATTTTTCGAGTTCTGCAATCAGTTTGGATTTGGCGGCACTAGGGTCAATGCCAAGGTCTATGCTGAAGGAATGCTCTTCTTGATGTGTTTCGACACTATGGTATTTTTTTCCAAAAAAGGCACGGACGTTTTCAATAATACCTTCCGGGTCTCTTTCAACTATTTCAGGTACATCAACAGTAAACTTTTGCACGTCGGTCTTTCTTGATGCCTCAGCCGAAATGCCATCAACAGAGATTTGGCTCAAAACATCTCTGCGAAACTCACCTACGATTTCCTTTACATGTATTCCAAGAACCTCGACAAGTTCTCGCTGTATTTTGCCTTGCAATGCTTTGAGGTCAATAGCGACATCGTCCCCTGAAGCATTTTCAACCGCATCGTTGACGAACCGTCGCAACGGCGGGCGGATTTGATTGATGGTGTCTTCAACAATGTCTCCAACGATGCTCCCTGCTGGATCAAGCGAGTCGTATTTCTCTTTTAGCACACTTTGGATTTTTGACAACTCATGCAGCAAACCGGCAAGTCCTGATGTTTGCGATTCACTGCCGACAATGGTTGAAACCGTATTGTTCCAGAGTTTTCGCGGCGCAGCCTTTTTCAATTCCAATATCTGAGAATCTCCGATAACAGACACGATCTTTCGGTAGAACTCTCCCATGTTGCCGCCATCCCACAATGCATCGTCGTTTGCCGCCACGGCTTTTTCAGCCAGTTGCGTTGAAATGCTGACCGCGTCGCAAAATTCGCGAGGCACCCCATTCAGATCCATCGCATCACAAAGTGATTTCTCCTGCAATTGCCGTCTTTCGCGCCCCTTTGAAATCTGTTTCTTTACGATTTTCCCATTCTCTACCTTTGATTCGTAAGTGTCTGATCTTGTTATCACAACAAGTGCTTTTTTGCCGCTTTCATAGAGATCCTTGTAACCGGCAATATCCTCTTGAACGCCCGGATTTGTGGAATTGGCAAGGAATACGACAAGATCTGCATATTGCACATATTTGCGCGCGATTTCTGCCAAAGGTACTATGTCAACTCTCTTTTTTTCAATTGCTCCAATTCCCGGCGTATCAACCCAAGCCAAACCTGGCAATGTGAAGTATTGCGCCGAACATGTGGATTCTATGCTGTTTTCGTCAAAGGCGTCCTTTTCGGAAGCGTCTTCACGACCTTTTTCCTGGACGATTATCCTGGAAAACGGGATTTTCCCGTTTTTGTATACATTGTCAAATTCGGCTTGCCTGAAGGCTCTTCCATGTACAAAGTTCCCCAATGTGCTCTTGCCGGCCTTAACGATGCCAAACACGATAATGAGCGGAACCTTTTCAAATTTAGTCTGAAATTCACGTCCGTCTATTTGCTTTTTAGCTTCGTTTCGACACGTGTCAATTATCTGTTGCCATCTTCCGATTTCACTGTTCACCAGAGAAGAAATCGGAGAATCTTCTTCTAGCCGCAGTTTGGCGGTCAAGCTGGTCAGTTCGTCAAGTTTAGCGCTTACTGATTCTATTTTCGTAGTGAATTCATCGCTGAACTTATCCAGTATCGCTTGGGCTCGTTGCAATCCCTTGTAAAAGGACTCCAGATCTTTCTGAATGATGCTCATCTTACGCAACCCCCATTTCAAGCTTGTCAATGATGCGCTTGAGGTCGCGTAATTTTTTCGACTCTGCGTCGCTTTCGGCAATGTCGTCTGCAAACCTCCGAGCAATTGCCGCATTGACTCGATCATCTGCATCTTTGCAATCGGCAGGGTAACTGCGGAAACTGCAATCATCCGCCTTTAGCGACAATGTTACGGCAAGTCGGCTTTTTACTTTGAACTCGCGTAATTTTGTCGATGCGATACCGTCAAAATCATTTCTGACTTCTTGACGCCGTTGCTCTTCCAATCGCGCCTTTTCTCGTTTGCGAGCCTCGGCGTCCAGATGACGCTTTCGGTTCGCCGCCTCTAGGTTGGCAAGTGCCCTCGCACGCGCATTCTCCTGCTCAATATCTTCATCATCACTACTTGAGGCAATAGCAGCTACTGCGGCTATCGCTCCGCCAATCAACCATGGGAGAAAAACCATTTTTGTATTCCTTTCTTTTATATGGGGTGTTTTTGCGTATTACTTCTGACACTCATCCCAATATGGGCGAATGGCTTCCAATGTTTGCTTCCACTGGCTGCAAAGCTCAGCTTGCTTGCGTTTAAGATCAAGCTTTTTTGCAGACAATCTCTCCGCCCGTACCTTTTGAATTTCCTTAAGCTCCTCGATTGCCGACCTAAGTGCGGAAGCCCGCCGCGAAGAGCCGTTCTTGACGTATGTCCGCAACGCTCCAATCAACTTTGCGATTCCGCTTTCTTTTTTCAGTACGAGGCCATCATCTTTTTGGTCGCAAGCTATTCCATCCAGGTACAATTTGGGCGAGATGGCATATGAAACCAGTTTGACTCCAAGATTTTCTTTGATTAGCGCGTCGCACTCCTTGCAATTTGTATTTAACGTAGCTTCATCCGGGCATTCATCACTGCGTGTGTTCAGCAAGAGCACTCTGCTGGCGAATTCGGCCTCGCCGATGATTTCCTTGAGTTCCACCAGTATGTCTAATTCCGCCTTGTTTATTCCTCCTGTCGCAATATTGTGAACAAAGAGAATCATGTCTGCTGATCGCAAAGCCGACAACGCCGCACTGTCATCCTCGATTATTGCCGAACTGAAACCAGGCGTATCTGACAAAATCACGTTAGCGTCCCAGAGTACAGACTTCACCTCTGTAGTTTCGCGAACGTCTGCCGTCTTGAACACTTCAGGCTTCCCCAGCAACGCATTCAGAAGCGTACTTTTACCTGGATTCATCATGCCTGCATTGACAATTCGAAACTTGCCGTCATCGGCTTTTAATATCGCCTCGAGTCTAGTTGCGACATCTACAAACTCTGGTCCTAGATTACGCAACTTTTCTGCCAGATTCTCGTCCGGTTCGCGGCGTGAAGGCTTCTTTGATACTTTCATCGGATCATCCTTCCTTTATGAATTTTTGAATATGCCTAAGGACGTTCTCGCAACGCCTTTTGTTTACGAGAGTCGGCTTGTCTGAGTACGCCTTCTGCAACTTCAACAACTTGTAGGCGAGCCGCTCACACTTCTCCAACATTATTCTTGCGCGGTTTCGTTTGTCATCGAATAGCTGCAGCAGTTCAATAACACCTTGTCGCTCTATGGAAGAATAATCGCTATCCGACATCGCCATTACAGTCCACAGCATAAAGGCCCTACGTTTGTCGGCATCATCAAATTTTTGGAGACGACCGGACAATGTTTTTTTCGCCCTTTCTATGAAAATGCCAATAAGTTCCTCGGATGGCAGACGCTGACTCTGCAAGACAATATATCCTGCAGACTCCAGACTCCTATCAAAAATGCCATCTAATTCTGAGTCTGGGCATCCGTAAAACCTGAATAGATCTTCGAATGCGACATATTCTTCAGGGGTAACCTTACCATCAAGTCCTGCTATCATCATAGCGACTTGAATGACGGCATAACTCTTTTCTCGTTCTCGCTTATCACTTTTCATGATACACCATTTCTCCTTTCAGATAATTTTCTTTCCCTTACATTCTCTCCCACTTCACCCAGCGATTGCAGGCATGGGTGGCTGAGCGGTCGGTTTTCCAGGCGGCGCAGCGGTGGCCGGCGGGAGAAATGTTATCTACGACGACATAGCGCGGCTCGCGCGCGCCCGCAAATTCGAGCTCGCGCCTCGCGCGCCACCACTTGCATGTGGCGCAGACTTTTCTTGCTACCGGCACATTGTACATCGACCGCCTCCATTTGTCCTGTCATAGCTGCGACGGCGTCCAAAAGAAAGACGCCCCCGCGCGCGTACCGCAGAGGCGACTGGTATGCCCGAAAGGAAACGCGACGCGGGGACGAAATCGGCATAGTGCGCCCAGAGAGCGCGCCAAGACAATTTGTCTTTGCGTTGTGCCTTCCTTTCAAGATGATTACCAGTCTTCCTGCGGGTCGGCAACTGACGATATTATAGCAAATTTCGCCGCTTGTGCGCGGAGAAAGTTCGCTTTTTGCCGTCAGCCGTCCCTTTCGGACAACCAGTCACCATAATGTTACACGCAGGAGAGACGAGAGAATGACAGCGGGAAACACCGTACAATCTCGAATTTTGATTTCGGATTTACACGATTGTAAGCGCCGTAAAGCAGAATTAGACCCAACAAACATTGCAAAGCAGGTCTGACCTTCTTTGCAATGTTTAGCATTCCGACTCGATGGCGGAGACGAGGCGCTCGACACGGGTTTTGATCTGCGAGACGGAGTTGCGCGGAATCTTGAATTCGGCTGCGACTTCGCCTATCGGGCGCTCGTCTATGACATACGCCCGGTAAACAGCCTTCGACTGCGCCGAAAGCGCCGTCTTCGTAAGCGCCCATTCAACCGCCGCCTTGCGCCGCGCAAGCCGCCATTTCACGTCCACAATCGCCGCGGCATCGGAATCCACCGATGCTTCAACTCCCGCACCGGGATCGTCAAGCGAAACTCTCGTCCCCTCTCCGCGCGCCATGCGCCTGCGCCAGCGGCTGACGAGCTCGTTGCGGACAAGCGTCGCGAGATACCGGCGGAACTTCCCCGCATCTCCGCCGACTTTCACGCGGCCGTCGCGCAGCACCTCCACGAGCCGCATGAAAATCTCTTGCACGATGTCTTCGCTCTCGTCTTCGCTTCCGCGCTCCTCGGCAAACGCCCTTATCGCCGGTGCATACAGTTCGAAGAGCCGCGTCCATCCGGCTTCGTCTTGAATGCCGGTTCTGTCCGACGCCAGCCGGACGAGCAGCGAAACGGGCGTATCTGGAAAATTCGCCATCACTCCTCCCCCAGGGCAAGCCTGAGAGTGCTGTTCCAGCCCCACTCGCCGACAAGCGAGCGCTCGGCAATATCGTCCGGTCCAAGCTGAACGTGCTTCGGCCTGCCTTTTTCATCCGCCCCTTCCGTCTCGCGGCAGATCGTCCGCCCCTGCCCAACGACATCGTAGACACCCCAGGGGTTCGGCTCCTTCGTCCGCACCCGGCACGGCATCTTCGCCATGACGCTTTCCCACTTTGCGCCCTTCTCGGCGGCGTATGCTTTCTTGTCGGCGACAGACGGACCCGCCACGCCGAGCGCAGACGCGTCCGCCGCGTTCGCGCCGCCGGCCGTAGACGCAATGGCAAGTTCATTTGTCGACGGAAGCCTGAAGCGCATGCCGCGCGGCAGATGTGCCGCGAATCGGCGGTTGAGCTCGGCTATGAACTTCGATATCTCCGTCAGCGACATAGCAACGGCCGGTTCGTCATCCGCGCCATCGCGTTTGTTGCCCGTTACGCGCAGCCACTCGACGTTCGTGACGTGGCTCGCGCCAATCCAAAAGCGTTTGCCGTCGGTCGCGGTGCATTCGACCATCTCAATGCGAACGTTGGAGCCGAGGTCGAAAAAGATGGGCCGAGCCGAAGCCGATTTAAAATATGATGCATGACTGGGGGAAGCGGTGTCTCGCCGCTTCTCAAAAAGGCTACTATTTTCACTTTCTTGAAGCAGCGAGACGCCGCTTCCCCCAGTCATTGTGGCGCGATAGAGGAGCACGGCGCAAAGCGTCGCAAGCGCCGCCAAAGAAAAGCACATAAACCTAGGATGCTTCAAAACAGCCATGCGTGGACGAACTGTGTTCGCCCGCACCTCCCGCAGATACTCTGACAACCTTACCGGCCGTTTCACAGGGTCGGCGGCGAGCATCGGAGGGAGAAGCTTGCTCCACAGGCCTTCGAGCGGTTCGAGAAGCTTGAGCGCATCGGTTCCGGGTTCGTACCAGAGCCCAGTCAAAAGTCGGAAGAAAACGACACCCAGCGAATATACATCGGATGCCGCGCTCGCCTCTCCGCCCTTTCTGATTTCCGGCGCGAGATATCCGCCAGTTCCCATGACGAGCCGGCGCGCCGATTCTTCATCACCTGCAACAACGGTCTTCTCGACGCCGATCTCGCGCTTGATGCGTCCGTATTCGTAGCGGGAGATTCCGAAGTCGACAAGCACGGCATCGTTCTTCGCGTTGAGCAAGATGTTCGACGCCTTGACGTCGCGGTGTACTATTCCTTCGGCATGGATGCAGTCAAGCGCTGATGCGATCGACTCGAGCCAGCGCAGACGGTCGGAATCCGTGAACTCGTCCGGAGAGACGTCCGCGAGCGTGCGCGGCTCGCCGTTTACGTCAAGCACGAGGTCCATGACGAAATAGGCGGTGCCGTCCGGCATGGCGCCGAGATCGAATACGCGCGCGACGTTCGGATGCTCGATGCGCGCGAGGGCGCGTCCTTCGGCCAGGAATCGCTCTCGCAGAAATGCCGCGTCGACGCTTTCGAGGACGAATGTCTTCAGCGCATAGCGCGTACCGAGCGCGAGATGCTCGACTTCGAACACCTCGCCCATTCCGCCAACGCCGATGCGCCGCACAATGCGATAGCTACCAATTTTTTCCAGCATTAACCGTCAAACAGCCTCATCCGTGTAATTTATTATCTATCATACTACCAAATTTTCGGATTCCCTTCAATCGTCTTTTCAAATTGTAAACTTTTGAGCCAAAAGTTTACAATCCGCAGGTCTGAAGAGATGCATCAGCGCCGCCCGAGAACTGCGGGGACGGCTGAGAGCTTATCACAGACGCCTACCGAGGTGGGCATGGGAAATGGGAAGAGGGGAATGGGGAACGAGGCAAATACGTGTGACGCGAATGTTCCAACTGCCTCGCGGCTCTCTGCGAGGCTGGCAAAAGCTTCGTCTGAGGCTCGTCAAATCGAGCGATTTCAGGCGCATTGCAAAATATGGCTAGATAGCCAATGGTTCTAGTGGTTCTATATGTTTAGTGTCAAGTCCCCGCTTAAAGTTTACCACAATCCGGCCATCGGGCGCAAGGCTCCGGACTCTGCCGAAATATCGGGTGAAATCAACTTTTGGGGGTGGTGGGCGATACTGGACTCGGACCAGTGACCCCTACCGTGTGAAGGTAATGCTCTAACCAACTGAGCTAATCGCCCGAAACTTGAAAGGGGTTCGTTTCCGATATGGTGGAGAAGAAGAGATTCGAACTCTCGACCCCCACGTTGCGAACGTGATGCTCTACCAACTGAGCTACTTCCCCATCGCGGAAAACGCCACTTATTATATCATATCTCCGCTTGCTCGCGCAAGGGGGTATTTTCACTTTTTGCAAGCCGACCCGTCAGACGTCAATCTTCGTTATCTTGCGGATCATTATCCAGCCCATGATGATGAGAACTGCCATGATCACAAGCGCGGCCGCGCCCTTGAGACTCATGAGGAATGGAAGCATCATCTTCGGCTTCATCACGGTCATGGCGACGCCGAGCACGACAGGCATCAGGGAGACGATTATTCCCTGCATGCGGCCCTGCGCCGTCATGGACCTCACCTTGCGCTCTATGCGCATGCGTCCGCGGATCGTCTCCGATATCTTGTCGAATATCTCCGTAACGTTGCCGCCCGTCTTGCGGCTGACGAGAATCGCCGTCGTGACGAGCGTCAGGTCCTCAGACCCGACGCGCTGGGACATCGACTCGAGCGCGTCCTCGAATGACATGCCGATGCGCAGCTGCTGCTGGAGTATCTGGAACTCCTCGCTCATCGGCTTCATGTCCTGCTCGACGACGGAGTCGAACGCCTGGGAGATGGAGAAGCCCGCCCTGAGCGCGTTGGACATCGTGGCAAGCGCCTCAGGGAGCTGGTCGTTGAACTTCGCGCGGCGGCGCGAGTCGAGCCACTTCGCAAGCGGACTTTCGCCGTTCTGCCAGCCGTTCTTGATCTTTATGCCGCCGACGAAGTACCATGCCACGCCGCCAAGCGAAAGAGCGAAAAGCCCCGTTATCAACCATGACATCACGACGTCACCCCCTGCTCGTCTTTATCGAAACGTCGCCCCTGAAGTCGGGGTCGAACATCTTCGGGTCGCACTGGATGCCGCGGCCCGCCAGCTGGTCGTACCATGTCGGCATGGCGCCGGTGGGACGGAACTCGCCGAGAATCTTCCCGTTCGCGCCGACGCCCGTGCGCTTGAAGGAGAAAATGTCCTGCATCACGATCTGTGAGCCCTCCAGCCCCGTCACCTCGCTTATCGCAACGACCTTGCGCGAGCCGTCCGAAAGACGCGATTCGTGGATGATTATGTCGACCGCGCTTGCGATCTGCTCGCGTATGGCGCGCGAGGGGAGCTCCATGCCGCTCATGAGGACCATCGTCTCAAGGCGCGATATGACGTCGCGCGGAGAGTTCGCGTGGACCGTCGTGAGCGAGCCGTCGTGTCCCGTGTTCATCGCCTGCAGCATGTCCAGAGCCTCGCCTCCGCGGCATTCGCCGACGATGATGCGGTCCGGCCTCATTCGCAGGCAGTTCTTCACGAGGTCGCGGATCGGCACGGCGCCCTTTCCCTCGATGTTCGGCGGCCTCGCCTCAAGCCTGACTACGTGTGGCTGCTGAAGGCGCAGTTCCGCCGCGTCCTCGACAGTGATTATTCGCTCGGTCGACGGAATGAAGCCGGATAGCAGGTTTAGCAGAGTCGTCTTTCCAGAGCCCGTTCCGCCTGCGACGATGATGTTCTTGCGAAGGAGGACGCACAGCTTCATGAACTCCGCCGCGTTGTGCGACCACGTTCCGAAGCGAATGAAGTCGGCGACGGTGAGCGCGTTCCGCGAGAACTTTCGGATCGTGATCGTCGGCCCCGAGAGCGAAAGCGGCGCAATGATCGCGTTGACGCGGCTTCCGTCCGCCAGTCGCGCGTCCACATACGGCTGCGACTCGTCGATGCGGCGCCCCAAGGGCGCGACAATGCGCTCTATGACGCTCATGACGGACGCGTCGTCCGTGAACTGGCAGTCGGATAGCTGGAGCTTTCCGTTGCGCTCAACGTAGACCTTCTGCGGTCCGTTGACCATTATTTCGGAGACGGAGTCGTCCGCAAGAAGCTCCTCCAGCGGCCCTAGGCGCATAGCCTCGTTGAAGACATCCTCTTCAAGCCGCACCGGGTCGATTCCCTCTGGCATGCGCCCGTTCTCGACGACCTCGTGGATGATCTGGCGTATCTTGGCGCGAGCGGTATCCTCGAGCCCCTCCGTGTCGACGCCCTGCATCGTGAGGCGCTTCATGTCCAGTCGCTTCAGAAGCTCGTTCTGTATCTGCTCCTGGACGCTTCGCCGCAAGTCGCGCATCTCGCTGCTCTCGCCGCTCGCCGGAATGTCCTCGATCGGCTCCGGTGCAAGGCGCTCCTCGCGCATCTCGTACGGCTGCGCCTGCTGCGCGGGGGCGTACGGCTCGGCTCCGTACTGCGGGACGCTGTACTCCGGAACGGACTTCTCCTCCTGCGAAGGCATGGGCGCGGCGTCCTGCGGATCCTCCGTAGCCTCGTCGCCGTCGCTCACGCGGAGCATGCTCTCGCCGATCTGGACGACCATCCCGCCGTCGAGCGGAATCGGCGCGTCAATCTCCTCTCCGTTGACGAACGTGCCGTTCGCGCTGCGCAGGTCCTCTATCGCGGCATTTCCGCCGCGGACTGTGAGGATGGCGTGCCGCTCGGAGACGTCGGGGAAGTCGAGTCGAATGTGGCAGTTGCGCCCGCGCCCGATTATGTATGTCCCGTCGGGAAGCGG
Organism: Lentisphaerota bacterium; assembly: GCA_015061665.1. Lineage (GTDB taxonomy): Bacteria > Verrucomicrobiota > Kiritimatiellia > RFP12 > UBA1067 > UBA1067. Next base: position 12,749 of record SUWC01000003.1, read on the forward strand.
ATTCGTCTCGCGCACACCTCCAATGAGAGTCGTAAGCTGTATCATGGCGTTCCCTCCGGAGCGGATCAGTGTCCAGTCTGGCGCTTAAGGTTGAGCTCCTCTATCTCGTCGCGAATCTTCTTGTAGTCGACCTGCGGAAGCTCCTTGACGTAGGACGTGTCGTTGCGGCTACGGAGCGTCAGCGTAAGACGCCCCTTCATCTGCTCGGCGAAGGCCAGCATCTCGGCCTCTCGCGGCGAAACCTCAAGCGTGACCGTCGAATAGCCGGACGAGGAGCCCATGTTGCGCTCGCGCGACTTTGCCGTCTCGCGTCCCGTGGCAAGCACGAGGACGTTCTGCAGGATCGTGCACGTAACGGGGTCGCCGCGCCTCTTCGCACCGTCGTCGCCCGGGAAGTCGAACGTCCCTATGACGTCGACATGGTCGTTGGGGCGGACCATGCCGGAAACGGACGACGAGGTGCCGACGTTGACGGAGATGGCGCGCATCTTCTGCTTTATGTCGGCAGAAAGCCCCTTGACAGAAGGATCGCCGCCCTCGATGTCGTTCCAGAATATGACATCTCCCTTTTTGTGGGCCATCGTAGTGCGCCGACCGATGATCGCGTCGACATCCTCCACCGTCAGGGCCTGACCCTTCATACCCAACCCCGGCACCGTCTTCACGCCGATGTCCTTGCGCGTCATGGCGGTCCCTCCAGGCGTATCGACCTTGAAGCAGAGCACGTCCATCGTCCCGTAGCGCTTGACGAGGGCGTCTCGGTCCCTGCGGAACTCCGCCTCCTTCGCGGTTATGTAGACGCGCGTGAGAACGGCGGCCAGCAGACCGACGAGAAGGCTCGCAATCAAAACAATCTGACGTTTCATCCTGGTTTATCTCCGGTTGTCCGTTTCACGATCAGAAAAGCCCCCTGACCTTCCCCGTCTCCACGTCGACGTCGATGCGCCTGTAGGCGGGGGATGCGGAGGTTCCCGGCATGAGCTTGATCTCGCCCGCCACCGGCACGACGAGCCCCGCGCCGCGGTATAGAAGCACGTCCCTGACCGGCATGCGCCAGCCCTTCGGGCGTCCCAGCAGCTTCGGGTCGTGGGAAAGCGAGTATTGCGTCTTGGCGATGCAGATCGGCAGCTTCGCGGTCTCGGGATCGGACTGGAACTGCTCCAGCTTCCTGAGCGCAAGCGGCTCGAAGTCCACTCCGTCGCCTCCGTACACTTCCTTGACCTGCTTCTCGATGCGGTCCTTCAGCGGCTCGGAGAGGTCGCAGAGGAATGCAAAGTCGTTCGGCTTGTCGCACGCCTCGACAACGGCCCTGGCGAGGTCCAGCGCACCTTCGCCGCCCTTCAGCCAGTGGTCCGAGACCGCGAACGCCGCGCCCGCGCCTTCGGCGACGCGCCTGACGAGGTCGCGCTCGGCCTGGGTGTCGGTGTAGAAGGCGTTGAGGCAGACGACGGGCTGGACGCCCGAGCGGCGGATGATGTCGATGTGCGCGAGGAGGTTCTCGCAGCCCTTCTCCAAAAGCTCGAGGTTCTCCGTCGTGTACACAGGGTCAAGCGGAAGTCCGGCCTTGACGGCTGGCGCCCCGCCGTGCGCCTTGAGCGCGCGCACCGTCGCGACAAGCACGACGGCGTCGGGCTTGAGGCCGGAGCAGCGGCACTTGATGTTCCAGAACTTCTCGAAGCCCATGTCGGACGCGAAACCGCTCTCCGTGACGACGTAGTCGCCAAGCGCACAGGCCAGGCGGTCTGCGACGACGGAGTTCTGTCCAATCGCGATGTTGGCGAACGGCCCTGCGTGGACGAACATGGGCTGGCCCTCGATGGACTGCATCAGCGTCGGCTTGACGGCGTTGACGAGGAGCGCGCACATCGCGCCGTCCACCTCCAGGTCGGCCGTAGTGACGGGCTCGCCTGACCTTGAGTACGCCACGACGATCTTGGCGAGGCGCCTGCGGAGATCGGCGAGGTCGGAGCACATCGCGAGGATGGCCATCACTTCGGAGGCGACAGTGATGTAGAAGCCGCTGTCGCACGTGAAGCCGTCGAGCTTGCCGCCCCTGCCTATCTCGATGTTGCGAAGGCCCTGGGCGCAGAAATCCATCGCCCAGCGGAACTGGATGCGGGCGGGGTCGATGTCGAGGCGCCTGAGTCCGCGCTCCGCGAGCCACGCGTCGTCGTGGTTGCGCTCGTGCTGCATGCGCGAGTTGAGCGCGACCATCGCGAGGTTGTTGGCGTTCGTTATCGCGTCTATGTCGCCTGTAAGCCCGAGGGAAAGCGCCGTAAGCGGCACTACCTGCGCAAGGCCGCCGCCTGCCGCGCTGCCCTTGATGTTGAACGTTGGCCCGCCGGAAGGCTGACGGACGCAGCCGATTACCTTCTTGCCCAGCTTGCCGAGGCCCTGGACAAGGCCGAGGGTCGTCGTCGTCTTGCCCTCGCCGAGAGCGGTCGGGGTAATGGCCGTGACGTCGATGTACTTGCCCTTTCGTCCCTCGCCGACTCGCTTCAGGACCTTCGTCACGTCAACTTTCGCGAGAACGCGTCCGTACGGATCCCATTCGTCGTCCTGAAGCCCGAGTTCGGCGGCAAGCGCGGCTGCGGGCTTGAGGTTCTCTTCGGCAGCCTCCGCGATCTGCCAGTCCTTCATCTTCGTGGGATCGAGTTTCATTTCGCTTCTGCCTTCTTAAGTGAGTTTTCAATCCATTCTATGACGCCCTGCACGTCTTCCTGAAGTTCCTTGCGGTAATCCTCGATCTCCGCGGGGATCTTCGCACCCTTGACCTTTTCCGAAAGCGCCTTGAAGCTCGGGAGCGACTCGCGCACTGCCTTGGCGATCGCTTCGCGCTTGCCCTCGTCGGAAAGCGGAAGCCCGTCCTTAGACCTCAAGGCTTTCCGAATTCCCTCGTAGAGGCCGTCAAGCTCCGCGCGCAGCGGACCGAGGGACTCCTTTGCCAGCTTGCCGAACTTCATCTCCTTGCGAAGGCCCTCCAGCCACTTCACTGGACCGCCCTTGGCGTAGCCCGACTCGCAGACGACGGACTCGTCTGCCGCCTTGAGCACCTTCACGGTCGGGAAGCCCCTGACCTTGAACTTGTCGGAAAGCTCGGAGCAGCGCTTGCGCTGCGCGTCCGTCTGCTTCGTCTTGTCGCTCGGGAAGTCCAGAACCACGAGCTCGAACTCGTTCGTGGCGGCCGAAAGGAACTCCGGCTGCGAAAAGACCTCCTTCTCAAGCTTGATGCACCATCCGCACCAGTCGCTGCCGGTGAACAGGACCAGCATGGGACGCCCGTTCGCCTTGGCGCGTTCGCGCGCGGCGTCGTAGTCAGGATCGAATCCAGTCAAGGCCGAGGCGGAAACCGCGGCAAGAGCTGAGGTCAGAAGCACAAGGCTGAGGAATTTCTGTTTCATGGGCTAGTCCCTTTCAAGTTTTTTTTATAATTATATCATAAATCACTCGCCCAGTGGCAGAAGGGAATGGGAAGCTCTACGGCCAACACATTAAAAGCCGATCCTTCCCCTTCGGGGCCCCTGGATCGTTTTTTAATGCGTTGGCCGTAGGGAAGCTCCGACTTAGCGTTTCAGGCGAAGTTCTTCGTCCTTGTTAAGCACCTCGACGTAATACGGCGCGTGTCCGCCACGGCAGAATAGCCCATGGACTGCGTCTACGCCCTCCGACTCGATCACGCCCTCGACAAGCTTTACCATCTCCTTCGTAATGCGAAGCCCCGGTATGAAAACGGGAACTCCAGGCGGATACGGCACAAGGAACTGCGAGGCGATGCGTCCGACGGACTCCTGGATCGTCACTAGCTCTCCGTCGCAAAGCGCGGCGTCGTGCGGCAGGACGACGGGCTGACCGGAGACTGCCTTCGTGACCGTGATCGAACCTGTTGCCGCGCAGGGGCGTCCGATAAGCGAACGGTTGAGTCGGCAGACGCGGAACAGGTCCTCGAAATGCTCTTCTACCGTTCCTGCCGTGACTAGGAAGAGGACGGTTGTAGCAGTCGACTTTTCCCACTGTATGTGGGCCTTAAGGAGCGCCTTCTTGAACTGCGCGCACGCCTGGGCGCTGCGGAGCATCAGGACGATCTTGAGCGGATCCTTCAGATATCCGTCCTTCGCCCACTCGCCTTCGCCCGCAATGTCTGGAAGACCCGCGAAGCACTCGGATTCTGGCCTCCCACAGGCGAAGGCCACGCGCTGACGGAACTCGGCCGTCCACTTTAGGCGCTCGTCGATGAGCTTCATGCCCTCGAGCCGCATCTGGACGCCGGCGATGTCCAGCGTCGCCATGAACGGATAGTGCGGCGAGGTGGAGTGCCAGTAGCGCAGAAACTCGTACAGGTCGTGCGTGAACTTTTCCCACGACCCGCGCTGGTGCAGCGCGAAGCGCCGGCGCAGCCAGCGGTACTGCGGGGAGGCGTCCTCCTCAAGCAGCTTCTTGAAGCGGGTCGAGACGTGGATCATCGACGCCTGGGAGAATGCGGACATCGTCTTGTGCGTCGACTGGACGGCGAAATGCGCGCTTCCCGTGCCGTTGACGGCATTGTAGCGCATGACGGGGCCGTCTTCCTCCTCGTCGTCCTCGTGCGTGTAGTAGGGATGGAAGCTGAGATACCCCGCCCACGCCTCGTCGGCGTAGAACAGAGTCCCCTTGCGCTCGCAGAGGCGCGCTACCTCCCAGACGGGATACAAAACGCCCTCGTATGTGCAAGTCGTAAGGATGAGAAGACGCGGCGGCACCGGAGTCGCCGAAAGTCCGCTCTCAATGTCGTCCAGCGAAACAGGGCCCCACACTCCAAGCCTCGCGTTCCAGCGGCTCGGCAGGTAGCGCGGGATGGCTCCGGACATCACGATCGCGTGGTGGACGGACTTGTGGCAGTTTCGGTCTACCAGCACGATTTCGCCTGGCTTGAGGAGCGTCATCAGCATCGCCTTGTTCGAGGTCGAAGTGCCGTTGGTCACGTAGCAGCTGAGGGCCGTTCCGAATATCTCGGACGAAAGCTTCTGCGCCTCGGAAAGCGGGGTATGGGCCTCTGGGCTCGAAAGGTCGCCAAGCGACTCTACGGAAACAGAGAGGTCCGAGCGGAATATCATCGCCCCAAAGGCCTCGTGGAATCCGCGCAGAAACGGAGAAAGCGAAAATGCATTGCCGCCGTTGTGCCCGGGAGTATGCCAGTTGGTACCTGCCTTTACCTGGACGTACTGCCTCAGCACGCTCCAGAAGCGAGGCATCCAGAAGGACTTGAAGAGATGAACCAGCCGCTCATGGTGGACGGACGGCTGCTCAAAGACCTCGGCCGGCTTCTTGGCCCATCGCCGCTGCGGCACGATTACCGGCTTGTGCCCCCGCCGCGTCACGACGATGCGCGGAATCTGCGGAAGGTATATCCCAAGCCATTCGCGCAGGGTCAGGTCTCCGACGTAGCCTCCGAAAAGCGTGTCGTCGACCATGAAAAGACAGCAGTCGTCGCCCTTTTCGGAAAGTCCGCGCCTCGGCTCGCCGTCTATGAAAAGCGCACCCGGGACCGCCTCCGCATTCGCAACCGTTATCAGCTTGAGAGGAGGATACTCAAGCGGAGAGCGGACGTTGAACACGTCGTGGCAGAAGTCGCGGAACGCGTCGGAAAGACCGTATTCGACGACTGGCAGCGTCTTCGCATCGCGCGGGTCGGGCGCGTGTAGCCAGAGAACGGACAACGACCGCATGGCATTCGCCCTATCGGGCCTCCGGAGAGCCAGAAGCCTTCATCTGAAGCCATGACTCGATGAACGGCTGGAGATGTCCATCCATCACGCCGTTGACGTCGCTTGTCTCGCACTCGGTGCGGAGGTCCTTTACCATGGTATAGGGGCAGAACACATAGGAGCGAATCTGGGAGCCCCAGCCGTTTTCCGACTTCGCGCCGTAGAAGCGGTCCATCTCGGCCTTCTTCTGGTCTTCGTAGTACTCGTAAAGCTGGGCGCGAAGCATGTTCATCGCCTTCTCCTTGTTCATGTGCTGCGAACGCTCCTTCTGGCAGGCCACGACAATGCCCGTCGGAAGGTGCGTGAGGCGAACCGCCGAGTCGGTCTTGTTGACGTGCTGTCCACCGGCGCCGCCCGAACGGTAAGTGTCGATGCGGAGATCCTCGTCCTTGATCTCTACGTCTATGTCGTCGTTGATCTCCGCAACGGTCTCCATAGATGCAAACGACGTCTGGCGCCGCTTGTTCGCGTCAAAAGGCGAAATGCGGACAAGACGGTGGATTCCGCGCTCGGCCTTGAGCATTCCGAAGGCATACGGACCCTCTACGCGGAAATACACATCCTTGTAGCCCGCCTCTTCACCTGGCTGAACGTCGTATTCCTCGACCTTCCACCCCTGGGACTCGGCGTAGCGCTGGTACATGCGATAGAGCATCGCAACCCAGTCGCACGCCTCCGTGCCGCCCTGCCCCGCATGGAGCTTGACGAAGACATTGCACTGGTCGAACTTGCCTCCAAGCAAAGACTGAAGTCGAAGCTTTCCGAAATACCCCTCGGCCTTGTCGCACTCCGCAATCGTATCCTTCAGCGCGTTCTGCTGGGCCGCGCCCTCCTCCATCTCCGCAAGCTCAAGCATGACCCCAGCGTCCTCGACCGTCTTCAAAAGCGCGTCATAAGGCACAACATACGCACGTTCCGCGTTCGTCGCCGCAATTACCTCGCGCGCCTTGGACTGGTTGTTCCAGAAATCGCCCTGCGCCTGCTGGTCCTCAAGAACCGCAAGCTTCGCGCGCCTTTCATCCACCTTGATGTAGTCGGCCATTTCGCCGACGCGCTTCTGCAGATCGGCTATCTTCTGACGAACCTCCTCTGTCTCAAGGAGCTTTTCCTTCTTCTCTTCTACTGCCATTTCACTTCCTCTTGCTATAGGTCATGCGCATATTATACCAAAATAACGACAAAAAAGGCGAGGTGATGTCACCTCGCCTTTTAGTCTAACCTCAATCAGGTCTTATTAGAGACCGAGAGCGTCAATCGCGTTGAGGTTGAGGACCCACTTCGGGAACTTAGGCGCAGCAGCCTTGTTGTTCGCGAGCTTCTTGGCCGTGGACTTGTTGTACTTGACGGACCACTTGCCGTAGGCGACGGAGGTCACGGAATCCTCGACGAGCGTGAGGGTAACGCAATCCCAAACCTTAGCCTCAGCGCAGACCGTCTTGGAGACGTACCACGGATACTCGAGCGTACCGGCGAAGTTGCCCGACGCGGAGGAGACGCGGCTGTTCTTCTTGTCGTACTTGCCGAGACCAGCGAAGGTCAGGACGTACTGGAACGCATCAGAACCGTCGTTGTAGAGACCGTCAACCGTGCCGTCGAACTGAGCGACACCCTGGATCTCGTACTGCTTGGCCTTCTTGCCGATGATGTTGGAGACCTCGATGGTCACGCCACCGTTGAGACCCGTCTTGACAGGCTTCTTCTGGTAGAACACCTCGTTGACCTCAGCGAGAGCCGCCTCGAAGTCATCCGAACCGCAGCCCGGATCGCAGTACCAGGTGTAGCCCTGGATCTTGAGGGAGGCAGGAACACGGACGAAACCGCCGAGCGAGCCGGGGGTCTCATAACCGCAAACGCCAGAGGTGCCCTTCGTTCCCTTGACAATAGCGCCCTTGGTGGTCTTGCCGGAGAACTTCCAAGTATAAGCCCAAGCCCTCTCCTTCTGAGGCGTGACGGGGTTGTAATCGCAAGCAGCGAAAGCACCGCCGACGACCGTAGCAGCAATAGCCGCAATGAGTATCTTCTTCATTTTTTGTTTCCTTTGTTTGGTTTGTGTTGTTGTAGCCTTTAAGCTTTCGAAACACCTTCACAGGTTGCCGGTCACAAACCGACCCGGACTACCGGTCCGGAATTTCGTCCACTTATCAGCGACACACATATTCTATCAAAAAATCGGTCTGCCTGACAAGGGGGTATCGAAAAAATATTCACAAAGGCGAAAATCCGCCTTCGATCTTCGTTTTAGCCCGTATTTATTGGGTCTCGCACAAGTAGTATATGCGAGGTCCGAAGTCCGATGACAAACTTTTTTCATTTTTTTTTTGAAATTTTTTTCACCTTTTTTCAGCGAAGTCTGTTGACGACATAGCCACGGTCGTTTCCATACACCTTGACGTCGACTGACTTTCCGTCCTTCCATGCCAGGTCGACGCGGTGTCCGCCGCGCGCACGCAGTCCCCTGACGCTGCCGGACGCCCACTCCTTCGGCAGTGCGGGCAGTATGTCTATGATGACCTTTCCGTCCTTCGTGCGGCGGTGGGACTGCACCAGCATCTCCGCGATGCCGGCCGTAACGCCGAAGTTCCCGTCAATCTGGAACGGAGGATGCGCGTCGAAGAGGTTTGCGTAAAGCCCGCCCTTGTTCCCCTGCTGGAGCGTGAACAGGTTGTCCATTATCTTCATTGCGCGGTCTCCGTCGCGGTAGCGCGCCCACTGGCACACCTTCCAGCCCATGGACCAGCCCGTCGCTTCGTCGCCGCGCGCGTTCTGGGACGTCATGGCCGCCTTGAACAGCTCCGGAGTGTCTTCGGGCGTAATGTCCCAGCCGGGATACACCGCCCAAAGATGCGAGAAATGGCGGTTGTGCTCGTCAGGGGAGTCCTTGTCGTCAAACCACTCCTGAAGCTGTCCCCATTTCCCTATCTTGTTCGGCTCAAGCCGCGGGATCTGCTCCTTTATGCGCTCGACAAGCGCCTTCTGGTCAGCGGACAGTGTCTTGACTACGGACGCACCCTCTACGACGGCGTTGAAGAGCGCGCGGACAATCTGCATGTCGCAGGTGGTCCCTGCCTCGATTCCCCCGACTTCGGGCGAGCTTGTCGGACACGTCACCAGATTGCCGGACTTCGGATGCTCCACCAGTATGTCGGAGCAGAAGCGCGCAGACTCAAGCATGACGGGATACCACTCGCGCAGGAACTTTACGTCGCGCGTGAAAAGCCAGTGCTCCCAGAGGTGGGTCGAAAGCCATCCGCCTCCAAGCGGCCACATCCCGGATCCATGGTAATCCACGGGCGCCGTTCCGCGCCAGCCGTCGAAGTTGTGGTGGCAGACCCAGCCGTTGGCGTGGTACAGCGTCTTGGCAGTCCTTGCGCCGGATTCAGACAGTTCGCGTATGGCGTTGAAGAGCGCGTAGTGGCACTCGCCCAGTCCACAGACCTCCGCGGGCCAGTAGTTCATCTCCACGTTTATGTTGGCCGTGTACTTCGACCCCCATGCCGGATGGTGAGACGCATTCCATATCCCCTGGAGATTCGCGGGGTCCCCGTCTGGACGCGACGACGAAATGAGGAGGTAGCGTCCGTAGTTGAACACCAGCTCCGCGAAACCCGGGTCGCGAAGCTCGCGCTGGCGCTTCAGGCGCTCCAGCGTCGGCACCTGCCCGTCGGCATCCTTCGAGCCGCCGAGATCCAGCCTTACGCGGCCGTACAGCTCGGCAAAGGCGTCCTGATGCGAAAGGCGCGCCGACTTCCAGTCCTTTGCGGCGACGCGAGCCTGCGCCCTCTCGCAGTCTGCGAGCGGATCGCCCGCAAGCTCCTTCCAGCTCTTCATATCCGACGCCGCGCAAAGGCGTATCTCGACGAAATCCGCGCCCCTGACGCGAAGTCCGTCGCCGTCTTTTTCTACTATGACATCGTCGCCTTCGGCCCTGACGGACGCGAGTGCCGCGAACTTGACGCCGCCTGCTTCGACCTGGCCCGCGAACCCGAGAATCCCGTCGCGCACGAAGTGACGGCTGTCGCCGTGGGCGCTTTTGAGCGTTATGCGGACGTTCAGCATGCCGGGTTCGGAGGCGACCGCCCTGTGGAAGATGAACTCCTTTTCGTCATAAGGCGCAAAAGTCTCCTGTCCAACGCGCATGCCGTCGCCGAAGACGAGCCTGGAGATGTGGCGCGCATTGTCCATCTCCAGGCGCCTTACGACCTGCTGCGGCTCGCCCATAGCGCTGAAGTCCAGCCAGAGGTCGCCGCACGGCTGATAGCGGGCCTGTCCCTTCGGATCTCCGACAAAGCGCTCGTCGAATATGGCGTTCGCCTCCCAGGGACGGCCCGCGAAGACGACCTCGCGCATTTCAAGTAGCGCCTTGCACGCATCGGGGCGGTCATAGCAGTGGGGGCGCCCCGACCAGATGCGCGACAGGTTGAACTGCAGGTGCGTCGTCTTCGCGGCGTCCACCATCGCGCCCATCCAGCCGTTTCCAACGGGATACATCTCGACCCAGTCGGCGGCAGGCCTGTCGGACCAGACAAGATGCTCGGCTGCGGGCGACTGCAAAAAGGCGACCGCGGTCAACGCGGCGCAGAACAGAAATTGAGGTAGTTTGATTTTCATGACACAATTATACCGAAAGCGCAGCGCGCGCGCAATTGCCCAGTTTAAGCGCGGGGCGGCGAGATATGGTATTATTTCATGCAGTGCAATCTTTCGCCGAGGCTGGACAATCTCCAACTGACGCGAGATGTTGAGATATGGTATAATTCTCGTCGTGAACGCGTCTTTCAGATGGAACGACCGGTACGCCGGCGACGAAGCATGGACCGAGTGGTTTAAAATCTGCTCGGTCCGCGGCTGTTCCGCCGCGGCGGCGTCCGCCCTGTCCGCGGAAGTCGAAAGCGCGATGTACGCCAACCTCCAGCGCCACGGCATTTCGCGCGACGAGACGCAGGGCGAGGACCCGGTAGCGTTCTTCGACGCATACTTCCGGCTGCGCGGCGACAGGGAGGGCAAGAAGCCGCTGAAGTCCTACTACGCCTACCGCATCCTCGTCGAAGGCAAATCCATGCGGGACTTCGTGTGCGGGACGCTCTTCGGCTCGGCGTCAGGGAGGATCCGCGACATTGTCCTTGAATGGATCGCCGCGATAAAGGGATGGAAGGCCCGCACCGTGTCGCGCGAGGACGGTTCGCGCGGACTTGCCTGGGAGAACGCCGGATACGACGAATCCGGATCCGAACAGGGCGAAGAGTGCGACCCGGCCTCGTTCATCGACGAATCCGCGTATCGAATGGCTGCGCGAAACGCGATCTCGCGTGTCGCAGCGAAAATAAAGGCGGAAAAATCGTCCGTCGCGCTTTGTTTATATGTGACGGCGATGGACATCTCCGTCACCGAGCCGGCCGTCCTGTCGGCCCTTGGCCTCGCGAAGTCGCGCGCCTACGCGGTCAGGGACAAGGCGCTGGCATCGCTGGAAAAGGAGCTTGAGGACGCGGAGGGGTCGGACGATCCGCTCTTCGCGCGCATATTGGTGGAAACGTGCGCCTCCATGATGGGCGAGGAAATGCGGGAAAAACTTGGAGTACAGGCATGAACGAAATATTCCAGGAGGAGTGGAAACTCTACAGGCGCGGCGTCGAAAGGCCGCAGCTGCGAGGCGAAAAGCCTCGCGGCAGCGCCGCCTTCGATCCTGACGTCCGCCCAGGGGACATCCGCATATTCGCGGACACGAATATTCCGCTTACCGCGCTCGTAGTCGACGACTGCGGTCTTTCAGGGCGCCGTATAGTCCCCGTGTCGCCTTTCAGCGTGCCGGCGTCTTCGCGCGAGATGACGGACGGCAGGCGCGTCTACCAGCTCTGGAACGCCACGCTCGTCTCCAGGCGCCTGACCGACCGCAGCTGGCTCGTCGAAAGGATTCCCGAGGACCTTCTTGCCGCAATCCGCGGCAGAATCGCCGCGGCGGCCCCCGGAAGGCTGACGTCGGGCGACGGACCGCAGGCCCGCTACGAGCGCGAGTTCCTTCTGACGGGCGGAAGCCTGGTTCCACTTGCGGGAAGGCGCGAGGCACCCGCCGCAGAGCGGTTCGGGGGGATCAGCGGCTGGGGGCTGGCGGCGTCCGTCGCGCTTCTCATCGGCATCGGAGCGACGATGGCGCTCTGGCGCGGGACCGTCGCTGGCAACCGCGAATACGCATACGACGTCTTTGCGACGCAGGAGTACGAGACCGTGCAGCTCGTGGAGGCGGGGGACATGAAGCAGGACGACGCGCTGCGCGCGGAAGAGCCTTCCGTGGAGTTCGCGCTGGACGCCAGTGCGCCGAAGATCCCGAATCCGTCCGAGCCAAGGCAAGTCGAGGGGTTCTTTTCGCTTTCGCGCCTGGCGGCGATCATGTCGAAGTTTCCCAACATCTTCAAGAACTCGCACTACGGCGAACAATATGAAAAGGAAGACGGCGTACTGCCACTGGCAACGGCGAAGGACGGCGCGAAGGCGGGAAAACCCAAGCCCGTGGAGCCCGCCCCTGCTGCCGTTGCATCAGGGACGAACGTCCTGGACCACGCCAGGAAACCGCTCCTCAAGTCCGACACTTCCGACGACATACGCGTCGACGTCAACTTCAAGTAGCGACCGGCGCTGCCGGGGCGGCGTAAAAGCTCCACCGATGCAAAGGCACGCTTCTTGTCAGGACGCGTGCCACTCCTGCAGCGAGCGAGGAACGGAACCTTTCGCCGACGCGTCGGCCGCGATTCCACGGACAGCCTCGGCGAATCCTGCAAGCGTGGTCGTGACCGGCACGCCTGCGGCAACCGCCGCCGCGCGGATCTTCACGCTGTCGTGCGCAGCGCTCTCGCCCTCCTCGCGCGTGTTGACGATCCACTTCACCTTGCCGCGCTTTATCAAGTCGATTGTGTTGGGGCTCCCGAGCGGAATCTTGTAGAGCGCATTCGACTCGACGCCCGCGCGCCAGAGCGCGGTGGAAGTTCCGCGCGTCGCCCATATCTCGTAGCCCATCGCATCGAGCCGCTTCGCAAGTTCGACGACTTCGCCCTTGTCTTCGTCGCGAACGCAAAGGACGATTCCGCCCTGGCCCGGATGCGGCAGCGGACTCCCCGCCGCGGCCTGGCTCTTGTAGTACGCCGTCGCCGCGTCGACTCCGAACGACATCACCTCGCCCGTCGACTTCATCTCCGGCGTGAGCGTGATGTCCGCGCCAGGGAACTTCACGAACGGGAAGACCGCCTCCTTGGCGCAGAAATACGGTTTGGTGGTTTGGTGGTTAGGTAGTTGGGTGGGCAGTTGCTCGCCCGCCATCACCCGCGACGCCACGCCCGCAAGCGACCAGCCGACAGCCTTCGAGACGAACGGCACGGTGCGCGACGCGCGTGGATTCACCTCGATCATCCATACCTCGTTGTCTTTAACAGCCAACTGGATATTCATAAGTCCGACGACGTGCAACCGCTCCGCGAAAGTGCGGGCGATGCGTTCGACTTCGGCGATCGTCTCTTTCGATAGCGATACCGGCGGCGTAACCGCCGCGGCGTCGCCAGAGTGGCAGCCCGCCGCCTCGATGTGCTCGAGAATCGCGCCGACGACTGTCGTCTCTCCATCCGACACGCAGTCGACGTCGAGTTCGATGGCATTGGTGAGGAACTTGTCGATGAGGATCGGACGCCCCTCCGATATCTTCACCGCCTCCTCGACGTATTCCCTGAGGCGCTCCTCGTGGTAGACGATCGCCATGCCGCGTCCTCCAAGGACGAACGACGGACGCACGAGGACGGGATAGCCGATCTCCTGCGCGATCTTTAGCGCGTCGTCAACCGTGTGCGCGATGCCGCTCGGCGGCTGCTTCACGCCGACTTCATTCACAAGCGCGCGGAAGAAGTCGCGGTCCTCCGCAAGCGCGATGTCTTTGGGCGAAGTGCCGAGGATGTTTACGCCCGCCGCTTCGAGTTTTTCCGCGAGGTTGAGCGGGGTCTGTCCGCCGAACTGCACAATCGCGCCGTCGCACTTCTCGCGCTCGTAGATCTCCATCACGTCCTCGAATGTAAGCGGCTCGAAGTAGAGCTTGTCCGAAGTGTCGTAGTCGGTCGAGACAGTCTCTGGATTTGAGTTCACCATCACGACCTCGATGCCCATCTTGCGCAGCGCGAACGCGGCGTGGCAGCAGCACCAGTCGAACTCGATGCCCTGTCCGATGCGGTTCGGCCCCCCGCCCAAGACCATGATCTTCTTTTTGACAGGATTTACAGGATTCACAAGATTAGAAGAATTCGTTGGATGTGGTAATCTTGTAAATCTTGTTAATCCTGTCGAAAAACCGTAGCAGCTGTAGTAATACGGTGTCTTGGCCTCGAACTCGCCGGCGCAGGTGTCGACTTCGCCGAACTCGGGCCTTATGCCGAGGGCGAGGCGATTGTTCCGCACCGTAATCTCGTCGGAGCCGATCGCCGCGGCGATTTCCTTGTCGCTGAAGCCGAACACCTTGGCTTGGCGAAGGAGCAAGCTTGCTTCACGGTCTTTTTCGACAGGATTAACAAGATTTACATGATTATCTTTACTCATCAATCCTGTTAATCCTGTAAATCCTGTCAAAAGATTCTTCTGGCTCGCCAAGAACTTTCTGAACGCTTCGATTTCTTCGAGCTGCGCCCTGAACCACGGATCGAAGCTCGCGACGTCGTGTCCGGCGAGCGGCGCCTCGAGCGAGCGGACTGCCTTGAGGTATGCCTGCTTGAAGGTGCGTCCGATTGCCATCGCCTCGCCCACGGACTTCATTTGCGTGCCGAGGCGCGTGTCCGCTCCGTGGAACTTCTCGAAGGTGAAGCGCGGCACCTTGACTACGACATAGTCGAGCGCCGGCTCGAAGCAGGCGGGCGTAACTTCGGTAATGTCGTTCTTCAGCTCGTCGAGAGTATAGCCCACGGCGAGAAGGGCGGCGATCTTCGCGATCGGGAAGCCCGTCGCCTTCGAGGCGAGCGCGGAGGAGCGCGAGACGCGTGGATTCATCTCGATGATGATGCGCCGCCCCGTCTTCGGATTGACGGCCCACTGGACGTTCGAGCCGCCCGTCGCAATTCCGATCGCCTCCAGGACGCGGATCGAGTCGTCGCGCATCGCCTGGTATTCGCGGTCGGTAAGTGTCTGTATCGGCGCGACGGTTATCGAGTCGCCGGTATGGACGCCCATCGGATCCATGTTCTCGATGGAGCAGACGATTACGGCGTTTCCCGCCTTGTCGCGCATCACTTCCATCTCGAATTCCTTCCAGCCGATGAGAGACTCCTCGACAAGGACCTCGTGGTTGAGCGACGCCTCGAGCCCGCGCGAGACGATTTCGCGGAACTCGTCTGCGTCGTGCGCGATTCCGCCGCCAGTTCCGCCGAGGGTGAAGCCAGGACGGATGATTAGCGGCCATGTGCCGATATCCTTTGCGATCGCTTCCGACTCTTCGAGCGAATGTGCGCTCCCCGATTTAGGCATGTCAAGTCCGAGCTTGCCCATCGCCGCCTTGAAGAGATTGCGGTCCTCCGCACGGGCTATCGCGTCAGCATCCGCGCCGATCATCTCGACGCCGCATTCTTCGAGGACGCCGGAGCGCTTCAGCTCCATCGCGAGGTTGAGCGCGGTCTGTCCGCCGAGCGTCGGGAGGAGCGCGTCCGGCTTTTCCTTTCGGATGATCGCCGAAACCGAATCGACGGTAAGCGGCTCGATGTATGTCGCCTCGGCCATTTCCGGATCGGTCATCACCGTCGCGGGGTTGGAGTTCACGAGGACGATTTCGTATCCTTCCTTGCGCAGGGCCTTCACGGCCTGGCAGCCGGAGTAGTCGAACTCGCATCCCTGTCCGATGACGATCGGACCCGATCCGATGACAAGTATCTTCTTCAAATCAGTGCGTTTCATTTTTCTTTTCCTTAAGTGCGGTCGAGACGAGGCCGACAAACAGAGGATGCGGCGCGGTCGGGCGGGATTTGAACTCGGGGTGGAACTGGCATGCGATGAAGTAAGGATGCTTCGACTGCGGAAGTTCTACAATTTCGACGAGCTTGCCGTCGGGGGATGTTCCGCTGACCACCAGCCCCGCGGCCTCAAGCGCCTTCCTTGCCTCGCTGTCGTATGCGAGTTCGTAGCGGTGGCGATGTCGTTCGGAGATAACACCTGCGGAGTTGTTTTGTTTGACAGGATTTACAGGATTAACAGGATTGAGTGTCTGGGGGATATCCCCAGGTAATCCTGTAAATCTTGTTAATCCTGTCAAAACTATTTTATAGAGCTTTGCGGCTAGGGTGCCTTTCTTGAGAATGCATGGATAGGCGCCCAGGCGCATCGTGCCGCCTTTCTGCGTGATGCCGCGCTGCTCCTCCATAAGGTCGATGACGGGGTGCGTCGTACGTTCGTCGAACTCCGTCGAGTTGGCGTCCTTCCATCCGAGCACGTCGCGCGCGTATTCGATCACCGTGCACTGCATCCCGAGGCAGATGCCGAGAAATGGGATCTTGTGCTCGCGCGCGTACTTTATCGCGGCGATCTTTCCCTCGACGCCGCGCGCACCGAATCCACCAGGCACCAAAATGCCGTCGATATCCCTCAGCGGATTGTTTTTGACAGGATTAACAAGATTTACATGATTAGAAGACTTCGCCAATCCTGTTAATCCTGTAAATCCTGTCTCCAACTCCTCGGATTCAACAGGAACAACTTCTACTTTGCAGTCCTTTGCCATGCCTGCGTGCTGGAGCGCTTCGTGCACCGACTTGTAGGCGTCGCGGATGGCGATGTACTTTCCGACGAGCGCGATGCGGCACTTCTTCTTCGGCTGCGTCGCCTTTCGCACGAGAGTGTCCCACACCGTGTGCTTTATGGGCCAGATGTCGAGGTGGAGATGGCGCAGAACCTGCTCGTCGAGCCCCTGCTTCCGGAGCTCCCGCGGCACGGCGTAAACGGAGTCCGTCACGTCCTTCTCCTCGATGACGCATTCGCGCTTCACGTTGCAGAAGAGCGCGAGCTTCTGGAGATGCTCCTCCGGAATCGTCATCTCGGTGCGGCAGACGAGGATGTCGGGAATGATGCCGATGTTGCGCAACTGTCCGACGGAATGCTGCGACGGTTTTGTCTTGAGCTCGCCCGCCGCCTTGAGATACGGGACGAGCGTGAGGTGCACGAAGCACGCGTTCTCGGATCCGACCTCGAAGCGGAACTGCCGCGCCGCCTCGAGGAAGGGGAGCGACTCGATGTCGCCGGAAACGCCGCCTATCTCGCAGAGGACGATGTCGGGAGGGTCGGGCTCTGTCCCGACCATGGCCGACACGGAGGTCGGCCCTCCCATGCCCGCGCTCCTGATCGCCGCCTTGATCTCGTCCGTTATGTGCGGCACGACCTGCACCGTTCCGCCGAGGTATCCACCTGCGCGTTCGCGCGCGAGGACTGCGGAGTAGATGCGCCCTGAGGTGTAGTTCGACGCCTTCGTGCAGGTGACGCCGGCGAACCGCTCGTAGTGTCCGAGATCGAGGTCCGTCTCCGCGCCGTCGTCCGTCACGAACACCTCGCCGTGCTGGTACGGGGACATCGTGCCGGGGTCGACGTTGAGGTATGGGTCGAGCTTCTGCATGAAGACCTTGTAGCCGCGCGACTTGAGGAGAAGCGCGAGCGAGGCCGAGGTGATTCCCTTGCCGAGCGAGCTTACGACGCCGCCGGTGATGAAAACGTATTTGACTTGTTTTTTCATGGCTTGCTGGTTGTGGCTAGTGCCATTTCCCTGAATTGGCGGAAGAGGTAGTTCGAGTCGTGCGGGCCGGGGCAGGACTCGGGGTGGTACTGCACCGAGAAGGCGGGGAGAGTCTTGTGGCGGATGCCCTCGATCGAATTGTCGTTGAGGTTTACGTGCGTCACTTCCAGGCAGTCCGGAACCGACTCGGGCACGACGGCGAAGTTGTGGTTCTGGCTGGTGATCTCGACCTTGCCCGTCGCGAGGTTCTTCACCGGATGGTTGCAGCCGTGGTGCCCGAACTTGAGCCGCGCCGTCTTCGCGCCGCATGCGAGCGCGAGCAGCTGATGCCCAAGGCAGATTCCCATGATGGGGATGATTCTGTTTTTGACAGGATTTACAGGATTAACAGAATTTGGGTTTTGAGGGGTTGCCCCAGATAATCCTGTAAATCTTGTTAATCCTGTCGAAAAAGACCTTAGTCCGAGGAACTTCTGAATATTCTCGATTGCGTATGTCACTGCCGCGGGATCGGCCGGACCGTTGGATAGAAAGACGCCGTCGGGATTCATCGCGAGGACATCCTCGGCGGGAGTCTTCGCTGGAACGACCGTGACCTTTGCCCACGACGCGAGCGAGCGGAGGATGTTTGTCTTTACGCCGAAGTCGTAGCAGACGATGTGGGGCAAGGACTTCGGACTTAAGGCTTCAGACTTCTGTTTTCGAAGTCCGAGGTCCGAAGTCTGAAGTCTAAACTCGTAACTCTTCTCGCAAGTCACCTTGGCGGCGTAGTCCTGTCCGTCAAGACCCTCCCATTCTCGCGCCTTGGCTATTGCCTCATCTTCCCCATTCCCCGTTCCCCATTCCCCAACACACAAATACGCCTTCCGGTTGCCGTGCTCGCGGAGGTGCAGCGTGAGCGCGCGCGTGTCCACGCCGTAGATGCCGGGGATGCCATTCTCGCGGAGATATTCGTCGAGGCTCTTTTCGCTGCGCCAGTTGCTGGGCTCGGTCAGATCGGCTATTACTAGTCCAGACAGAAAAAGGGCGCGTCTTTCAGTGTCCGCGCTGTTTACTCCGTAGTTGCCGACTTCGGCTGTCGTGAGGGTGACGAACTGTCCGGCGTAGGATGGGTCGGTAAGTATCTCCTGGTAGCCCGTCATGCCGGTGTTGAACACGACCTCGCCAAGAGTGTCCTTCTTCGCGCCGAACGCGACGCCGTGGAAGACCGTTCCATCGTCCAGTGCAAGGAACGCCGCCCTTTCGCGCTCCGCTTTCCATTTCTTCTCGTAGTTCATTTAATTTGCTCCATATTAGTAAGATCTTTCATTCCTCTTGTCCAGGTAGTTCTCTAGCGCCTTGTGGAGAACCTTGTATCCGCCCGGCGTCGGGTAGTCGCCGGTGAAGTACCAGTCGCCGATGGAACTTGAAAGGACTTCTGACTTCGGACTTCCGACTTCCATTGCCGAGGTCGGATGTCCGAAGCCCGAAGTCAGGCACCTTCTGAGATCCTCGACGGTCTGATACACCACTTTCACCTCTGCCTTCATCCCGGGAGGGGTGAGAAGGCGCGCGATTTCCGCACAGTGCTGCTCCTCGGTAAAGCGAGAATAGAGGGGAGCAAGTGGATTCAACTGGGGACGGCGTGCGCGGCGCGCCCGCCCTACCAGTGCTTCGCTCAATTCCCGCTCCCCGCTCCCCGTTCCCCGTTCCCCATTCATAAGATTGACGAGGGCGCGGAACGCGACGAGCTCGCCGAGCGTGGACATGTCGATGCCGTAGCAGTCGGGGTAGCGGATGGGCGGCGCGGAGGATGCGATGACGATGCGCTTCGGTCCAAGCCGATCGAGCATCGGGAGAATCGCGTTCTTCATCGTGTTGCCGCGCACGATCGAATCGTCAAGGACGACGAGCGTGTCATTCTCCTTGACGAGTCCGTACGTGACGTCGTAGACGTGCTTGTAGAACTCGCGCCGCGCCGCGGCGTCCGCGATGAACGTGCGGAACTTCGCGTCCTTCACTATCACCTCGCCGAAGCGGGGGATGCTTTTGACAGGATTTACAGGATTTACAAGATTTTTGGGGTCTGGGGGCATGCCCCCAGATAATCTTGTCAATCCTGTTAATCCTGTCGCAAAAACACGGGAGAAAAGTTCTTCCAGCAATCCGTGGAAGGCGATGCGCGCGGAGTTGGGGATGTAGCTGAAGAAGATGTCCTCCATCGTCGCGTCCGCCGCCTCGAGTATGCGCGGCAGGAGCGCCGCGCCGAGCGCCTTGCGCTCGCGGTGGATGTCGGCGTCGTTCGCGCGGGAGAAATAAATTCTCTCGAACGAGCAAGGGCGAGGACGAGCATTGATGTCCGAACTCAGTTCGGACATCTGGACTTCGCCATCCGGCGAGACGACAAGCACCTCGCCCGGCGGCAGCTCCTTCACCGCCTCGGGCGGGACGTCGAACGCGGCCTGTATCGCGGGGCGCTCGCTCGCGACGACTACGACGCGCTCGTCGATGTAGTAGAAGCCCGGCCTTATGCCGTTCGGGTCGCGCGTCGCGAACGCCCAGCCGTCCCCCGTCGCGCCGCAGAGCGTCCATGCGCCGTCGGCGTTCTTCAATGCATTTGCAAGGGCGTCGGCAACGGGAGGGCCGGGCTCTGTCCCGGCCGCGGCCGACACGGAGGTCGGCCCTCCCAGTTCCTTCGCGATCAGCTCGCAGATGAGGTAGCCGTCGGCCCTGCTCGTCGGAAACGATCCGTGTCGCGCGTAGTCGTCGAATAGCTCGTGCGCGTTCGTTAGGTTGAAGTTGCCTGCGAGAAGGAGCGTATGGGATAGCTCGCTTGACTCGTGCACGAACGGATGACAGAACGCCACGTCGTTTTTACCGAACGTGGCGTAGCGAAGATGGCCGAGGAAAATCCTCTCAAATCTTGTGTGGACAGGATTTACAAGATTTACAGGATTTTGGGGGGCTGATGCTGTGCTCACAGATAATCCTGTCAATCCTGTCTGAACCTTACACCGCTTCGTCAGCATCCCCAACAGATCTGCAAGAGGTGTAGCGGAGGCGGACTTGGCGATCCAGTATGGCGTTTTGCCTGGCTCGGGATTGGCCGAGAGTATCGCCGCGCCCGCACCGTCCTGTCCGCGGTTGTGTTGTTTTTCCAGTAGAAGCGAAAGCTTCGTTCCGCCAAAGTCCGCCGTAGACGACGGTGGCTTTCTAAGGACCACCATCGCCACGGCGCATTCATGCTTTAGTTCGTCTGACATTTCACGTCACTAACCATTAGTACAGAAACAACATGTCGCGGTACTTCGGGAGCGGCCAGCGCGCGTCGGAGACGCGCTTCTCCATTGCGTCCACCGTAGTGCGAAGCGCCTTCATGGACGAAAGTATCTCGCCTTCGGCTGCTTCCGCGCACGCGGCCCTTCCGAGCGCGTCCTCGAGTTTGCCGATCTCGTTCCTGAGCGCGTCAAGCCCGGCACCGAGTTCGACGACGTTCTCGCGCAGCGCCAAGGTTCCTGACGCGATCCCCGCCTTGCCCGCCTTGCTGAACGCCTCGAGCGACTCGAGGTACTCCGCCTTGACGGCAGGGAAGATCATCTCGGACGCGATGTCGCGCGCGCATGCGCCTTCGATCCTGACTTTCTTCGCGTATTCCTCGAGGAAAATCTCGTGGCGGCTTTCGAGCTCGCGCTTCGTCATGACGCCGAATTTCTCGAAGAGCGCCGCATTCTCGGGCTTTGCGAGCGCGGCGAGCGCGGAAGGCGTATCCGGCGCGTTGGGCAGTCCCCTTTTCTCGGCTTCCTTCGGCCACTCGGCCTCGTATCCGTTGCCGTTGAACACGACGCGCTTGTGGGCCTTGAGCGACGACTGAAGGACCTTCTGCAGGGTGTCGTGGAACCTGGCAGTGTGCTCGCCTGGCTTGATTGAAGCGACGAACGACTCCCCTCCAAGCTCCTTCTCCAGCTCGCACGCTATGCGGTCGACGGATTCCGCGACGATCGTGTTGAGCACGGTCATGGGACCCGAACAGCAGACGCTTGAGCCAGGCGCGCGGAACTCGAACTTATTTCCGGTGAACGCGAACGGCGACGTGCGGTTGCGGTCCGTCGCGTCCTTCGGCAGCGGCGGCAGGGTGTCCACGCCTATCTTCAGCGTGTCAGCCTTCTTTGCCTCGCCTGCGACGCCGCTCTCGATGCGGTCGACGACTTCTGCGAGCTGGTCGCCGAGGTAGATAGAGATCACTGCTGGCGGCGCTTCGTTAGCTCCGAGGCGATGGTCGTTGCCTGCGCCTGCGACGGAGGCGCGCAGGAGGTCCGCATGCTTGTCGACGGCTTCAATGACTGCGCAAAGGACCGTGAGGAAGACGGCGTTCTCGTGGGGATTGGTGCCGGGGTCGAGCAGGTTCTTGCCGCCATAGGCGACGGACCAGTTGTTGTGCTTGCCCGAGCCGTTGACCCCTGCATACGGCTTCTCGTGGAGCAGGCACTTGAGCCCGTGCTTCTCCGCTACGCCCCTGAGCGTGTCCATGACGAGCATGTTGTGGTCCGAGGCGAGGTTGAGTTCCTCAAACTGCGGCGCAAGCTCGAACTGCGCGGGCGCGACCTCGTTGTGGCGCGTTTTCGCCGGTATGCCGAGCTTCCAGAGATCCTTCTCGACGTCGTTCATGAACGAGAGCACGCGGTCGGGGATCGTTCCGAAGTAGTGGTCTTCGAGCTGCTGGCCCTTCGCGGACGGCGCGCCGAAGAGCGTTCGGCCCGTGAGGACGAGGTCGGGACGCTTCTTCCAGTATTCCTTGTCCACGAGAAAGTACTCCTGCTCCGCGCCGAGCGTGCACGCCGAATGCGCCTCGGGGCGGCCGAACAGCTTCATGAGCCTCTTCAGCGACTTGTCCAGCGCCTGCATGGAACGGAGAAGCGGTGTCTTCTTGTCGAGCGATTCGCCGGTGTACGCGCAGAACGCGGTAGGGATGCACAAGGTCGCGCCGTTCGAGTGGCGCTTGATGAACGCAGGGGAAGTCGGATCCCACGCCGTGTAGCCGCGCGCCTCGAAGGTGGAGCGGATGCCGCCCGACGGGAACGAGCTCGCGTCCGGCTCGCCGACGATGAGGTTCTTTCCGCTGAACTGCATGATAGGTTCGCCGTCCTTGAGCTCAAGGAACGAGTCGTGCTTTTCGGCCGTAGAGCCGGTCATGGGAAGGAACCAGTGCGTGTAGTGAGTCGCTCCGCGGTCCATCGCCCAATGGCGGATTCCATGCGCGACCTCGCCCGCGATTGACGGATCAAGCGGCTTGCCTTCCCGAATCGTCGCCTGCAGCTTCTTCGCCGTATCCTTGCTCAGATATGTCTGTATCGCCTCTTCGCCGAACACGTCGGCGCCAAAGTCTGTCGCCTTCTTTGTCTCTTCAGTCATTGTCGCGTTTTCCTTTCCGGGGCTTTCCCCGCAGAGCATGTAGCACACTCCGTGCCAAAGGCGTCCAAACGCAGCTTCAACGGAAATATATCGTTTTCTCCACCCCATCCTGACATTTTTTTGTCGAAAAGCAGGCAGTTCGTTACAAAAATTGTAATTGGCTGGTGGGATGCTGCCATAGACTCAAGCTATGGTTCGTCGAGCATGTTTCCGATTACCACTTCACCCGCCGGATTTGCGATAATGTCTGTGTTGTCCCCGCTCCACAAATCCCCACCCGGAGCGGGGCAACCTAACTGAACCATGAGAGAAGAAAATACCATAGTTTCGGCCGCGCTCGACGCGCGCTTCTTCGCTCCTCTGCGGCGAGGGCGCACGCGGCGCGTTGGCGTCGAACTCGAGTTTCCGGTCTGGAATCTCGCGTCCGGAAGAGCAACCGACTTCGCCGCCGTTCACGAGGCGACCGGGGACTTCCTCTCTCGTTTTCCGTTTTCCGATCAGGTACGTGACGACCAGGGTGCCATATATCGCGCGACCGATCCGGCGACACGCGACGAGCTTTCCTTCGACTGCTCCTACAACACGCTGGAACTGTCGTTCGGTCCAGACGAGGACATAACCGCAACTCGCCGCCGCTTCATCGCCTACTACGCCGCGCTTCAGGAGGCGCTCGGACGCCACGGGCACGCCCTGACGGGAATGGGCATCAATCCGCGCTGGCGCGAGAACCGCCCCGAGCCGATCGGGAACGGACGATACAGAATGCTCCTCCACCACCTCAAGTCCTACTCCAAGTACGGCGGCTCGCCGCAGTTCCACGACCATCCCGACTTCGGCCTCTTTTCCTGCTCTTCGCAGACACAGGTGGACGCGGACGAGGAGACGGTCGTCGCGACGATAAACGCCTTCAACCTCCTGGAGCCGTTTAAGGCGGTCCTCTTCGCGAACTCTCCCTTCGGACAGCGGCACGAGACGCTTTGCGGACGCGACAGCCTGTGGAGCAGGAGCCTCCACGGACTCAACCCGCACAACTGCGGCATGTACGGCGTCACGATACGCTCGCTTTCAGACATCCTCGGCTATCTCGAGTCGACGAGCATCTACTGCGTCGAGCGCGGCGAAAAATACATCAACTTCCCGCCCGTTCCGCTGCGCGACTACCTCCGTCTCGGCGGCTTCTCCGGGGAGTACTGGGACGCTGCGGCGAATGTGCACCTTCCGTGCATCGTGCGTCCGCAGCCCTCGGACGTCGCCTGGCTGCGTCCGTTCAAGTTCGAGGACCTCACCCAGCGAGGTACAGTTGAGTTCCGTTCAGTCTGCGAGCAGCCCGTCCGCGAGGCGTTCGCATCCGCCGCGTTCCACGCCGGACTCGCCGAGCGCGTCGACGAGCTTCTCGCGCTGCTGTCCGAGGACACGGTCCTATACGGACACGGCTACGGCGCGACGGAGCTGCGAGGAATGATGATATGCCGAGCCTGGCCGTCGTTCGTCGACCGCGCGGACCTCACGGCGCAGCTTCATCGCATCCTAGATATCGCCGAAAATGGACTCGCGCTCCGTGGATTCGGCGAAGAGCCGCTTCTCGCCCCGCTGCGCGAGCGAGCCGATACGCTCGCAAGCCCCGCGAGGGAGCATCTCTCCCGACTCGAGCGCGGCGAATCGCTCGACTCGATCGCAGTGGATTACGGCAGTCTGTAGGAGGCACCGCCATGATAGACGTCAGACTTCCAGAGTTGCGGGCGTACGCGTTCGAGGGTAACTTCGGTCTCGAACGCGAGGCGCTGCGCGTGACGGGCGAGGGACGGATGGCGCACACGCCGCATCCGTTCTCCGCCGACCATCCGCGCATCGTCCGCGACTTCTGCGAGAACCAGACGGAGATCAACACGCGCGTCTGGCCGAGCGCAGAGGAGGCTGTGACGGAGCTTGAGGTGCTGAACGCGGACATGCTTCGGGAGATCGCCGCGAAGAACGGAGAGCTTCTGTGGCCGTTTTCGAATCCTCCTCCGCTCGGAGGCATTGAAGACGTCGTGCCCGCGAAGTTCACCGGACCGCTCGTCGGGAAGTCGGCGTATCGCGACTACCTTGCGGCGAAGTACGGACGCTACCTGATGACGTACTGCGGAATCCACGTCAACTTCTCCTTTGGCAAGCGCCTTCTCGCCGCGTCAGGTGTGGACAGAAACGCGCTTTATCTCCATGTCGCGTCCGAAGCGGTCGTCTGGGGTTGGATCGTCGTCGCCCTCACCGCGGCGAGTCCGGTTGCGGATTCGTCTCTGTTCCTTCTTGGCGGCGGAGGCGGCGATGTCTTCTCCGGCTTTGCGTCGCTGCGCTGCGGCGATCTCGGATACTGGAACCACTTTGCTCCTGTATACGACTACTCGGACGTAAAGGCATACGCCGACGCGATACGCGAATATGTTCGCCGAGGACTCATAGCCGCGCCGAGCGAACTTTACTATCCCGTGCGCCTCAAGCCGCGCGGCGCGAACAGACTCGAGACCCTGGAGGCGGAGGGAATCGATCACCTGGAGCTCAGATGCGTAGACCTGAATCCTCTTGCGCACGGACTCGTCGACGCGCGCGACATAAGGTTCGTTCAGCTCTTTCTCCTGTGGTGCGCGGCGCGTCCGCAGGCGCGGCTCACCGAGTTCGTGCAGGTCCAGTCCGTGCGCAACTTCAAGAACGCCGCGCGCTACGACCTCGACCTCGCGAGCATCACGCTTCCCGACGGCGCGTCCGCGTCCGTCCGCGACACGGGGCTCAGGCTGCTCGACTCGATGGGCCGGTTCTTCGCGGACTTCCCGCGCAGCGAGGCGGCGGAGATAATTGCGTTCGAGCGCAGGAAGCTGGAGCACCCCAAAAGTCGCTACGCGGCGCAGGTCCTTGAGCGCTTCGGAGGAACGTATGCGGAAAAAGGGCTGGCGCTCGCCCGGAAGCTGACGGAGGACGCCAATGTGTGAGCTTCTTGGGTTTTCATCGCGTCGGCGCAGAAACGCCACGCCACTCCTGCGGGAGTTCTTCTCGCACGCCGAGCGGCATCCGCACGGATGGGGCCTCGCGCGCTTCGAGAACGCGTCCGCTCCGCAGATCGAGAAGGAGCCGGTGAAGGCGACCGAGAGCGAGACTCTGCAGCAAATTCTAAACGAAGGCGTTGAGGCGCAAACGCTACTCGGGCACATTCGCCTCGCGACGGTCGGGACGATAGAATACGCGAACTGCCATCCGTTCTCAGAGGCGGACAACTACGGACGAGTCTGGACGCTCGTCCACAACGGGACTATTTTCTCGGGCGCGGCGCTCAACGGATATCTTGGCGTACAGTTCGGCGAGACGGACTCGGAGCGCGTCCTTCTCCACTTCATCGCGCGCGTCAACCGCCAGCAGATCAGGCTGGGGCGTCCGCTCGACGAAAAAGAGCGCTTCGACGTCCTAGCCTCCGCAATAGCCGCGCTCGCGAAGGGAAACAAGCTCAACCTGCTGATATTCGACGGTGAGGTGATGTATGCGCACACAAACTACAAGGGGGCGCTTCATTTCCTGAAGGACGAAGACTCGATTGCTTTTTCCACGCAGCCGCTTTCCGACGGCGAATGGCATCCGGTGCCGTTCACCTGCCTCGTCGCGACGAAGGACGGGAGTGTCATCCGAGAAAGCGCGCCGCACGGAAACGAGTACATACACAATCCCGAAGACTATCAGATGGTATACATGAACTACTCGAGGCTGTAGTGCCATATACCGAGCATTCGCCGCGTAAGATTACATTCTCTGAAAATCTTGTGTCACTTACGAACGCGCAAATGTAAGATGCGACGTACCATCAGTGCGATTAAACCTTTTGGCACAGTTTTTGCTAAGTGATGGGCATCATGAAACTCATCATAGCATACATTCAGCCCGAACGACTCAACGCCGTCAAGCAGGCGCTGTGCACTCGGGAAATATACAAGATGTCCGTCACGAACGCACTTGGGTGCGGACAGCAGGGCGGCTACCTTCACATGTACCGCGGCGCCGTCGAGGAGGTGACGCTCCACAAGAAGATGCGCCTTGCGATCGGCGTGAACGACGAATACGTCGACAAGACGATCGAGGCCATAGTGGAAGGCGCTCGCACCGGCGAGATCGGCGACGGAAAGATATTCGTCCTGCCGATGGACGAGTGCGTGCGCATTCGAACCGGCGAGCGCGGCCCGGCGGGGATAGGGTAAACAACAGAGAGTCTTAGACAGGATTCACAGGATTTACAAGATTTTAGGACAATCCTGTTAATCATGTAAATCCTGTCAAAAAGAAGAAAGAACGAAAACATGGAACCTGAAATAACCACAGCAGCAGTCCAAACCAACCTCAACGTCGTCTGGACGCTTATCGCGGCAATACTTGTATTCACGATGCAAGCGGGCTTTGCGCTCGTCGAGACGGGCTTCACCCGCGCCAAGAACGCTGCGAACATCATGATGAAGAACCTGATGGACTTCGCTGCGGGCTCGCTCGCGTTCTACATCCTTGGCGCGGCGCTGATGTTCGGCGCAACTAAGGCGGCGGGATGGCTTGGATGGGGCGGACTCGGCATGCCGTCGCTCGCCAACGGCGAAGGCGTCTGGGACTGGACGTTCCTCTTCTTCCAGACTATGTTCGCCGCCACGGCCGCGACGATTGTCTCGGGTGCGGTCGCAGAGCGAATCGAGTTCAAGAGCTACCTCATCTACTCGGTCATCATCTCGGCCATAGTCTATCCGATCAGCGGACACTGGATGTGGGGCTCGCTCGCGGGCGAGGCGTCGCAGGGCTGGATCGAGGCGCTCGGCTTCCACGACTTCGCCGGCTCGACCGTCGTCCACTCGGTCGGCGGTTGGATTGCGTTAGCGGGCGCGATCGCGCTCGGTCCGCGCATCGGCAAGTACCGCCACGACGGCAAGGCGAATCCGATCCCGGGGCACTCACTCGTCCTTGGAACGCTCGGCGTATTCCTTCTCTGGATCGGATGGTTCGGCTTCAACCCCGGCAGCTACACCCAGGGCATCGGCTCCATCGGACGCGTCGCGATGACGACAAACCTCGCCGCCTGCGCCGGCACGATATCCGCGCTCGTCACCGCTTGGGTCATCATGGGCAAGCCCGACCTCACGATGGCGCTCAACGGCTCGCTCGCGGGGCTCGTCGCGATCACCGCTCCGTGCGACCTCGTGACGGCCAACGCCGCGATCGTCATCGGATTCGTCGGCGGCATATTCGCAGTCCTCTCGGTATTCGCGCTCGACAAGATGCACATCGACGATCCCGTCGGCGCCGTGTCGGTCCACTGCGTGAACGGCGTGTGGGGCACGCTCGCCGTCGGACTCTTCGCCGCGCCGTCAGCGGCGGGATACGGCAACGAGCTCGTCGGACTCTTCTACGGCGGCGGCTTCAAGTTCCTCGGCGTGCAGCTCCTCGGCGCGGGCGTCACCGCGGCCTGGGCGTTCGGCACGGGCGCGGCGATATTCTTCGCGCTGAAGAAGCTCGGCATCCTCCGCGTCAGCGCCACGACGGAACTGAAGGGACTCGACATCACCGAGCATGGACAGGACGCCTACGCCTCATTCCAGTTCTTCTCGAACACGTGATGAAACTCCGTCATTCCAAATAGCACCTGTAAACATTAATCGCAAAATGAAAATAACCACAGCATCAATGGCCGCCGTCTCGCTCGCGCTATGCGCGGGCGCAGCGGAGACAAACGAACTCACAAGCGCCGAGTCGTCCGGCGGATTCAAGGCCTCCGCAACAGTCGACTTCGTAAGCGACGCCATGTGGCGCGGCATAATATACAACGACAACCCCGTCTGGCAGCCGTCCGCCACGATCGCCTACGACGCCGAGGAGCTCGGAACCGTCTCGGTCAATGTCTGGGCAAGCCTCGATCTGACGCACAAGCGCGGAACGATGAACAAGTCGCGCAGGTCCTGCGGACTGCAGGAGATCGACTACACGCTCTCCTACGCGAACAAGATTGGGCCCGTCGGCGTTGAAGCCGGACACATCTGGTACACGTTCCCGAACGACAACGGAGCATCCGACCAAGACCTCTACGCGACCGTCTCGTTCGACAACCCGGTGGCGACGCCATACGCGTCAGTCTACTGGAACTACTCGGACTCGTGCGGCAACGACACGTCCGCGGTATACTTCGACTTCGGCCTGTCGCGCGACTTCGAGCTGACCGAGGAGCTGACGCTCACGCCAAAGGCGACGCTTGGGTTCGGAGACCACGCGTACACCAACTCCAAGGGCGGGTCGGAGCTCACCGACCAGACGCTCGGCGTTGCCGCAAGCTACGCTATCACGGAAAACCTATCTGTCGGCGCGCAGGTCAACTACACGTGGACACCTTCGCACACCCTCCGCAAGGAAGGATACATGGGCGAAGGCAAGGACCAGATCCTGTGGGGCGGTGTAAGCGTCTCAGTTGAGTTCTGACGCAGCCTTGAAACCAAATCTTGCCTGCGGCGGCGGTTTTCGTATTTGCACCGCCGCCGCAGGCTCTTACCTATATCTGGGCCGCGTTAAAAAGCGACGTAAGCGTTTAGCGGAAAGAGATGTTCGCCGCGAGCACAATGACTACGGCGGCAAGCATGATGGCGGAAACAAGCTTCAGCGTAGCCGTTGCCTTCACGGACCCGACGAGCTTCGAGCGAAAGAAGTCTGCGGCGACGATGACCGGGAGATAGACGAACGGGACAAGCGCACAAAAGAGCGTCCCTAAGAGAAGCGTCTGGACGGCGGGCGGGAAAGACGAACTCGTGGACGTGAAACTCGGCAGAAACGCCAGAAAAAAGAGAATGGTCAGCGGATTCGACATCGACATCGCGATTCCGCGAAGGACGAGGCGAAATCCGCGTGCCGTCGCGGGACGGAGGGCGTCAGGCGAAGAAGCTCGGAAGCTCCGAATGGCATCCGCGAATGAACAGTAGGCGAGATATGCGATATAAGCGGCGCCAACGACCTGTATTGCCGCCATTGTCGCCGGATGGGCGGTAAAGAACGAGGCGACGCCGGCAGTCAGCAGGAGTATCCAGAGCCAGCAGCCGGTCACAAGCCCCAGCATCAGCGTCGCGGCACGGGCCTTGCCGTCCGACAGCGCCGTCGCGATGGTGCATGTAAGATCCGGCCCTGGCTTGACGATGAGCGCGAGCGAACCGATTATGTAGGTGGTCAGCATACAGTTATTTTGTTTTTTTAGACGCACATTATATCATAATCCGCAGTGGTTTTGCTGCGATTCGCGAAAAACGAACTCCCCGGCGATGTTTAAGGAAACACTATGCGCACATTCGACTATAGCCACATTCCTGACGAATTGCGAGACAACGATGGAGCGCACCCTCAAGCAATTCCTCGACTCCGGCCTTATCCGCAAGATCGGCGCCGGTCGTGGCGCGGCGTACAGCAAGTCGTAGAAGGCTGAGCCGACCCACATTTTGCAAATTGTGGGCCAGCCCGATCACGCTACTTCACCGTCACGCGCAGGAAGAACACAGGTGCCATGCATTCTGCCAACCGCCAACCATCATCGGGCAGGTGTAGGCAATTGTTACACGCTCAACAAGCAAGTGAACTCAAGCAATGACAAAGTGAAATACTAGGCACTATTGGTTAGTGGATTCCGACTTATATAGCTCCTGTATCTCCTTCGCCGAAAGCGCCCGATTGAAAAGCCTGACATCGTCCATATCCCCAATGAAATATTCAGAGTTTACCAGTGGATCGTAGCCGATAAATAAGCTACATTTGTTCGGCTGCAAATCTTTTCCAATCTGCCAAGCACCGATTAAAATGCCATTACGATAAAAGCACAAGCTCTTGCCACTTTCGTATATCAGCGCGATCTGCTGCCATTTGTTCAACTCCAACCCAAGTTGCCCGCACTTCGCTGATATTCCATTATGAATACCATAACCTGATAGTGATACCACATTGGGCATCATACCGAATAGGTAGTTGACATTCGTTTTATCACCTTTCTGCATAACGACTATCCAATGATTGTACCAATTATGTGGCTTTATCCAAGCGGTCATCGTAACCGCATGAATCATGTTCAATGACTTCGAATGAGGCACTTCGATATAGCCAGACCCACTGAATCTATACGCCTTGTTGGCGTTTCCATGGCGGTCCTCTGTCTGGGTCACATCATGCAATATCCCATTGTTGCGGTTCTTTGTCGCATCCTTAGCGTTGCCGTCAAAGGGCCAATACCCGACAAGACCCCGTTGCAGCCCGGCGCCAAGGGCGGAAGGCGTCGTCCGCTTTTGAGGGGTTGCAATTTCCGCAATTGCTTCAACCTCCGCCATACGCTGCTCGGCAAGCGTCTTTTGAAGGCCCTTGAGTTCATCGCGATCGATTGCCTCGCGGTAAAGCGCGACGGCGTGACTACGGATTGCATCCTTAGCAGCGAGCTGCTGCGGCTTGTAGTTCCACCAAAAATCAGCCAACGTAGCGGTGGCGGCGGTACCATCAATCTCCTCTTGCGCCATCTTGCCTGCGACGCCACCGAGTTTCGCAAACAGGGAAAGTGCCCCTTCCCATTTTCCTGTTGCGGCAGTCAACTCCGCGCAACTGCGAACGAGCACCTTGTCAGTTGGATTCTTCTTGAGGTCGGACTCCATTGCCTTCAATGCCTTTGCCCCGTTCACCCGCGCCATAACCGAATTATGAATGGCGAATAGTCGAGGCGCAACCTTGGGGTTCACCACCCTCTTTGCGCGAGTGGCTATGTCTAGAAGAATCTCCGGCTCAATGTCCGGAAATTGCACCATGATCGACTCGATCGTGTCGGCGGCCTTGTCGTACGACTTGTCGCGGACGTAATACGAAACAGCCCCTTTGAGAAACAGGAATTTTGCAGCCTCTGTTTCAGCCTCGCCGGAGAACTCCACTGCCTTATCGCCAACCTCCGTAGCGGACATTGTTCTATTCTTTAGTTCCGTGATACAGGGCTTCATCAATTCATTTACAAGTGCCTGCTTCTGATCTAGCTCTTCTTTCGTGGGCATGGACAACGCGCCTATTACAAGCGCCACCACACCCCCAAGCGACAATACAGCCTTCTTCATGTTTCTTTTCATTTTATTGCAACCCTTTCTTTTATTGTGTTTACCGCACGGCAGTCGAAACGAAAAGAAAACCTCTCTTCATATCTCTGGTGAGGCCGTGAGATTGCCTTGATGGAAATACGAAGAGAGGAAGTGCGTATGCACTTTCTCTGCAATGTATCGTCCATCTAAAAACTTCTCACGGTTTCACCAGACGACTGCTTTGCAGCGATGCAAATTGTTTGCGGCGTTCGGGGGTGGATCCGCCTCCGCCTTGCGGCTTCAGCGCGATGAACGAGGATGTCGGCTCACACGAAGTAGCTTGACGCTCCTGATCAGTTCCCGAACTATGGCTTGCCTGCGGGTGCTCACCCGAAGACATTCATACTATAGCAAAACCGCCACGCTTGAGTCAAGTGCGGCGGTTTGGAGATTTATAAAAAGTCGGCCATGTTTGATGGCGGTTGCGTCGGCTCTGGAGGCAAGGTGGCTGCGATTGCTTTCAATTTAACGTATGCATCTGGGATGTCGTTCTGCAGAATATCCCAAATGGTGTCATAGTCAATGTCAGCATAGTCATGCACAATCTTGTGCCTGACGCCAGACAGACCCTTCCAATTAAGTTCTGGATGTTTAGCCGCGAATTTCCTCGTCACGTTATTAGCCGCTTCGCCCACGATCATAAGGTTGAATAGTATACTTTCAGTCTTGCCTTCGTGCCGCTGCAATTGCCCCCTAGCCAAGCCTTCAGAGACATAGACTATCCATTCAACCGCATCCAACATGTGTCGAACACGAGATTCGTCGCGATAGAGGGATGAGTCCTTCATACAGGAACAGCCTCCCTACAGACGCGATGGGCAAAACCAAGAGAGCGCGGAAGAACCCGCGAGGAAACCAAGTCCACATTCCTTCCCAGAAGTGCTTTATAAGCTTCTGTCATAGAGCACTCATTTTGCCAGCTATATCCGCCAGGCTCCCATTTAACAAGGAAATCCACATCGCTATCAGGGCGCTCCTCCCTACGGGCGCAAGAACCAAAGACCCAAAGCTTTTCGGCTTTGTGCCCTCTTGCGATAGCACGAATTTCATCACGTTTCGCACGTATCTGGTCCAACATGCACATCTGGCTTGACGCTCCCGATCAGTTCCCGAACTATGTCTTGCCTGCGGGCTCTCGCCCGAAGACATTCATACTATAGCAAAACCGCCACTGTAGAGTCAAGGGTTGAGGTTTATTTGAGCAATTTACCGTACCCATGCAATACGCCCGAGTATAATTTACGTATTATGTAACAAATGGCAACGTTTCGGCAGTGGCACGTGAAATGCATACAAAATCAAAAGCAAGACAACTGTCCACTAGAGATGGAGGCAAGCTATGAATGGATTCTTCAAAATTGCAGCGGCGACGCCGCGGCTGAACCTGGGCGATCCAGCGGCTAATGCAAAGGAACTCGCGCGCATCGCGAAGGAAGCCGCAAAGGACGGCGCTGCGGCCATCGTCTTCCCCGAACTGTGCCTTACGGGATACACGTGCGGCGATATGTTCTTCCGCGAAGAGCTGCTCCAGGCCGCGTCCGATTCCGCGAACGCATTCGCCGCGAAGACCGCAAAGCTCCCAATCGTCTCCATCGTCGGGCTGCCCATTGCCGAAGGCGCGGCGATATACAATGCCGCTGCTGTCGTTCACGGAGGGAAAATCGTCGGCATTGTGCGAAAGCGCGCGCTCCCGAACTACGGCGAATACTACGAGCGCCGCCAGTTCACGCCTGCGCAAGCCGACGAACCAGTCACCGTGTTCGACGTCGGCGGATTCAGGTTCGGTGTCGAGATATGCGAAGACCTATGGACGCCTATTCCCCCAAGTTCACTGATGGCCGGCGAAGGCGTGGACATGATTTTCAATCTTTCGGCAAGCACGGATTTCCTCGGCAAGTCGCAGAAGCGGAAATCCCTCGTAGAACAGCAGAGCCTGCGACTCGGCTGCGCATACGCAATGGCATGCGCGGGAACGGGCGAATCGAGTTCGGACGCAGTGTTCGGCGGCGGATCGCTTATTGCGGCCGAGGGCAAGACAGTCGCCGAAATAAAGCTTTTCAGCGGTTCGCCGAAAATCGTCGCGGCAAACGTAGACGTCTCCGCGATGCGGCACAGAAGGCGAAGCTCGTCGTCGGTCTACTGCGCACATTCCGTGCTGGGTGCGCAGCGCCGCGTTGTGTCTCTTCCTGTCAACCTTCCAGATTCCGCGCCTACAGATGTCTCCCGCTCTCCGTTCCTCGATGAATACGGAGAGGACCGCTGGTGGAGCAAAATCTTGGACATACAGTCCGCCGGACTCGCAAGGCGAATGGCGAGTGCTGTCGCCGGAAAGCTCGTCATAGGAGTTTCGGGCGGAGCGGACTCCGCGCTCGCTTCCTCGGCTCCGCAAGGGCAGCCGCCTACCTCAAGCTCGCCTCCGCCTTTATGCTCGCGGCGGTGTCGCTTGTCCTTCTCATGCAGGTCAGGCTCCCCTGACTGGGCATAGGCTTTTCCTATTCCCGTTTGCGTTTATTTCCGATTACCAGTTGCTTCCTGCGATGTGCGATAATATTGCCGTTGAACCAAAAGAAAGGAACGCAACCATGAACAAGATCAACAGCAGCAACATCGTCCGCACCATAGCCGCAGCAGCAACAGTCGTCGGAATCGCTTCCGCCGCCCATGCAGGGGTTCCGCTGAACAACCTGCAAGGTTCGGGAGGCATCGCCTTCAACCCGCTGGCGTATACATCCGGTCTGCCGTGGGACGGAGGCGATACGAACGCCCTCAACGACATCGTCAGCAGGCCCCAGGTCGGCGCGTGGTACGTGAACCTAAACGACGCGGACATCAACTGGTACGCGGGGTCTGCGTCGCTCACGCTCTTCAAGCGCCTCGAAATCTCATACGGCTACGGGTTCATAAACGCGCACCGCTACGGGGACAAGTCCATCGAGACGCACAACGTCGGCGCCAAGCTTCGCCTTCTCGACGAGAACGCCTTCGACACGTCGTGGCTCCCCGCCATCGCAGTCGGCGGCGTCTGGAAGTACACCGACTCGAAGACCGTTGACGCGCTCAATCTTGACGACAACGGATTCGACGCGTACGTCGTCGCCTCCAAGCTCGTCACCCAGACTCCCGTCCCAGTGCTTCTCTCCGCAGGCCTACTCTACACGGACGAAGTGGTGAACGGCGTTGTCGGACACAACCACTACGACCTCGTCGCGTTCGGC
This sequence comes from Lentisphaerota bacterium, assembly GCA_015061665.1. Lineage (GTDB taxonomy): Bacteria > Verrucomicrobiota > Kiritimatiellia > RFP12 > UBA1067 > UBA1067. The sequence goes on from SUWC01000003.1 coordinate 47,940, forward strand.
AACATCGACATCCTTCCCGCCGAGAACGTCGCAATCGGCTTTGAGTACAAACAGGGTGCGCGCGTCGGGGACGGAATCCGCAACCACGACTACTACGACGGACACGTCGCCTGGTTCGTCAACAAGAACCTGACGCTCGTCGCGGCCTTCGCCGAAACAGGAGACAAGGACAAGTTCACGCGCGACGGCTCCACCAAGAACCTCGGCGTCGGCTCTGGCCTCGTGCTAAGCGTCCAGTACCAGTTCTAACCCTATCATCGGAGAGAGAAATGAACGACAGGCAGGAACTGAACCGCAATCTCGCGCAAATGCTCAAGGGCGGCGTGATAATGGACGTCACGACGCCCGAGCAGGCGAAGATCGCCGAGCAGGCCGGCGCATGCGCGGTGATGGCTCTTGAACGCATACCCGCCGACATACGTGCGGCGGGAGGCGTCTCGCGCATGAGCGACCCTGCGATGATCAAGGGCATACAGGCGGCGGTGTCGATTCCGGTTATGGCGAAGTGCCGCATCGGACACATCGCCGAGGCGCGCATCCTGGAAGCGATCGAAATCGACTACATCGACGAGTCGGAGGTGCTTTCCCCCGCCGACGACGTGCGCCACATCGACAAGAACAAGTTCAGCGTTCCGTTCGTCTGCGGCGCACGCGACCTCGGCGAGGCTCTTCGCCGCATCGGGGAGGGCGCGACGATGATCCGCACGAAAGGCGAACCGGGGACGGGCGACGTCGTGCAGGCCGTTAGGCACATGCGCAAGATGCAGAGCGAGATTCGCCGCGTCGTGTCGCTCCGCGAGGACGAGCTCTACGAGGCGGCGAAGGAACTTGCCGCGCCGCTCGACCTCGTCAGGTTCGTACACGAGAACGGCAAGCTCCCCGTCGTGAACTTCGCGGCAGGCGGAGTCGCGACGCCCGCGGACGCCGCGCTCATGATGGAGCTGGGGGCTGAAGGCGTGTTCGTGGGCTCGGGAATCTTCAAGTCGGGCGATCCCGCGAAGCGCGCTTCCGCAATCGTGCAGGCCGTCACGAACTGGCAGGACTCGAAGCTTCTCGCGAAGCTCTCCGAGAACCTCGGCCCCGCGATGGTAGGCATCAACGCCGACGAAATCGAAACCATCATGGAAGAGCGAGGGAAGTAGCTTTTTGACAGGATTTACATGATTTACAGGATTGTTGGTGGTTCATACTAATCTTGTGAATCCTGTTAATCCTGTCTGAAAACTGGTATGACGAGATGAGAGTAGGTGTGTTATCTGTTCAGGGGGCGTTCGCCGAGATGGCGGCGCACTGGCGCGCGCGATGCGCGGAAGTGTTCGAGATCAGGCAGCTCGCCGATCTCGAACGCGCCTTCGATCTGCTCGCACTCCCAGGAGGCGAGTCGACGGTGCAGGGAAAGCTGCTGAAGGATCTGGGGCTCTTCGGTCCGCTCAAGGCTAAGATCGACGGCGGACTTCCCGTGTACGCGACATGCGCGGGGTTAATACTCCTTGCAGAGAAAATAGACGATCCGGGGCGGCGCGACGACACACGACCCGAGATGTGGTTCGGCACACTTCCCGTCGAAGTCAGGCGCAATGCCTACGGACGCCAGCTCGGCAGCTTTGTGACGGTCGGCACGTTCGACGGCAAACCGGGCGTTCAGATGACATTCATCCGCGCGCCTGCGATCACCTCCGTCTTGTCGCCCGAAGTAAAGGTCCTTTCAACGTTCAACGGCTCGCCAACCTCCGTCCGCTGGCGAAACATTACCGCCTTCACCTGGCATCCCGAGCTTACCGGTTGTCCCTAAGCCGTCAATGCGCGACGTTACAAGATTACAACCGCATAACCGAGAGAGATTACAAAAACTGTAAAAAGGTGAGCGGATAGACGTGGTTTTGCCCTTTGGCATAGGTTGTGCTAAGTTGCATCCGATATGCAACGAATACACGACATCTACCGTCCGACAGAAGAACGTGCGCACGACTGGCGCGAAGTCGAGCGCATGCTGACCGAAGACGAACTGAAAGCGCAGACTACGCGCTGCATGAACTGCGGGCAGCCCTTCTGCCACGCCTACGGGTGTCCGCTCGGCAACCGCGTCCCAGACCAGAACCGCGCAGTGGCCCAGGGCAACTGGCGCCGCGCGTACGAGCTTCTCGCGGCTAACTCGGACTTCCCGGAATTCACGTCGCGCATCTGCCCAGCGCTTTGCGAGGCGAGCTGCGTTCATGGACTCGACGAAGAGTCGGTTATGGTGCGCCAGTCGGAGAAGCGCATCATCGAGACAGCCTTCGCCAACGGATGGGTCGTGCCGCGTCCGCCGGAAAAGGAGAACGGCAAGTCCGTCGCCGTTATCGGCGCGGGGCCGGCCGGACTTTCCGCCGCCGTGACGCTGCGCCGTCGCGGATTTGCGGTTACGGTCTACGAACGCCGGGCCAACATCGGCGGACTCCTCCGCTACGGCATTCCATGCTTCAAGCTCGACAAGTCGCTCATCGACCGCAGACGTGCCGTGATGGAAGCGGAAGGCATCCGCTTCGTCACCGGATGCGAAGTCGGCAACGACGTCTCGGCGGAATGGCTCGCCAAGCGCCACGACGCCGTTGTCGTCGCGATTGGAACGCCCGCCGCCCGCGATCTCAAGATACCTGGACGAGAACTCGGCGGCATACATCTCGCCCTGGAGCTGCTGGAAGGGCAAAACCGCTTCCTTACGGGAGAAATCGCGGAGCCGCCGATCAGCGCGAAGGGAAAGAACGTTCTGGTTATAGGCGGAGGCGACACAGGCTCGGACTGCGTAGGCACGTCAATCCGCCAGGGAGCGGCGAGCGTGACGCAGATCGAGATAATGCCGAGGCCGCCGGACGTGCGCGACGCCTCCACGCCGTGGCCGCTCTGGCCGTACATGCTGCGCACGAGCTCCAGCCACAAGGAGGGATGCGAAAGGCGCTGGAACTTGAACTCGCTGCGGTTCATCAGTAGGGACGCCGTTCCATCGGCGTTCGCATGCGTCACGGGTGTTGAAGTCGAGACTGTTGAATGGGAGCTCTCCCCGGAGGGTCGTCCGATGAAGTTCCAAAGCGTGCCGAACTCGAAGGAAGTCATCAAGGCCGACCTCGTATTCCTCGCGATGGGTTTCACCGGCGTGCCGGCGGACAACCCTATCGTCAAGCAACTCAAACTCGCGCAGACTCCGCGAACCGCCTTGGTGCAGGACTCTTCGCGAAACATCTACTGCGCAGGCGACTGCGCATCGGGAGCATCCCTCGTCGTGAGGGCGCTCGCCAGCGGAAAGAACATACCCCTTAACTGAAGGACTAAGGACATGAACCAGCAAGCCAAATACGAACAGCAAGGGCTCTACAGGAGCGAATACGAACACGATGCGTGCGGCGTCGGAATGGTCGCAAACCTCTCCGGCGAGGCGAGCCACGACATTGTCCAGAAGGGAATGACGATTCTCAAGCGCCTGATGCACCGCGGCGCGACGGGGAACGATCCGGAGACTGGCGACGGCGCAGGGCTCCTCATGAAGATTCCGCATGCGTTCTTCAGGAAGGCTTTAGCCGCAAAGAACGCAAAGAACGAAGAGCCATTCGCCGTCGCGATGATCTTCGGCGGAGAAGGCGAAGAGGACAAGATCGAGGCGGCCGTCAAGGGCGAGGGGTGCAAGGTCCTCGCATGGCGCGACGTTCCGACAAACCCCGACGCGATCGGACGCGACGCGCGCAGCGTAATGCCGCGGATAAGGCAGGTGTTCATCGGGACTTCAGACTTCGGACCCAAGACTTCTGCTGCTGACGTCCAATGTCTGAAGTCCGAAGTCTCTTCCTTCGAACTTCAACTCTACGTCATCAGACGCCTGATAGAGAAAAACACCAAGAACACATACGTCTGCTCCTGCTCGTCGCGCACCGTCGTCTACAAGGGGCTTCTTCTTGCGACTCAGATCGAGAAGTTCTACCCCGACCTCTCCGACCCCGACTTCGTCTCGCCGTTTGCAATAGTGCACCAGCGCTACTCGACGAACACCTTCCCGTCGTGGGAGCTCGCGCACCCCTTCCGCGCAATCGCGCACAACGGCGAGATCAACGCGCTCAAGGGCAACCTCAACGCTCTTGCGGCGCGAGAGCCGTCGCTCAGGTGGCCGGAAGCGGGGCGGCCGGAGTCCGCCCCCTACCAGGTGGACCTTAAGAAGATTCTGCCGCTGATCGACAAGGGGCAGTCCGACTCGGCTTCGCTGGACAACATCTTCGAGCTCCTGGTAGCGGCGGGACGCGACGCGCCGCACGCGATGATGATGCTCGTCCCGCAGGCGTGGGGCAGGAAATACCACATGGGACACGACGTGCGCGCGTTCTACGAGTACCACTCCGCGCTGATGGAGCCTTGGGACGGACCGGCCGCGCTCGCCTTCACCGACGGCATCAGCCTCGGTGCCGCCCTCGACCGCAACGGGTTGCGCCCTGCCAGGTGGACGCTTACAAGGGACGGCCTTTTCGTCCTCGCGTCGGAAACAGGCGTGCTTGACATCGCGCCCGAAAACATAGCGCGCCACGGCAGGCTGAAGCCCGGTTCGCTTCTCTGGCTCGACCTCGCGAAGCACCGCCTGATGGAGGACGCCGAGCTCAAGACGTACTGCGCGCGCCGCAGACCATACCGCCGCTGGGTGAAGGAGAACCACATCCCCGTCACGGGACTATTCACCGAAATCGTGCCGTCGAAATTGGGGAATGGGGAATGGGGAATGGGGAATGGGATTGCACGCGAACAAAACCGCTTTGGCTGGACGCTGGAGGACATCGAGCTAATTCTCCGCCCGATGGCGGAAACGGGACACGAACCGGTTGGCGCGATGGGAAACGACGCCGCGCTTGCGGCGCTCTCACGCAAGCCGCGCATTCTCTTCGACTACTTCCACCAGCTCTTCGCTCAGGTCACGAACCCGCCGATCGATCCGATCCGCGAGGAACTCGTGATGTCGATCATGACCTACATCGGAAACGAGGGGAACATACTCGCCGAGACTCCGGCGCACGCTCGTCTCGTGAAGATGACGCGACCGGTCCTGACCGACGACGAACTCGCGCGACTCAGGAACATCCCCGATTTCCCTGCGAAGACGCTTTCAATGTGCGTCGGGGAATGGGAAACTGGGAATGGGGAACCGGGGTGGCTGAAGGCCGCGCTTGACAGGCTTGCCGCCGACGCGATTGAAGCAGTGAAGGAAGGCGCGAAGATAGTTATCCTTTCCGATAGGAAATTGCTTTCGCCGCTGGGAGATAAGGAGACTAGGAGTTTGGGAGATTCTGAGGAAAGATCTCCAAGTCTCCCAAACTCCAAAACTCCAAGTAGCGAAAGCAAAAAGCGAATCCCGTCCCTCCTCGCGGTTGCCGCGGTGAACAAGGCGCTCGTCGAAGCGGGGGCGCGTCCGTCAGTCGGCATCATCGTTGAATCCGGCGAGGTGCGCGAAGTGCACCACTTCGCCGTCCTGCTCGGCTTCGGCGCAACGGCCGTCAACCCGTGGCTTGCCCTTGCGACAGTATCCGAGATCGGGAAGTCCGACACAGTGAAGGCAGCTGCGAACTACGTGTCCGCAGTCTGCAAGGGCCTGATGAAGATCATGTCGAAGATGGGCATCTCGACACTGCGCTCCTACCGCTCGGCGCGCATCTTCGAGGCCGTCGGCCTCGGTCCGAAGATCGTCGCCGAGTATTTCACCGGCGTCACATCGCCCGTGGGCGGACTGGAGCTGGAGGATATCGAGAAGATAGCTGGAGTGAAAAGTTGGAGTTCGAGAAATGAAGAAAACAACTCCACTCTCGAACTCCAACTCGAAACTCCAACTCTCCCTCCCGGCGGCGAGTATCGCTTCCGCAAGGGCGGCGAGGAGCATCTCTGGTCTCCGCAGCGGCTCGTCGACTTCCGCGAGTCCGTGCGCCACAATGACTACGCGCGCTTCCACCGCTATACCGACGACATTGACTCCAATAGCCATGTCACATTGAGATCTCAACTGGAATTTAAGAGTTCGACAGGATTTACAGGATTGGAAAGCGTAAACAATCCTGATAATCCTGTAAATCCTGTCAAAAACAACATCGAGTCCGTCGACTCCATAGTGAAGCATTTCGTTGGCGGGGCGATGTCGCTCGGCTCGCTTTCCCCTGAGGCGCACGAGACGATCGCGCTCGCGCTGAACGGACTCAGCACGATGTCCAACTCCGGCGAAGGCGGCGAAAACCCAGAGCGCTTCGGCACGGAAAAGAACAGCGCCATCAAGCAGGTGGCGTCCGGACGCTTCGGCGTGACGATCGAGTACCTTCGCAGCGCAAAGGACCTCCAGATCAAGCTCGCGCAGGGCGCGAAGCCGGGCGAGGGCGGACAGCTCCCCGCGCACAAGGTAAACGAGTTCGTCGCGCGCCTGAGGCATGCGAAGCCCGGCACGACGCTGATCTCGCCTCCGCCGCACCACGACATCTACTCGATCGAGGACCTCGCGCAACTGATATACGACCTCAAGTGCGCGAACCCCGCCGCGCGCGTCTCGGTGAAGCTTGTTTCCGAAGCGGGCGTGGGAACGATCGCGGCAGGCGTCGCGAAGGCGCACGCGGACGTAATCGTGATATCCGGCTTCGACGGCGGTACGGGCGCCGCTCCGCTTACTTCGATGAAGCACGCGGGACTTCCATGGGAAGTCGGTCTTGCCGAGGCGCATCAGACGCTCGTAAAGAACAACCTGCGCGACCGCGTGAAGCTCCAGGTCGACGGACAGCTCCGCACCGGACGCGACATCGTCATCGCCGCGATGCTCGGCGCGGACGAGTTCGCGTTCGGCACCTCGATGCTCGTCGCGCTCGGGTGCGTGCAGTGCCGCAACTGCAACCTCAACTGCTGCCCCGTCGGAATCGCGACGCAGAAGGAGGAGCTTCGCTGCAAATTCGCAGGAAAGCCAGAACATCTGCAGTCCTACTTCCGCTTCCTCGCCGAGGAGGTTCGCGAGCATCTCGCCGCGCTGGGACTGAAGTCGCTCGCCGAGGCACGCGGACGCGCCGATCTCCTGAAGGCGAAGGACGGCTCGAGATTTGACTTTGCCGCGCTGCTGGCAAAGGAAGGGACTTCAGACCTCGGACTTCAGACTTCAGTTGTCGAAAGTCCGAAGTCCGAGGTCTCGTGGCTTCAAAACTACGACTTCCGCGAGCTAATACCTGCGGTCGAGAAAGGCGAGACGCGACTCGAGCGCACAATCTCCAACAGCGACCGCTCCGTCGGCGCTGCGCTCTCGGGCTGGCTTGTCGCCAATCGTTGCTCCGATGGACAAGTTCCCAGTCCTGACGGTCGAACTGCGTTCGACCTATCCATAGCCTTCGCCGGCGTGGCCGGCCAGTCGTTCGGCGCTTTCCTCGCCAAGGGCGTAACCTTCGACCTCTCGGGCGAAGCCAACGACTACATCGGCAAGTCGCTCTCCGGCGGCGTGATAACGATAAGGCCGCCGAAAGGCGCGGCGTTTCCGCCAGAGGGCAACGTCATCGCGGGCAATGTGGTCGCCTACGGCGCGACGTCGGGCGGGATATTCGTCAACGGCCTCGCAGGCGAGCGCTTCGGCATCAGGAATTCCGGCGCGACGCTCGTCGCAGAGGGCGTTGGAGACCACGGCTGCGAATACATGACGGGCGGCAAGGTCGTGATCATCGGCCCTGTCGGCGTCAACTTCGCGGCTGGCATGACTGGCGGCGTAGCGTACGTCTACGACGAAAAGGCGACGCTCGACCTCAACTGCAACCTGGATTCAGTCGATCTCTTCCCCGTGGAGGAGAACTCCGATGACGAAGCGGCGCTCATCGCCCTTCTGAAGGAGCACTTCGTCCGCACAAGCTCTCCCAAGGCGAAGCGGATACTCGAAGACTGGGACACCGAGCGCCCGAAATTCGCCAAGGTTCTCCCTATCGCAACCGGGAGAAGTATGGTATAATCTTCACATGACTCTTCAGCAGCTAAAATACTCCGATGCTGTGGCGACGTGCGGCTCGATAAGCGAAGCCGCGCGCCGCTGCTTTGTCACACAACCATCCCTGACCGAGGCGCTGCACGCGCTTGAAGAGGAACTGCGGATCGCGATCTTCACGCGCTCAAGCCGCGGAGTGACGATAACGCACGAAGGTGAGGAATTCCTGGCGTCCGCGCGCCAGATACTCGACGACGTCGCGCGAATCCAGGAGAAGTACACGGGCAAGGCCGTGCGCCGCCCGCAGTTTGCCGTATCCTGTCAGCACTACGCCTTTGCAGTCGAGGCGTTCATGGAGGTCGTGAAGTCAAACGACGCAAAATCCTACGACTTCACGCTCCGCGAGACCGTTACAAGCGAAATAATAGACGATGTCGCACACCACCGCAGCGAAGTCGGGGTCCTATACCTCTCAAACAGGAACGAGCGCGCCATAAGGAAGCTCCTCCGGAACGAAGGTCTCCACTTCGAGGAACTATTTGCGTCGCATCCCCATGCATTCCTCGGCAGGCGGCATCCGCTCGCCCAGAAAAGTTCCATTACCATAGGGGAGCTGGACGACTTTCCCTACATAACCTTCGAACAAGGGACTGAAAACGCCCTTTACTTCGCGGAGGAAATCGTGCCGGCGATCGACAGGCCAAAGAACATCCGGGTGCGCGACCGCGCGACAATGACAAACCTGATCCTCGGGCTGAACGGCTACACGATTGCATCGGGGGCGCTTTCGCGCGAGCTCAACGGACCGGATGTCGTCGCCGTCGAACTCGAAAGCGACGACATCATCCACGTTGGCCTGATATTCTGCGCCGGAATCGGGCGCTCCGTAGCATGCACCAACTTTGTTGATTCCATACGCAGATGCTGCGTCGACCGAAGCTTCGAGGACTCCGGTCTGTGACACCCGCCAGAGGCCCGTCCCCGCTACGGGGACAGGCCCTGGCTGTCGCCGTTACTTGGCGCTGACCCCGTTGCGAGTAGCCTTGATGAACGGAATCGAGCCGTCGGGGTTGCGGACGTAGCGCTCGATGCAGGCGCTGCGACGACAGTCCGCCCCGCCCTCAAGCGTCGCGTTGTGGTAAAGCAGGTACCACTCGCCCTTGAAAAAGACGCTTCCGCCGTGGATCGTGCCTGTTCCCTCGGCGCAGTCCATAATCTTGCCGCCGTACGTCCACGGGCCGTGGATCGACTTCGCGGTGGAATACGCCCAGTGCTCCGGCACTCCGCCTGCCGCGTACTCGAGATAGTACGTGTCGCCGAGCTTGTATATCCACGGAGCCTCCTCGAAGTTCGTGTCGATCGGCTTGCGCGCACCGGCGCCGCGCGTCTTCTTGAGCGGCTTTCCGAACGCGGACTCCTCCATCAGCCCGGGAATGGGCTTCACTTCGGAGGCGAGCTCGACCATGTTCTCCTTCAGCTCCGCGTACCAGCATCCGGGCGTGCCGCCGCAGTTGCCCCAGAAGAGATACGCCTTGCCGTCGTCGTCGATGAAGACCGAGGGATCGATAAATCCCGCGCCAGGTCCAACGAGCGGCTTTCCGATCGGGTCGGTCCAGGGACCCTCCGGTTTGTCCGCAACGGCAACGCCGATGCAGTCGCCGCGCGGATCAAGCCCGAATACCGCGACGTACCAGTACCACTTGCCGTCGCGCTTGATGGCCTGGCTGGCCCACGCGCGGTTGTTGCCAAGAGCCCACTTGAAGACCGCCGGAGTCATCACGGGACCAAGATCCTCCCACTCCTGCATGTCCTTCGTGCGGACAACGCCCCAGTCGCGCATCGTGTAGCCGCCTGCATCGGGCTCGTCGTGTCCGGAGAACACATAGAGCCAATCGCCGTCGACGACCGCAGCTGGATCGGGGGTGAAGCGCGTCTTCACGATCGGATTGGATCCGTCGGACGTAAACGGCGCGTCGTCGCGCGGCGCGACGCGGAGATAGTCGAAGTCGGCGAAACCACCGACTCCTTCGGCGGACGTCGAGAAGCAGCAGAGTCCGAACCTGTAGCCGATGAAGTGCGGAATCGTGTAGACGAGGTCGAACGCATCGCCGAACGGCGTCCATCCCTTGCCGTCGAACGAGTAGTAGAACTTGCCCTTGTCGGTCGAAGCGGGAATCCCGCTGTAGTTAAGACTATCGCCCGGCGTGAAATCGCACACGGCCTTGAGCCAAACCTTCGTCGCGCCGTCCGGCAGCGCAACCTTCTGGCGCTCGCGAACCGCGCGGTTGATGCGCACGTTCTGCTTGTCGCGGCTCGGCACGACGTCGGGCGACCAGAGGACAAGTTCCTTCTTTCCGCCGCGCACCCTGACCGCGACGAGCCCGTAGAGCTTCTGTATGAGCGTAAGTCCCGCGACATCGCCTTCCCTGAGGCCGGAGACGTCGATGCACGTCTCGCCTTCGCACGCGGGGCCGAACGTGCGCTGCGTAAGCGTGTTGCGCGCCTTGAGGAGATCGCCGTCTACGCGCCCCGCCCTGATGCGCATGAAGCCGGGCCTTTCGGAGAGCGACCAGTTGGCGTCGTCCGGATTGTGGTTCCACTGCCACTGGAGTCCGAGCGTCGTGCCGTCGAATTCGTCGCTCGCGACACATCCGGGAACCTTCGCGCTGGTATCGCCCGATGCGTCCCTGACCTCGCGCGGCTGCACGACGGGCCAGTCGTCGACCCACTCCGTCTCGAGGATGTACGGGATGCGTCCGACGGCTCCGCGGTCTCCGAAGAGAACCGCCACCCAGCTGCCGTCGGGACGGTCGATGAAGGAACCCTGCGCGATTCCCTCGCGCTCGAAGACGATGCGGCCCTCCCACGGTCCGTCGATCTTGCGCGAGCGGTGTACTATCACGCAGCGGCACGAGTTCTTCGGCCAGCCGATGTTGACGATGTAGTACCATCCGTTGCGCTTGAACACCTGCGTGCCCTCGCCGAGCCCGCTGCCTCCTGCGCAGTCCGTGACGTTGTCGAGGATGATCCGCCCGCCGTCGACGAAACCGGAGAAGTCCGGCTTCATCTCCGTGAGGCGCACCTTGTACGGACGCCCCGGAACCGTCGCGAAGACATAGAAGCGTCCATCCTCGATCCACAGCGACTCGTCGTACTGCTTGGGCGAGAGGCGGAAGAACTCCCAGTCGGACTTCGTCGGATCCTTCGTGCGGAAGAGGTACGTCGAGTTCACCTTGTTGTTGAAGCTCGTAACGTAGAAGAACCCGTCCTTCTCGTTGTAGCGTATCGACGACGCCCAGGTGCCGAGCCCGTAGTCGCTCGCGCCGTTCTCAAGCCTGTCCTGCGGACGGTCCTCGATCGTCTTGTAGCAGTAGCTTATGGTCTTCCAGTTGACGAGGTCCTTCGACGCCATCACCGGCACCCCGGGGTTGAAGTGCATGGTAGTGGAGACCATGTAGTACGTGTCGCCGACGCGAAGCGGCGCGACGTCGGGAACATCCGCCCACATCGCGGGCTCCAGCTGTGCCTGCGCCGTGAGCGCGAACAATGCGGACAAAGCCGCAAGAGAGGTTAGAATTGTGTTTTTCATGCCCCTATTTTAGCATTTTCGCACAATGCGAGCCACCCCCCATTTGGGGAGTACGCCAATTTCAGGAAAAATGCGCTTGCAGAGCGCCAAGAAGCCCGTCTAGCAGCTCAAGGGACTTCACGCCCGGGGATGTTTCGATTGAGCTGTTGACGTCAAGCACGTCCGCACCGGTCGCAGCCGCGTCGGCGATGTTGGCGGACGACAGTCCTCCCGCCAGGACGACGCGCCTGTTGGCGCGCTTCAGCTCCCCGACAAGCGACCAGTCCGCCCGCATCCCAGTCCCGCCGCAGCGCGCGCCGTCGCGTCCGTCAAGGAGAACTGCGTCTGCGGCCGTGTTCGCCGCGGCGTCCTGCGATTGAAGGAGCCAGACCTCATGGCCCCTCGATTTCAGGAAAGCGACGTCTTCAGCCGTGTATTCGCCGTGGAGCTGTGCAACGTCCAACTTTACGGACGACGCGATTTCGGCGATATCCGATGCGGAATGCCTTACGAAAACTCCGACAAAGCGCGGCAGATCTGCCGCGGACGCTCGCACGGCGTCGACTATCCGCCGCGCCGCCTCGACGGAGACGCACCGCGGCGATTTTGCCGCGAAGATGAGCCCAAGGTAGTCGACGCCGCGCCGCGCCGCCTCGACTGCGAACGCGGCGTCGTTTATTCCGCACACCTTCAGGCGAGGCATGGCTTCTTCCCGTCGGCTACGAGCTTCACCAGCGCGGAGCCGACAATGTATCCATCGGCGTGGCGCGAAACCTCCTCGCCCTGCGCCTTCGTCGAGATGCCAAAGCCGGCCGCGACGGGAAGGTGCGACACGGCGCGGATCGACTCGAGGCGAGACGCGAGGTCGGCAGGCAGCTCGGTTCTCGCGCCGGTCGTGCCCTTTACGGTGATCACGTACAGGAACGAGTTGTCGAGCCCCTTCTCGCTTTCCCTGACACGCTCAATAGGCGTATTCGGCGCGATGAGCGGAATGTATCCGATTCCGTACGACCTGAGGACGCTCAGCAGCTCCTCCCGCTCCTCAAGCGGAAGGTCAACCGCGAGGACAGCGTCAACGCCAGCGTCCGCCGCGGCCTTCGCGAAGGTCTCGAGCCCCTTCGAGAAGATGAGGTTGTAGTACGAGAACAGGACGAACCCAGTCTCGGGATGGCGGGCGCGGAGCCGCTTCGTAAGCTCCAGCACTCCGTCCAGCGTCGTGCCCTGCTTGAGGGCCTCGTACGCCGCCGAGCGGATAACCCCGCCGTCCGCGAACGGATCTGAGAACGGGACGCCCAGTTCCACGATGTCGGCTCCCGATGCGATTACGTCGTCGATCGCCTGTTCGCTCTTTTCCATCGTCGGGAAGCCAACTGTGAGATACGCGACAAAGGCGCCGCGCCCTTCCGACTTCGCCCTCGCGAAGGACTCTGTTATTCTCTGCTTCATGTTCAAATTTCCTTACCTGTGGCTTGCTTTGTACTTCATTATGTTTTCCATGTCCTTGTCACCGCGCCCAGAAAGATTGACAAGCAGTATCTTGTCCTTCCCGAGCTTCGGCGCGCGCTTGATCGCCTCTGCGAGCGCATGGCTGGACTCCAAGGCCGGAATAATGCCCTCGAATCGGCAAAGCGCGTCGAACGCCGCAATCGCCTCGTCGTCGTTGATGACCGAGTACTCGGCGCGTCCGATGTCGTGGAGGTAGCAGTGCTCCGGCCCTACGCCGGGGTAGTCGAGTCCGGCGGAAACGGAGTACGTGTCGAGGATGTTGCCGTCCTTCGTCTGGAGCAGCATCGTCTTCGATCCGTGAAGCACGCCAAGGCGTCCGCCGTTGATGGAGGCCGCGTGCTCCATGCCGCCCAGCCCCTTTCCGCCGGCTTCGACGCCGACGAGCTTGACGGACGCATCGTCTATGAAGCCCGCAAAGAGGCCCATGGCGTTCGAACCGCCGCCGACGCACGCGATTGCCTCGTCGGGGAGGCGACCGTACTTCTCAAGGCACTGCCTGCGCGCCTCCTTGCCGATGACGCTCTGGAAGTCGCGCACCATCTCGGGATAGGGCGCGGGACCTGCGACGGTTCCGATCACGTAGAACGTGTCGTCGCAGTTCGCGACCCAGTCCCTGAGCGCCTCGTTCATCGCGTCCTTCAGCGTCGCGCTTCCCTCCGAGACGGAGTGGACCTTCGCGCCGAGCATCTTCATGCGCTCCACGTTCGGCGCCTGGCGCTCGACGTCTATCGCGCCCATGTAGACCTCGCACGGCATTCCGAAGAGAGCGGCGACTGTAGCCGTCGCGACGCCGTGCATGCCGGCGCCCGTTTCTGCGATGAGGCGCTTCTTGCCCATGCGCCTTGCGAGCAGGGCCTGCCCGATCGTGTTGTTCACCTTGTGCGCGCCGGTGTGGTTGAGGTCCTCGCGCTTAAGGAGTATCTTCGCGCCGCCAAGGTGCTCGGAGAGTCGCTTGGCGTATGTCAGCGGACTCTCGCGTCCGACGTAGTCGCGCAGGATGTCGTTGAACTCCTGTGCGAATGCCGGATCCTTCTTCGCCGCCTCGTATGCGGCCTCCAGTTCCCTTAGCGGCTCCATCAGCGTTTCCGCCACATACTGTCCGCCGTATATTCCGTAGTGTGTTTTCATAGTAACTGATCTAGCTGATTATTGTGGTTAAAACTTCTTTGCCATCTGCACCTGACTGATTAGTTCTTTGAGTTTGGCCCCTGGCCATCGCTCGCGCATCAGCGCGGTGCCGACAAGGAAGCCGTCCGCGCCGGCGTCCCGAGCGCGGGCTATCGCCTCGGCGGAGTGCATCCCCGACTCGGCGATCCTCACGCACGGGCGCGGGATGCGCCCGATGAAAGTCTCGAGCCGCGACACGTCGCACTTGAAGTTGCGGAGATTCCTGCAGTTCACGCCGATCATCTTCGCGCCGACTCCGACCGCGCGGTCGATTTCGTTCTCGTCGTGCGTCTCCACCAGCGCCGCGAGCCCAAGCTCGTGCGCGAAGGCAAGGAGGTCAGAGAGCTTCGCGTCGTCCAGAACCGCCGCGATGAGCAGAACCGCATCAGCCCCCGCCGCGCGCGCAGCCGCGATCTGGTAGGGCGACGAAAGGAAGTCCTTGTAGAGGATCGGAAGACCGACGACGCCGCGCACCGACTTCAGGTAGTCCTCGCTTCCGAGGAAGCGGTGCGGCTCGCAGAGGACCGACAGCGCGGCCGCGCCAGCGGACTCAAGCTCCTTGGCAAGTTCAAGCGGACGGAAGTCTTCTCGGATCATCCCCTCGGACGGCGACGCGCGCTTCAGTTCCGAGATGACGCGCGGCGTCCGCCCTTCGCCCCTGAACGCGCCGATGAAGTCGCACGGCGCCGGCGCGGCGGAAGCGCGGCGCATCATCTCGTCGAACGAGACCTCCGCCTCGCGCAGCTCCGCGTCCCTGCGGCGCATGGCCGTGAGTTCTTCGAGTATGTCGCTCATCGCATCGCCTCCAGCATCGCATGGAGCTTCGCGAAAGCGCGACCGGAGTCTACGGACTCCTTTGCCGCCGCAACGGAGTCCGCGTAGCTTGACGCCTTGTCCGCCACGAGAATCGCGGCAGCTGCGTTTTCAACCGCAGCGGCGCGGCGCGCCCCGCGGTCCTCGCCCTTCAGAACGCCCAGCAGGAGCTTCGCGTTCTCCTGCGCGTCGCCGCCCTTGATCGCGTCTAGCCCGAATCGCTCGCCGTATTGCCCGCCAGCGTCCAGAAGCGTGTTCTTGACGAGTCCGTGTTCCAGGGTGGAGACGAAGGTGAATCCGTCGGGGCTTATCTCGTCAAGTCCGCCCGACCCGCACACGACCATCGCGCGCTTCGAGCCGAGCCTCGCGAGCGCATTGGCGAGGACCATCGTGAGCTTCTCCTGCGGCACGCCGATCACGTGGCGTTTCGCGCCCGCGGGGTTCGTGAGCGGGCCAAGGAGGTTGAAGACCGTCCGGAAGCCGAGCGTACGCCGGACGGACGCGGCGAACCGCATAGCGGGATGGAGATTGCGGCAGAAGAGGAACCCGACGCCCGTGCGCTTGACGCAGTCGGCCATCTTTTCCGCCCCCGCGGCAAGGTTGAGGCCGAGCGCGCCGAGCACATCCGCCGAGCCGCACATCGAAGTGGACGCGATGTTGCCGTGCTTTGCGATCGTGACCCCCGCGCCTGCTGCGATGAACGCCGCGGTCGTGGAGACGTTGAAGGAGTTGGATCCGTCGCCGCCGGTCCCAACGATGTCGACGGCATCGAGTCCGCCGAGGTCGACTTTGACCGCGGCGTCGCTCATCGCCCGCGCCGCGCCCGCCAAAGCCTCCGGCGTAACGGGATTGCGCGCGATCGCCGTGAGAAAGGCGGCGAGTTCAGGCTCGCTGACCTCTCCGGAGAGAATGGACGCGAAGAAGCCCTCGGACTCCTCCTCTCCAGGCGTTGCGCCGTCGAGGGCTCGCGCGATCACGGCCTTGCGGACGGACTGCGTCAGCGTCTTGTGCGTGCGCCGGCCGATGGCCATCTCGAGAAAGTTGGCGAGCTGCTTCACGCCCTGGGGGGTGCCGATGGACTCGGGGTGGTACTGGAGCGACTCGATCGGCAGCGTCTTGTGGCGCAGTCCCATGATTTCGCCGTCCTCGCTTTCGGCGGATACCTCGAAGCAGTCGGGGAGCGTCGCGCGCTCGACCGCAAGCGAGTGGTAGCGCATGGCGGAGAAGCCCTGGTCGAGTCCGGCGAACAGCCCCTTTCCGTCATGGCGGATGCGGCTCGTCTTGCCGTGCATCAGGCGCTTGGCGCGGACTATGCGTCCGCCGAAGGCCTGGGCTATGGACTGGTGCCCCAGGCAGATGCCGAGGAGCGGCACCTTGCCGGCGAAAGCCTTGACCGCCTCGAGCGTCACGCCGGCGGAGTCCGGATTGCCGGGCCCCGGCGAGAAGACGATCGCCTGCGGGTTGAGCGCGGCGATTCCCGCCACGTCGATCTTGTCGTTTCTGACGACCTTCATGTCCGCGCCTAGCGCGCGTATCATCTGCACGAGATTGTACGTGAAGGAGTCGTAGTTGTCGATCATCAGTATCATTACAGTTCCTCCGCAAACTTGACGGCCTCGAAGACGGCCTTGGACTTGTTGACTGTCTCCTCGTATTCCTTTTCGGGATCGGAGTCCGCGACGATCCCCGCTCCGGCGCGCATCATTATGCCGTCGCCTTCCTTGAGAAGGGTCCGGATGACGATGGCGAAGTTCATGTCGCCTGTAAGCGAGAAATATCCGGCGGCACCGCCGTAGACTCCGCGCGGGGACTTCTCGTACTCGGCGAGCAGCTCCATGGCGCGAATCTTGGGCGCGCCCGAGAGAGTCCCTGCGGGGAACGTCGCCTTGAGCAGGCCAAATGCATCGTACTCCTTGTCGAGCGTGCCGGAGACGTTGCTTACGAGATGCATGACGTGCGAGTAGCGCTCGACATGGGCGAGCCCCGAGACCTTGACGCTGCCCGTCTCGCAGACGCGCCCGAGGTCGTTGCGCCCGAGGTCGACGAGCATGACGTGCTCCGCGTTCTCCTTCTCGTCCGCCTTGAGTTCGCGCTCCAGCTCCGCGTCGAGCGCGGCGGTTTTGCCGCGCGGACGCGTTCCGGCGATCGGCGCGGTCGAGGCGGTGCGTCCGTCGAGCTTCACGAGCTCCTCCGGCGAGGAGCCGATCAGCGTCTTTCCGCCGAGGCGCATGAAGAAGTTGTATGGCGACGGATTGATCATCCTGAGTGCGCGGTACAGCGCGAGGTCGGAGACGGAAGAGCGCGCGAGGAACTTCTGCGACGGCACGATCTGGATCACCTCGCCGGCCGCGATCGCCTCCTTGCACTTCGCGACCATCGCGCAGAACTCATCGCGCGTCATCTCGCTGACGAACTCCGATGCGGGGCCTCTTGAGGCGCGCGGCTTCGGAGCGCCTGCAAGGCGGGCGATAGAATCCGCGCTCAGCATCTTCGCGTAGATGCGCTCTATCTGCGCCATGGCGTCCGCATAGGCGCCATCCTTCGACGCGTCTGCGATGACTACGATCGTAACCGTTCCGCGGACATTGTCGAACACAAGGAACTTGTCGCAGACGAGGAACGACATCAGAGGGGTCCCTTCGGCGCTCTTGGTCCTGATCCGAGGCTCGAAGATTCGTACTGCGTCGTAGGAGACATACCCGACCGCGCCGCCCTGGAAGGAAGGTATTTCGGGCGCGGGGTTGTAGCGCAGCGACGAAAAGCGCGCGCGGAGCTCCTCCAGCGCGGACTCTCCTTCAACGCGGCCGCACGGCTCGAGACCGAGGTAGGAGTAGCGTCCGCGCGTCTCCCCGCCGGCGACGCTTTCGAGCAGAAAGGCCTCCTCCGAGTCGTCGAGGCGCGAAAGCGCGGCGACTGGTGTCTCGCGGTCGGACAGGAACTCCTTGAATACCGCGACGCGGTCGGCATTCGCCGCGCGGCGGACGTATTCTTCTTCTGTAAGGATTTTCATGCTCATGAGGTTTTCTTTGCCTTTTTGATTATGTCGTTTTTCGGAAAAACAAATCGGGCCGAGTCTCCTAGGAGATCCGGCCCGAGCTTTCGCGCTTACATGGATTTCAACTATATGAGGAAGCGCACCGCAAGACCAGATCCGCAGTGGCGCCACCAGTAGTTGTAAACGCATGTTTTGTTCTTCATGCCCTATATTGTAGCATTTCCCCGCGCAGAGCGCAATGGGGGTCCTGATAGTTTTTTTTTCTTATTCGGCGGCGACGGGCATTGGCGCGATGGCGTCAAAGTCGACGACGGACGAAACGTAGCCGCTCTTCGCCTTCGCGAGCTCGGCGCGGAACGTCGGGTACTTCGTCTTGAGCCAGTAGTCAAGCACGACCTTCTTCTCGGGGAACTTCGCCGCGAAGCGCACGAACAGCGCTCCGACGACGACACCGATTGCGCCGTCAACAAGCTGGCGCGCGTGCAGGTCGTGGTAGGTCTTCCCGTCGGGATGCGCCTTGACGAACTCGACTGCGGAGTCGAGCTCGGCCGAAAGCGCGTTGACCTCCGCAAGCGCGGGAAGCAGGTCGGCGGGGATTTCGACGCCTTCCGTGATATCGGCGACGACGTCCCTGTAGAGCCCTGCCATCACGCCTGCGATAGCGGCAACGACCTGAAGCTGCGAGGTGCCCTCGTAGATGGACGTGATGCGCGCGTCGCGCAGATAGCGCTCGACGGGATAGTCCTTCATGTAGCCCGAGCCGCCGAGAACCGCGACAGCGCCGTTGGAGACGCGCGTGGACATCTCGGAGGCGTAGTACTTCGCCATTGGCGTGAGCATCTTGTTGAAGCCGGCGTACTTCTTCATGCGCTTGCGGACGTCCTGCGCCTCGGGAGAGCCCTTCATCGACTCGAACTTGCGCGTCAGGCCGTTTTCGAGGTCGACGGACTTCGAGGAATAGTAGGCGAGCGTGCGGGACGCCTGGAGGTCGACGGACATGTCGCTCATCAGCTCGCGGAGGGCGGGGAAGGTGTCGATCGTCACGCCGAACTGCCTGCGGCTCGCGCCGTATTCGCGCGCCGCGCGGTATGCGGCCTCGCCGATGCCCGTTCCCTGCGCGGAGATGCCGACGCGCGCGCCGTTCATAAGCGACATGACGTAGGTGATGAGTCCGCGCTTGCGCTGCCCGATCAGCTTCGCCGGCGCATTGTCGAACACCATCTCGCATGTGGGCGAGCCGTTGATGCCGAGCTTGTGCTCGAGACGGCGAACGCGGACCTGCGGGCACTTCTCGACGAGCAGGCAGCTGAGTCCAGCGCCGTTCGTCGTGCCGGGTTCGGTGCGGGCGAGCACGAGAAGCACGTCGCCGCAGCCGTTGGTGATGAAGCGCTTAACGCCGTTGACGAACCAGTTGCCGTTCTCGTCCTGCCAGGCCGTGGTCTTGACGCTCTGCAGGTCGCTGCCCGCGTCGGGCTCGGTGAGGACCATCGCGCCGGTCCAAGTTCCGTCGCAGAGGTTGGGAACGTACTGTTTCTTGATATCCTCGGACGCGAACTGGTTGATCGTCTCGGCTATGCCCTGGAGCCCGAAGATGTTCATGAGCGCGGCGTCAGCGCGGCTGACGATGTCGTTGCAGGCCGTGAGGATCGTGCAGGGCATGTTGAGCCCGCCGAGGTAGTACGGAATCGTGCATCCGGAGAGGCGCGACGACCCGAGGAGCTTGACGGCCTGGGCGATGCCCGGGGTGTAGGTGACCGAGCCGTCCTCGTTCAGGACGTTGCCCAGCCTGTCCGTCTCCTCCGCAGTAGGCGCGATGCGGTTGCCGCAGATGTCCCCGCAGACGTCGAGAGCGCGCTTGTAGTTGTCGATCGCGTCCGCCGCGTCGGTCGGCGCAAAGTCGTATTCCTTCGCGTAGGAGAAGCCGTTTTCGAGAAGCTCGGCGACCTCTGAAAGGTCGAGCATGTCGATCGTCTTTGCGATATCCGGATTGTCTTTGTAGAAGTTGCTCATTGTTTATCTCCATGTCAGTGATACAGGCAGAACAACGAGCTGCCTCCCCACTACTTATCTTAATAGTATATCAAAAAATCGGCCTCAATGCAGAAACTACGGCCAAAGCATTAAAAGCCGATCCTTCCCCTTCGGGGCCCCTGGATCGTTTTTAATGCGTTGGAAGTGTCTCAGCAACCATCAGCCAGTAGCGCAGTGTCCAATCCGAATGGTCGTGGCGCGTCTAGTGCGACCCTAGGACATACTAGGGGCAACAAATCGGCCGCGCCCGATGAATGCGCCTTGGACGCCTCCTGAAAGTCCAAGATGCGCGCCACGACCGCCCGGATTGGGCGCTGATCGCTGGTTGTTGGCTGCTGAAACACTTCCAACGCATCAAAAATTCGTTCTACACCGCGTCAGCGGGGGGAAGGAATTTTTGATGCGTTGGCCGTAATGCAGAAACCTAGCGAGGTGGGCGCATGGTGCTTCCAGAGACCTATGCGACAGGAAAGAGCGTTTCACCTGCATCGGACCAATCTGCGAGGCAGGTGAAAACTTCGTCCGAGGCGCGTAAAATCAAGTGTTTTGAGCCGGATCGGCAAAAGGTTTTGAGAACTCCGACGGTTGAAAAAATCGGCTCCGTTACCACTTCGCCTTAGCTCCGCGTCGCGCAACCACAATTTTGCCTCCGACTAGATTTCCTATATCTGGGGGCACCGCCCCCAGACCCCCAAAGCCGTCGCTGCAAATTTCATGCGGCTGAGCAGCGCGAAGCTCAGGGCGCAACGTTAGTGAAGCCTCTTTGCCAGCCGTCGGAGTTCCAATACCCTCCCGACCCTTTATCCGCTTGATAGCCGCTTCGACCGCGGCCGAGCGCCGTGCAGCGCCCAACTCGTTCACCATCGCGCCCAGATGTTGAATACAGTAATCAACGTCCAAATGATTCTCTTCACGTCAATATACCCTATACCATCACTTGTATTCCCGGGTTCTCATCGATGGAAACCAAACCGAAAACGCCCCTTTTGCGATGCGCCCTTCATGCAACGTCAAATACACAACAACACTGCTATCATAGCCACACAAACTCAAAATAGGCGATACTATCCGTTTTCTCCCAATCATCACAACCTTACCCTTTCTTGATGCATTTCGTGGGAAGCGCTTATAAATTTCATTTTCAGATCGACCTTCCAGCAAAAGAGCCGCATGGACAAAATGCCTTTCCCTGTATAAATCTAGAAAAAGTATACCTGCAAACAGCACCGACAGAAATGCTGTTGCCATTATGTACTTATTGCGGAATACATTCATGACATTCATAGGAGACCATAAAGCCTATTGCATAAGTTAGCGGCATTCGGGTCAGAGCTTATTAATACAATCATTACACAACGATTTCTTTTCATAGCCAACGCCTTATTTCAAGCAACCGGCACAGCCCGTGGTGATCAGCGTGGGCGTAGCGGCGGACGCAGAGATTGCCGCGCGCGCCGCGGCTGCGGCAATCAAGACCGCAAACAGATTTTCATCCTTGCGAACACTGGTTCAACTCCGCAAATTTACCTCGTCACTTTTCACTTGATCCCGCCGCGGGAATACGGCGATAGCGGTAGCCGGAGAACGCCGTGTTTTTGAAGACTTTCCATACCGGATAAATCGTCCCGTCAGGGCGCACACGTTCCTGGTACAAGTCAATTCCCATGATCTCGTCCATGCTTGCCGAGAACACTTCATTGCCGTCGACAGTAATTGTCATCCGGTCCTTGCCCGCGGCAAGGCGGAAAGAGTGCGAATCCTTTTTCTCAAGATCCCCTTTGCTGACCACGAACTTCGGAGACCAACCCTCCTCGCTCTTGTCCTCGAACTTTACAGAATCCGGGATGGCAAGGTTCTTCCTTGTATACGATTCCACATGGTAGTGGTCACCAGATTCGTCACGCCAAAACCTTATGTACGGGAATGCCCACGAGTTTGAATCCATGCAAAAACCTACATAGGGGTGCGACCAGCCCCACCCGATGTTCCAGTATTTCTGCTTCGGATCCTTGTCCTCGAAGTGGATCGTCGCCTCGTATTCATAGCCCAATCCTGGAAGAGGCGTCTGGATTCGGTAATACCCCCGCTTGTCATTGCGGAGCCGTGCACGGCCATCTTTAGCCGTTCCAGTCATTCCCCACCAGTTGACAGCCTCGTTTCCCGTGGGGGTCGGCATCGCATCCACCCATCCGCCGGCAGCCTCCTGCAGCGCCTTCCTCGCCCGGTAATAGCTGCGGGACGCAATCACGGATGCCTCCTCGCGAAGCCGTGGTGTATTAAGCATTTTCTCAGAAATCTTGAACACAGACTGCATGTCGCCTTTAGACATCGACTCCCCTAGGCGCAAAACGTCTTCGCGGGTTCTGCTGTCAGCCAAGGCAAGGAACATGTTTATCTGAGTCACATACTCTCCGTTTGGCGCGGCAAACCTCAGCCAGAGTGCGTCATGCCAGTCGAAGACGGATGCCTTGATCTGCGAAGCATAATGCCGTACCTTTTCCCAGTCGTCTAGCTGCATTGCCAGAGACATCGCCATGCTGCGGAATGTGTCGACGGACGGCATCAGCGGCTGCTCACCGGCCGCGATATACGCGTCGAACATCTTGAAAAGAGAATTTCGAAGTTCGGGTCCGATCACGTAGTCGCAGATGTTTGTATCGGTCGGGACGTGCTCAACTTCCCATCTATAAATGTTTTTCAACGCTGCTGCAGCTACCCGATACGAAAACGTCGAATCTGTACGGACGTTGGCAACTGCGTTCGAGGCGACGGAATATAGATACTCCGTCGACCCGCCCCAGCGCGTCGTCTGCCCTTGAAGAACATTCGACAGATTCCACACCGCGCCGTCGAGAGAGTTAGACACAGCCCTGTTAAACCACATCGCCCCATTGCCGCCACATCGAAAGCCGTAGTACTTAGCTAGCGCCATCATGGCGACGGCGCCGTCAGGCTTGATCTTCACAGCTTCAAGGAGGTTGGTCTCTCCACCGTCCTGTATTAGAGCCAGATACCTGTTTCCGACCTTCTCACCTGCCTTGGGGTCGGGACAACCCAGAGTGTCAAGCTTCTCCAATATGCGGCAGTCCGCCTCCTTGAACAACTGGGCGATCTTGTCAAACGCCGTTGCACGCTCGTCGAATATCGACTTGTAGCTTTCGGACTTCTCCCGCTTGTTCATGTCAAGCCGCTTGTACACCCACTTGGCATGCCCCCAGCGCAACAGATAGCCCAACATCGGCTCTGCTCCGTCGTCATGCTTGGCAATCATCTCCTTGAACATCTTACCGCCCTGCCAGTATTGGGGCTCGCTCGCCATGCCCAAGTAACGAAGCAAACCGACCGCCGCATCGCGGCACTTGGCCTTGTTCCACAGTTTGTCCGCCTCTGCGAATTCGGCACTAGTCGGGAACTCCTCGCGCGCCGTAGCAAGCTTGCGCACAAGCGCTTCGCGCACCTTGACGATGCTAGCCGCCGTCTTTTCGTCCATTCCCTCCGGCGCATGAAATGAATCCACAATGTGCTTGCGCCAGAACGGCACGGCGACTTTTTCGAAGAATTCGGCGTCAGTGTGGGCATCCTCCGGCTTCGGCGAAACGAAAACCGGGCCTCGCCTTACCGGTTCCTCTTCATCATCTTCGTCGTCTTCTTCCTCTCCTTCATCGGCGTCGAGCTTGCCGGACTTCTTCTCCTCCTCGAATGCCTTGAGGGCCGACTTGAGCATCTCGAAGCGCGCTTCCTGTTCGCCGACGAGCTTCTGCTTGCGCGCCTCCATGTGTTCAGGGACCTTCATCGCCTTCGCTTCGGCGAAAGCCCGGTCATAGAGAGGAACGTACTTGGAATAGACAGTGTCGAACAAGGCGATTTGCACTGCCTTCATCGCCTTGCGGAAGAACTTGCGCTGTTCCGACTTGGATGCATTCTTGTCCGGCTGCGGCAGCGTCGCCCTTGCCTTTTCCATCGCCGCTTTCGACTCTTCTTCCATCTGCTTGTCGTAGCGGTTGAGCACGTCCTCGATGGGCTTGATGTACTTCTTGACGTCCGGCGCGTCGCGGATTTCCGCGTCGAGCTTTTCGACATACTTTTCAGGGCCGCCTTCCGCGTAGCCAAGCCTCGTCACCTCCTCGCCCTTGGCATCGAGCACGATGACGGTCGGGAATCCCGCAACACGGTACTTTTCGACGAGCTTCGGATTTTCCTCGGCGGCCTTCGGGGTAAGAAGCGCCTTGTCCATCGGAGAGTCGACCATCAAGAGGACGTACTTCTCGGCGGCGGCCTTGCGGAAGACTTCGGTCGCAAACACCTCCTTGTCGAGGCGCTTGCACCAGCCGCACCAGTCGCTGCCGGAGAAATCGGCGACGACGTGCTTGTTCTCGGCCGCAGCCTTCTTCAGCGCGGCATCGTAGTCGTCGAGCCAGCCCTCTGGCGTCGACGTCGCAGCAAAAGTCGCAAGCGAAAACATTGCGACGGACAATGCAGATATTGCTTTCATCATTTTTTCCCGATATGTCAGTGTTTAGTGGAATTGCCAATCTATTGGCTGAATATTATACCACAACTCGAGGCACTCCCTGCTGGCATTCGACGCCTGCGAACCCTTACCAGAACGCCCAGTTCCCTGTCACGACAACTTGAATTCCGAGAACGAGATTCGTGACGGAATGGGCGACGATCGCCGGGACAAGTCCGCAGCGGACGGCCAGCAATGCGTAGGCCGCGCCGGCCATCGCGCCCGCGAGCCAGCGATTGTGCTCCAAGGCGAAAAGCCCCGTCGTCCAAAGAAACGCCTGCCAGTCAAACCGCGTGGACGCGGAGTCCAGCCAGTCGCGATTCGCGATCCTCCTGTCTCCTCTCGCAACATTCCCATGATCCTATTATATCAGACTTATTTGTCGTCTGGAAGCTGGTCATTGATCTCTCGCTCGCTGTCAGTCAAGAAAATGAGTTCAGTTACGGTATCTTCGGCGCAACTCGTGAAGTTGGTGATGACGACACCTTTTTCTTTGACCTTATACAGACTGACATAGTTGTTGGTCACAATCGAGCCATCTTCCTGAACGACGCCAATGAGTTGACTACTCGTTATCTCATCTCGTTCTCCGCATGTGATGGAGTTCGTCGACCGACAGTCAAGGCACTTCGCCTTCCCCTGTGCCATCGCCATTGCCCAGGCTTCAGTGGCCGGATCTTCGCTTATGCATTTCCGCGCCAACTCTTCCGCCCGTTGCTGCTTAATGGCGAGATCCTCCGGACTCCCCGGTTCGATGCATCTAACTTCAACCCGAATCATAAACACATTCATTAACGCGACAATCACAAGCAAGGCGATTGTCAGTGCCTTGCGCTGATACAACCGATGCTTGATATACCAATAGGAACAGGCAACACAAAGCGCCCAGACAGGGAATGGACAAACATATTGAAGCACCCACGAAGGGCACTGGTGCATAAACACCCCCCACACCAAGTCCTGCCAAACATCAAAGACACAGCAGACAGGTGTTCCCCATGCAAGGCCTCCGAAGAAATGGTAAATCGTGGCGCAAGGCCGCAAAAGCGCCATCGCCATCACGACCATCCACAACCCAGTATTAACGCTCCGCTGGGGAGACACCCCTTTCTCGCTGTCATTTTCTGTCGCCATATTGCTCTTTTAGGGTCGTTTGGCGGTAATCGAGTGGATGTAGATATCCGTCGGATGTTCGCCGCCGAAGACGGTGTGCATGACATTGCAGAGCCAAGCGATCTGGACGCCTTCCTGTCCGGCGGCCTTGGTGTGCTGCGGGACATCTGCGAACCACTCCGTGCCGGAGCGGTAGAAGCGAATTTCCTTGCGAACGGTCGAAGTGTCGACGCCGGTCGTCCGCGAGCGCAGAAAACAGCACGCAAGAAGCGCGCCTATTACAACCGTTCCGACAACCGCGCAAACCGCAATACGCAACAATGATATTTTCATGGCTACATTATAGCACAATCCCACGCTGCGCGGCGAAGGAAAGTTGTATAATCTCGTGGGTCAAATTGGAAGGGCAAGCTGTCGAGGCAGCTCAAAAGGGTCTGAGCTGAATGCCGCTAACTTAAGGCGATAATTGGCGATAATGTCGCAATAATCAATGATAGGTGAAAGCAAGCCGAGAAATGATTCGCATGCCTACAAAACCAGGTTCGTCTTCCATTTTGTGCTATGAACATTCAGATCCGATGAAATGTCGGCAAAAAATTCGTTCTTTTCGCTTAAGTTAGCGGCATTCGGGTCAGAGCTTATTAATACACACTGCAGAAACCTAGCGAGGTGGGCGCATGGTGCTTCCAGAGACCTATGCGGCAGGCGAGAGCGTTTCACCCGCATCGGACCAATCTGCGAGGCTGGTGAAAACTTCGTCCGAGGCGCGTAAAATCGAGGGTTTTGAGCCGGATCGGCAAAAGGTTTTGAGAACTCCGACGGTTGAAAAAATTGGCTCCGTTACCACTTCGCCTTAGCTTCGCGCATCACAACCACACTTAGAGCCGTCACTAAAGTGTTTTGACCTGGGGCTCTGCCCCAGACCCCAACTTATCACATACACCACATGCGGCTGGAACGCGCGAAGCATATGGCGAAACGTTAGTGAAGCCCTTTTTCAAGCCGTCGGAGTTCCAATACCCTCCCGACCCTTTATCCGTTTGATCGCCGCTTCAACCGCCCTGGGCAGCGCCCCTCGCACACCGCCATCCGGTAGGGCGCGATCACCGAGCGCGCCGCAACGGCTATGCCAAGTCCGCCTCGGCAACCGAAAAGCGACCGACTATGCTCATATCGACATCGCATGAATTAATCACATTTATGACAAACAGGGAACCTATCTTTTACAATCGGTATTGGATCGCCTGTCCTCACAGCCTTCTGAAGACCAAGAGGAATCAGCGTAGGCTTATAGTGCTTCAGTTTCCCCTTTCGCTTTCCGCGCTTCATGCGCGTCTTTCCCGACTGCCGCTTAGCCTCAATCAGTTTCGCCGTGCGCCTGCGAAATTCATCGCGACTCTGCGATCTAATCCCCCATACAACTGCCAATATAATCAGTGCGGCGATGAACTGGCGCGGAAGCACAAAGAGCCACACAATACAAACAATCAATAGAAGACCATAGCCCATCGCACGGTCTAGCCTATTGGCGACTTTAGCTTTATGTTTACGAGCAGGCATTGTTGCGGTTTTATTACGTTTTATCTGTATTGTAATCACAGGCAATATAATTGTAAACTGCCACATCCCTACTCAGTTCCTCCTTGAAATCTATATTGAGGAGAAGTAATAACTTGCCATTCATTATTTGTGACGCCATCACATAACACAACCTCGGCATAAAAAGCACATGTACTGATATCTTGCGGCATTAAAACTGAAAAGCGACATTCAGCGCCAGCTAAAACAATCAGCTTACCCTGATCAGAAGCCATCCCTCCAGATGAGCATCCACGTATCCATTCGCCTCCCTGCTTTATGTAAAAAACTAAAAATGGATGTTCCCTTCCTAGCAAGAATTTAGCAGTATTGGCCTTATTTGTAAATACGAACTCGCACTTGTATACGTCCGCCGCCTTAGAAACTTTTTCCAGCAACAAGCAATACTCTTTTTGCCGCGATGCACTCATTAACAAGGTTAAACACACCATAAGAACCGGTGCAACTACAAGAAGCGCTAGCGCAGTTCGCTTACCTCGCCTTGACATAGCGGAAATGCCTCCCCCCATTACCTTCGGTCTCCAGACTATATCCATTGTTTCTATACCAGCGAGCAAAACGTGAATCAAAATGCCGATAGTTGTAATAAATCAGAGATGTGTCATCGTCAGCATACTCGCTTGAGAATCGCCAGAAGTTGCGATACGCGCTTTCGCCGACAGCCTGCGACATAGCTCCGAATGGTGCGTATTCGTAATGAGCCTCAATCTTTTTGTCCGTATCGACGACCTCGCTTACATTCTTGTTGCCATCATGCGTATAGATCGATGATGCGCCACTACGATTCCAAACAAGCGGTCTGGTAGCGACGGGTTCTGTCGGATCCCAGATGAATAGTTGTGAGTTTGTAGCAGAAACATCAAAGCTGGCGACCTGCAAATAGCCGTCATAGACAAACCGCTGGTTGTTCTTCGTCACGCGGCGGCCCTGACGGTCGAAGGACATGGAAATGAGTGTGGGAGTGGAGGAGTTGGGAGTGGAGGAGTTAATAAGGGTCCACAACACAGGACGGTTTTCGCCGTTGTACTGAACCTGCCAGATGCCGGTCGCGGTCTTGACGAGGGTCTGGTTGCCATCGTCGTCGAACTGGGGAGAAAAGCTGGAAGTCTGAAGTCCGACGTCTGAAGTCAAAGTCGTTATCGAGCAATACCAGTTGAGCTGATTTGCCACGTAGACGGCATTGGTGCCGCGCTCGGATGATGTCTCGCGATTGCCGATGTCGTCAAAGTCGTAGGCGTAGCGGTATTCAGCATCAATCGCCGCTACAGCATTCGTAAGCTCGCTGCGAGTGTTGTTGGCGTAGGCAAAACAGCCGTCCCACGCCGTGGCAGTCACCTGCCCGGCGAGATTTTCGAGCGACGTGCGCTTACCCTGTTCGTTGTATGTCATGCGGTTATACGGTATACGGTTCGTCACTGCAGACACTCTTCTGAATTTAAATTTCAATGCCTACGTTCTCATTCCTCAGACCATTTGGATCTGCATGGAATGAAACATACTCCTTCATCGTCGCAGACACCTACGGCAACAGCCAAAAGCCCACCTAGAATACGCTCAATTTGAGCATAAGTAACATTATCCCCTTTCATGAATTTGGATTCACCCCCTGAGATCAGGCACATAAGCATAAATCGGTTGGCTGTTTTAATCGTATTTGCAATTTGCACATCATCACTTGACCCGTCTATAATATAAAAAATATCATCACCCGCAAATACCATAGCACTTTGTTCGAGAGCCATGCAAGGGTCATTCTTCTTAAAATCACATTCCCTGAAAAGACAAAATACGCCGTCACACTTCAGATTTCGCTTTATCTCAGACGCAAATGCCATCCACCCTCCACAAAACTGCTCGTCAGCAGGCAAACCACAGGGAAAATCCCAGTCACGGGCTGCTTCTGGGAAAACTTTTGCTGCCGAGAAATCAAGCAAAGCTTTTCGGGCCAGCAACAGTTTTCCCAAAGGGCCACTTCCTGCAAGCGCCTCCAGCAGCCAAGTTATTTGATTATGCGACAACATGACCCATCCCCTCCTAAAGTTCAGTTGAACAGGACGCATTCTTCATAATCTTTTGAACCAGCTGATGGACTCGACAGCATAACAACACGGGAGCCAACAGGGTCAGACCTGATTGCCACAGTAAATTGCCACAGTAGGTTTTCCTTGTCATTGCGGCGCGCCCCTCTCGATCCATCCATTGCTTACCATAAAACGCGCGATAGGCAATGCGGTCGATCTGGCGACAGCATCGGTTAGGAAGATTTGCCCGGCTACGTCTCATGTCTAATATCACATCCCTATCTCTTGTTAGTGTGGCATTTTACTGTGCTAACCATGTCTGACCCTGTAGCCCCCATTCTAGAAGTAAAATGCATGCCCCGTATGATACCATATTCCGTTCTTAAGAGGGTCAGCCAAGAGTCTGCTGGCAATGTCGTTATCACCGTATATTTCCTTTTGTATCTCGGCTTCCGGAATAACACCACTCCAGTCATATTCTATTGCCTTTATTTTCGCCATTGGAATCTCCTTAAAAATATGTTCTTCTACCATTCCCTTTGCGGCATGAAGGGACTCTGCAGTGCAACCAAACTCCTGCACGAACCCAATCATTGGCTTAGCACTAACAAAGAGCATTCCCGAGATGTCCGTCATAGGCATCACAAATGAAACATCAACATTTATATAATAAATCATTTTAACGCACGGTGGGCGACGCGGCTTATCAGGTGATGGCATCGGTTTGGAAGACCTATCCTGCAACGCCTCATGCCGAACAGTATATCATAAACTCCCGCTACTGTGGTAATTTACAGTGGTAACGATGTCTGACCCTGTAGCCTCCGGCGAATGAGAAAAGCGCCAACGCGGCTATGTTAGCCGACAATTTCAGGCACCGGCCGTTCATTGTTTGCTGCGTTCAACCAGCATACGGCCTATCTCGGTTTTGAAATCATCCAGCCCGCTTATCGGCTCGAACAGCTCGGGATGGCGTTTGCAGAGCTCCGGATACTTCGAGACCTTGCCGTCCCGGTGCCAGAGCCAATAAACGATTTCGGAAATCTCGCGGGCGTTAAGAATCACATCCGATAAGTATATCTGTCTGTCCCACTTCTTTTTCACGATCCGTGCATTTGTGCCGACATTTTCGCCCACTAGACTTAGAGCAGTCGCATAGTCAACAATAAATCCTCCACCATCACACATCTTAAAAACACGCGCCTTAAACTCACTCATGAAATTATTTCTATTGATACTAAAAACATCAAAGAAACGTTCAAATGGCACTTTCGCTGCATTTAAGACATAATCGCTTTCGCTGAATCGCTCCTTAATTGGTGTTGTCTGCCTTTCAAGAAACACAATTCGACAAATTCCATATTCAAAAATGGGAGAACCAACATAGCCTGAAGGCGGATGATTCAAATCGACCTTTGTATGTCTATCTGACTCATATACAAGCAATAGGCCAGGTTCTTGAGCAGGTGGAACTATATTGTCAAAAAGCCTCGAGTCTACAATGCTGTCGGTCTCTTCCAATCCAAACCGCCAGGCAAAAGGTATAACCGAATCTGCCCTTGCAACGATGTTTGGTTTTTTCACTGTGATTGCAAACGTCACATTTGTTGCATATCGTTCAATAGAGTTTACCACAGACTCTCTCATGGCACTCTCCAAAGTATCGAACAGCATGGCACCTGCCGCATAACGCGAAACGAGCACGCAGAGCAATGTGAACAAGAATCTATTGCGCATATGCGTGTAATTATCATTGATACGCTTCATGTTTTTCCCCAACTTTAGGGCATTTGATGAGAGCCAACAGGGTCAGACCTGATTGCCACAGTAAATTGCCACAGTAGGTTTTCCTTGTCATAGCGGCGCAACCCTTTCGATTCGCCGCCTGCCGTCCTTCGTCAAGACGTATTTCTGCTGCGGCGAGTTTGGGTGCACGGGGTCGCTGCGCTCAATCAACCCCGTCTCCATCAGCGGACGGAGATACGCCTTCGTGAAGTACTCCCGGCTCGCGATACCAAGCGTCGTGCGCAGATATGCCGGCGACTTCGGCTCCCACTGAAGAAGCTGCATAAGCCTGACTGCGCGGACGTCGTCGCCCTTCGCGATGACCTGCGGTATATACCCCGGCGTCTCAATCCCAGCCGCAAATGTCTTGCCGCGCCAGTCCGGACGCTTGTTCGCCCGCGCCAGCTCGAATTCATGCCCGTCCGGCCAGTCCACAATCCCGGCGTTGACGGGGTTGGCGTCCACGTAACCGCTTTCCGCCAGCATCATTACGCACTCTGTGTACGCGCGCAGGTGATAGCAACGATTGGGAAGATTTATCCTGCAACGTCTCATGCCGAACAGTATATCATAAACTCCCGCTACTGTGGTAATTTACTGTGGCAACCATGTCAGACCCTCAACCATGTCAGACCCTGTAGCCTCCGGGTTCCTGACGACGGCCAGCGCGCGTCTCGGGGAGAAGGCACGCGAAAAGGACCGTCGAGCCTGCGGAGAGGCAGGAGAACGCACACAGCACCGCACCCGGCCCGAAGGCACGCGCCGCGGGCTGGTAGGCGGCGACGACGGCGCAGGACGCGACGTGGCTGCCAAGAGCCGCGAGCGCAAGCCCCCAGCTGCACGACTCCTCGGGCAGCAGCTCGCCAGGGACGAGCGCCGGAATCGCGACGGCCAACAGGACACGAGCGGAAGGCCGCGCACGGACGCCGTCTGCGGCGGGCTGCGCAACTGGCGCGGAATGCGGGACGGACTTCGGAAGCCGCAAGGCGAGGAATCCGACAAGAACCGCAAACGGCACGGACGCGAGATAGTCCGCACGCCAGGCCGATTCCGAGGCGAGGAAGCGCGTCGCCGCAAGGCCGACGGCCGAACCAAGGGCGAGCCCTGCCGTAACCATCAACTGGAAGAAGACGCCGAGGCGCCCCCTGATTGCCTCCGGGCTTCTCCCAGCTATCATATACGGAAGGACGACGAATACGGCCCCAGCGCCCAGGCCGTGTACAAATCGTCCGAGCAGAAGCCCGGGGATCCAACCGCCCGAGAACGCCACCGCAATGCATCCCGCGACCGCGGCCGTCATGCCAACGACGAGAGTACGTCTATCTCCGATGCGCGGAAGGCACCAGCCCGTCCATGCGGTCGAAAGCGCAAGTCCGACGAGATAGAGCGCCATGAAGGCCGACTCTGCCTACGCCGAGAGTCCGGCTTCCGCACGTATTCCCGGAAGCGCCGCCCCGACAAGGCTTGAATCGATGCAGGCAAAAGCCCCCGCCGCGACAATCGTGAAAACAAACAACACCATGGGCATAAGCATCGGTTTCATGCCGCATATTATACAATATTCGAACCAATGGGGTCAAACGTCTGACCCTGTAGCCTCTTGAATCAGCCGATCAGCGGTGGAATCAGATCCACGACAATCGACCTCCCTGGATGCGCGATGTGGTTGACAAGATACCGGACCGCACGACCGGCTATCCTCTTCATGTCTGGCACAATGCCCACGACTGTCGGGGACTGCTCCATGCCCGCGCAGTTCTCCGAGCCATCTACGAAGAGCATCCCGACGGACTCGTAGACCATGCCCAGCGCGCCCATGGCGGCGAGATTCCTCACCGCCCTCCTCACTTCGGCGAACGTCTTCTGCCGGGACGGCGAGACGCAGTCATGCAGGGACAGCGAATAGCCGCGACTGGACACCGACCGCGCGATTTCGCCGCCAGCTTCGCGGAACGCCGAGACTGCGGCGCTGTCGCAGAGGACCGCCCCGATTATCCCAGAGCCCCTGCCCGCCTGCGGTGCAAGAAACGTCCCTGCGCCCCTGCGGCTTGCTATAAGGCCTGCCGACTTCAGGCAGGACGTGGCCTCCCTTGCGGTTGCTCGCGAAACGCCGAACCGCTGCGCTATGTCACGGTCGCACGGGAATGAGAAATCGGACTTGAACACCCCAGCCCGTATTTCACACACAAGCTCCTTGACGACGTCTTCACTCTTGTACTTCAGCATCCCGGCCCCCTACCTCAATGCGACATGCAGCAAGATCGCGCCCAACACCGCGAAGACGACGCCGAGGGCGATCTTCGCGGGGATGACGTTGCGCGACGACCACTGCGCCATCTGGAAGGCATCGGTTGTTTTAGAAGCCAAGACGAACACTGCAACAAGAGGCGCGATGAAGGCGAGGTTGTAGACGACAAGGAGCACGAATGAACGCCACGCACCAGGCTCGCGCGAGATGAGCGCAAGGACCGGCACATAGACCTGTCCAGTGCAGAGCGAATCGAGCAGCGTGATCAGGAAGCCGCAGCCTAGCCCTGCGAGAACGACAGTCGGACCGCTCCAGCTGGACATCGCGATTTGTCGTATAAGATTCTTCACAGGTTCGGGCAGCTTCAGAGTTACGACGGAAAATACAGGTATCTTGCGGAACTTGACTGCGTCACGGAAGCTGAGGAACGAGAGAATGAAGAGCGAAAGAGCGAGAATGGCCGTCACGATGTCACGGACAACATGTAGCCCCGCCAAAGCTTTCAGTGCCTGCATAAGCCCGAGACCCATGAGCATGTAGGTAAGGAACGAGCCCACGCAAAAAGCAAGGCCACCCAATATGCGAGCGCGGCGTTTGCGTCCACCGATGGCGAGGATACCGGCAAGCGAGATCATGATGGCGAACGAACACGGGTTGAATCCGTCGACGATACCGGCGAGGACGACAGTCGGCAGCGTCCATCGCGAGGCTGCGGTGACCGACTCAGATTCAACGGCAGAGCCTGTAACGGGGATTACGTAGATTGGAGACTCTGGGTCATCGCAGTAGATGCGGACGGACTTCGAGAACTCTCCAGGCAGCTGCGGCTTGAGCGAGACCGAAAGCGTCGTAGTTGTGCCTGGAGCAATGCGCATAGCCGACAATGTAGCTTCCGCACCACAACATGGCTTAACCAGTGAAACTGCGATAGGCGCGGATGAGACGTTAAGAAGGTCAATAGACTTCTCCAGTGCCTCGCCTGCGGCAATCTCGCCGAACACCACGCCTTCAGGTGGGATGGACAGACGTGATGATGCAATCGCAGAAAGGATTGAAAACCAAACTATGCAAGAGAAAACCGCTTTGCGCAGACTGCAGTTATCTGCGATGACTGGGGGAAGCGGCGTCCCGCCGCTTCGAGGCAGTACGAAAGAGTTCTTCGTTTCAGAAGCGGCGGGACGCCGCTTCCCCCAGTCAACACGGGCACTCCAGCCCTGTTGACAGTCATAGATGCCACTCATATTATTAGTGCTGATTCTCATTGTCTGAGCTAAATCCTTGTCTAAAAACACCGACTTCCTCCCGACCCTTTATCCGCTTTATCGCCGCCTCGACCGCGGCAGAGCGCCGTGCGTCGCCCTTGAAGCGCTCTATAAGCGCGATGTCATCCGCGTTGCCAAGAAGCCCGATGGAGCCGATGCAGACCGTGTCGAGAACGGCGTCGCGCTTTTCACCAGAAAGCGTCTCGCGCAAGACCGGCAGAACCTCGACGTATCCTCGCTGCCCCGCAAGCTGTATCGCCGCGATGCGCGCGCCGTTGTGGGCGCAAGGCTTGCAGAGCGCGAGCGTCAGCCGCTTCAGCACCCCTTCTTCCGCAGCAGTCGCTCGCTTGTCCTCCGCGAGCGAATAGAGCGCAGTCCCTGCGTATGGCTTAGTCTTCTCGCGTGCCGCCTTCACCAATACTCCGCGCACACGCGCCCGTCTTTCGTCATCCAACTCATTCACCATCGCCCCCAAATGCTGAATACAGTAGTCGATCACAACCGGCGGATGTATGGTGTTACCCGGTAGGGACGGCGTTCCATCGCCGTCCGTATCACGTGACCGCGCCGGTAGGGTCGCCGTTCCATCGACGACCGCGGCTGGCGATGGAACGCCAGCCCTACCCGGCCCGATATTTCCCTCTATCATCGCCATCAACGTCTCCGCTAATCCTTCCACCATCGGCTCCTGACGCCGCAACAAATTCATCACGTCATTCTTAAGCGCAGCCACTCGCTCGACCCGCATCGCATCGTCCGCCCGGCGCAGATACGCCATCAACGCCGCGACATCATCTTTCGCCAAATCCCTCCGTCGCGCAATCGACCTGAGCGCGTCGTTCCGCGCCTCGTATCGGTAGGCAGTCGCGGAATCCGCCCCGCAGACGATTGCGACGGCAGCAGACGCTTCGACGACTTCATGATCCACCGTCTCCGTCTTCCGCTCCACCGCCTTGACGCGCACCTCGGCGGGCGTCTGCGACACCGATGCTTCCGGCATCGGCAGTGCCGGCTGCCGCTCGCGAATCGCAACCACAACCGCCGCCGCAATCAGCAGCGCAGTCCCGCAGGCAATTACTGTTATCCGAAATTTCATCTTACAATTCATAAAGCCTCACAGCTCAACTTCTCAGCAATCTACAGTCGAGCATATACAGTAAAACTTATACAGAAAAGCCCGACCCTT
Source organism: Lentisphaerota bacterium (assembly GCA_015061665.1). Classification (GTDB taxonomy): domain Bacteria; phylum Verrucomicrobiota; class Kiritimatiellia; order RFP12; family UBA1067; genus UBA1067. Next base: position 83,674 of record SUWC01000003.1, read on the forward strand.
TTGTCTTCCGCAATCGACCTGAGCGCGTCATTCCGCGCCTCGTAGAGGTCTGCGGTCGCCTCGTCCATGCCACACACGATGGCGACAGCGGCGGACGCCGCGGCCACCTCACCCTGCTCCACCGGCCCCGTCTTCCGCTCCACCGCCTTGACGCGCACATCGGCTGGCGTCTGCGCCACCGGCACCTCCGGCGACGGCAATGGTTGCCGGCGCTCGCGCAAAGCAACCACAACCGCCGCCGCAATCAGAAGCGCAATTCCGAATGCAACCACTATCTTCCGTCTAATCATCTTGCTGTTCGCGCAATCCCAATAATGCCATCGCCTATAGTCAAGTATATGCAGTGATACTTATACAAAATGTTCTGACCTTTTCAGGCTATCATTCACATGGTTAGCTTCGCACTATAGTACCTTCTGTCTACAACCCCTGTCATCTCGTACCCCCTCAAAAAGCCATATCCTCCGACAACCAACCGGTTGCCATTCACTTCAATGACTCTAGTCGCATTCACAGACCCATTTGTCACACACATAGAAAATTCGTCATTAGTAATCCGCTCCACGACAGGACAGGCTTCCCGGTTCGAGCTGGAATTATCCCGCCAATCGCATGTTATTCTAAACAATTCCCGCTCACTCTCTCGCGCAGTGTGCAAGGCAATTAGCGCCCCTTTTTGCGGAGTCCGCCACCAGATAGTGCTTCTACCATCATGAAACGACACGAGCAAATGAGTATGTGGATCGGACTTGCCGTCAGAGTCTCCGTGAACAATGCTAAACGGGCAAACAATGCCTTGCTCGGATAGATACACTTCTTGATCGTAATAACTTTTCCCCATGAAATCAGGGTTGGGATTACCCTTCGTGTATGGTAGTTTGCACCATGAGACGCGAATTGGATATTCCGGGGCTATTGGCTCATCGCAACCAATAATGAAAGCAAATGCCAAGATACATAACCGTTTCATTTCTTATCGCCTCCCTTAGCCGTTGAACTTGTCGGAGAGGGTGCCTTTAGTTCAACACCCCCTTTACTCAGCAATTGATCAGCCATATCCTTAGGATTTGGACACTTTTGATTAGGGATAAAGATACTTACTTCAATCTCGCCCTCCCCTTTTGGAACATCTATGCCGTGTCCTATCAAGAACGTCACGGTCTCTGTAGTACAATAAGTTGAAAGCGAAAAGTTGGGCTGATACCACTTAGCCATGCTATCTTTGATTGCTTTGCATTTTTTCGAATCAAGCGAATAGCATTTTTTCACAACCTTATACTCCTTCAAATTAGAATATGTGGAAACATCCCAATAACCTGACGGAACACCTATTTCGAGAGCCTCCTTACTATTTCCTCCACTTATAGGACCGAATGAAAAAGTATTCTCCTCATCAACATCAACAAAACCATTTTCATCTGTATTACAACCCTCTACTTGGAACCAAGTATGGCCACTCCAGCCTCCGCTAAGAGAAAGAGGACCAGGGCCGGAGTGAGTTCGTTTAATAGCGGAATAAACACAAACTTTGCAACAGCAGTCTTCAAGGCCTAGCAAGTCGATTGAAATTGTATTTTTCACGAAAGCAATCAAATTCAACCCAGATGCCTCTCCCCCCGGATCCCTGCTTAACCACCTTCCCGCCACATGATCATATTGGCGATAGTTGTAGTAGACGAGGTAAAGGTCGGCTTCGGAAAATTCAGAACTGAAGCACCATGGATTCGCGGCGGAGGAATCTCCAGAGGAAAATATCACCGCGCCGAACGGAGCATAGTCATAGTGCGCCGTAGTTGTTCCGTTGACGTCGACCACATCACTCACGTTCTTGTTGCCGTCATGAGTGTAGAAGCTAATAGTTGGTGATTGGTGCTTGGTCCACGTGAGCGGTCGGGTTGCAACAGTCTCAGTCGGATCCCAGACATATGCATTGCCGTTGTTGTCTACGATCTGAAGGTAATCGTCATAAACGAACCGCCTTTCGTTCTTCGCTACACGCCGTCCAATTCGATCAAAGGACATCGTGATGACGGCATCGCCGCTCTTCCAGCGCACCGGACGATTCTCGCCATTGTAGGTGACTGACCAGATGCCAGTCACGGTCTTGATGAGGGTCTGGTTGCCATCGTCATCGAACTGGGGGATGAAATCATCGACGACAGTATACTGGTTAAGCGAGTTAGCCGTGTAGACGGAATTGGTTCCGCGTTCGGACGATGTCTCGCGGTTGCCGATGTCGTCGAAGTCGTAAGCGTAGCGGTAGTCTGAGTCAACGGCAGCTACGGCGTTTGTCAATTCACTGCGATTGTTGTAGCCGTACGAGAGAGTGTCGTTCTTCGCGAATGCGCTTCCGGACTTCCCGCAAGCGACACGGCGACCAGCAGCATCATAGGTGTAATCGTACTGCGAAATGATATTGGTCGGAGTCGCATTGCAGACCTGAAGCAACAGGTTGTTGGCATCATAAGTCCAAGTGGCGGTAAGACCGTTGGGGTAAGCGAGGGAGGACTTGAGATCGGAGCCGTCAAGATAGTTCCACACAAACGAAGTTTCGCTTCCGTCGGCGAGCATCGACGCGAGACGGCCGGTGGCGGAATCGTAGGCGAGGGTGGACTGGCGCTGCGGCTGGCAGGGGGCTGCCAGCCCTACCAAACTGTAGCCTTGTGAACGGCCATAGTTATCCCAATGGCGTATGATCGTGTTCGTGCCAGCGACGCCGATCACGGTTTCATTGGTAAGCGAGCCGAAGGAGTCATAGAGGAGGGTTGTCACACCAGCTGCGTCATGGGCTTCTACTTGATGTCCCATTGCGTCGTAGAATAGCGAAACGGATGGGGTGTCATCGGAGTATACGGTGTTCGTAAGATTGTTCCAACCGTCGTACGTATAATCCGTCACGATTCCTCGCGCCCATGTGCGCCGAGAGAGTTTGCCATAAGGCGTATAGCTATACGTCGGGCCTTTACCGTCAGCGTAGACCTTGTTCGTCATACAACCAGAACCTTCATCGTAGAGCCAAGTAGTTAAATCACCTGAGTCAGGTCCTATCGACTCGTTGCGATAGGTCATCATCGTGGTCTTGTTGCCGAAGATGTTGTATGTGTAGCGCACAGGGTAGGTTGCGCCACCTTCATAGGACTTGCGGCCACGGAGATCGTATTCGTAGATTGTGGCGTGGCCGAGAGGATCGGTGACCGAAGCGAGATTGCCGAACTGGTCGTAGGCGTAGGTTGTGCGGTTGCCGAGGGCATCGATGGATGCGGATTGTTGGCCAAGGGAGTTGTACTCGGTGTGGCGTGTGTTGCCACGACCGTCGGTGTGAGAGATTGCGCGGCCGAGAGAGTCGTAGGCGACTGTATTAGTGACGGCAGAAACGGAAACATCCATCATGGAGACACCATAACGGGAAACCGAAAGCGGCTTGTTGGTTGCGTATGGAAGCGTTTGCCGGGAGGCAACAATCGCCGAACCTATAAGAGTCTCGTTTTCAGTCACATTGCCGCGGATGTCAGTCGAACGCGAACGAGCGGGAAGCGCGGGGGTGAGGCCAGTGAGTTGGCGCTCGGAGGAAGTGAGGAGCGGCGCGATGGCGGCATCGGAACAGGAGACGATGTTGGTTTGCGTGAGCCAGACGATGGAGTCGTCGAGAATGAAAGAAGCGAGCGTTTCGGTTTTACGCCATTCCGTCTCGGCCGACACAGAGGTCGGCCCTCCCAGCGGCGCGCTGGGGACAGCGAGCCCTACCAAGCGTGTTGTCGCAGTGCGGTTGCCGAGAAGGTCGTAGGTGTACTTGGTCGTTGGCTCGTAGTCGGCAGAGGTTGAGACGAGGCGACCGAGGGAATCGTAGATGTGGGTCGTTGCAAGCACCGCGCCGCGGAAGCCAGAGCGCTCTTCGCGGATTGTCTGGCCGAGGAGGTTTTCGTAGCGACGCGTGAAACGGGGAGAATCAGCGGTTTCGCCCTGGACGGTGCGCGACCAGCGGGTGCCGTCGGGGAGGATGCCGTAGGTGTGGAACTCGGGGGTGACGGCGGTGCCGGTGATGGAGAGCGTGTCGCCAGAGACCGAGCGAGTGGTGATGCGGGTCGAGGTGTTGGGGTTACGGACGAACACGGTTCGCCCGTCTGGACTGTAGGTCGTGGAGGTCGTGTTGCCAAGCTGGTCGACACGGGCCTTGACACGGCCGAGCTGGTCATAGCGAGTACGAGTAACTGGGAGGCCGACTTGCGCGGCGTAGTTGGTCTGCCGTGTCGCCGTCTGGCGGCCAAGGTCGT